>JBGPJM010000103.1:0-15976 GCA_041485385.1 Phycisphaerae bacterium | reverse complement strand
TTGGATGCGGCGCAGAGGATGAGGGGCTTGACGATGGAGCCGGGCGGATAGGGCTGCGAGATGGCGCGGTTGAGGGCGGGCGTCCAGGTCTTGTCGTGGAAGACCGCCTCGGGCTGCTCCGCAAGCTCGGCGTGCGAGAAGGTGGGCGAGGTAACCAGCGCCAGGATATCGCCGGTGTCGATGTCGATCACCGCGGCGGCGCCGGCGAGGATCTCGCCCAGGCGCGGCACGCCGCGGGGGAGCTCCTCGTCGGCGTGCGACGTGCGGTGCCAGGGCTGGACGACCGCCAGGCCCAGCTCGGGGGCGAAGAGGGCCTGGATGCGGGCCTGGAGGAGGATGTCGAGGGTGAGCTGGACGTCCTTGCCCGGAACAGGGTCGGACTCGAAGGTTTCGCCGGTATCGAGTCTGTTGGTCTTGATGCCGCGGAGGCCGCGGAGGTCGTCTTCGGCGGATCGCTCGATGCCGGCACTGCCGATGGACTCGTCCTCGAGGTAGTAGGCGCGGTTGAGCGAACCGTCGGGGAGCGTGCGCGGGCGGTCCTTGTTGTCCTCGGCGTAGACGCGGTGGCGCATCCACCCCAGGTCGTGGGTGGCGACGCCGTCGACGTGGACGGTGACGGGTGAGGCCGACTTGAGCGTGCCGGGGAAGTCGGAGCGGTCGACCGTGACATCGAGCGTGTCGTAGGGGTAGTCGCGCGAGCGGGAGTCGATGACGCTCACCCCGGGGAGGTGCTGGGGCTGGTCGGCGGTGGAGTCGTCGCCGGTGGTCTCGATGTCCTGCGTCAGGCGGAGGAAGTCGAAGGCGGTGCGGTCGTCGACGTTGTTGAGCAGGATGTGCGTGCTGAGCTGCTCGGTGATGGCGCGGTCAAGCTCGCCGGGCTTGATGCGCGGCTCGACACCGGCCGCGGCGGCCTCGTCCTCGATCTTCTGCAGCCGGCGGGCCCGTGCCGAGGCGATCTTCTTCTGCACCTCCTTTTTGATGACGTCCTTGCGCTCCTCGAGCTCCGGGCGCGAGATGTTGCCCAGGCGGCAGAAGTCGTTCCACATCACCTCGAGGCGCGCCTGGAAGTCCGGGACGTACTGCTCGATCAGGTCGCGGCGCTCTGGGCGCGTGAGGCTCAAACGGACCTCGCGCGGCAGGGCGTGGACGCGCCGGGCGGCCTGGGTGTACGCCCATTCGCCGGTGATGACGCGGTAGTCCACCGCGATGTCGAAGGACGGGCGGTCCTGGGCCAGCACCCGCCCGCGCCGGTCGAGGATCTTCCCGCGGGTGGTCGGGAGCCAGCGCCAGGTGACGAGGTACCCCTCGGCCTGCTCGCGCAGTTCCTGCCCGTGGAGTATCGTCCAGCGGAAGAGCTGGAGGACCGGGGCGATCATGCCAAGGGCCACCAGGACGCCCAGAAGAAGGAGGCGCCGGTGGAACATGCTGGCGGGTGAGATGCGGCCGAGGGACATCGGGGTATAGATCGGTCTGCTGGGGAAGTGAGCAGTAAGCAGTGAGCGGTGAGCAGAAGAGGAGGAGGGTGTTCGGTGGCCATTCCCCGGTCACCTCTTCAGTGCTCGATGCTCACTTCTTCGCGGCTCGCTCCTTTCCTCCCCGGTACTCTATTCGCCGGGTGGCGGGACCGAGGGAGGCCCGATGTCGCTGTTTACGACCATCAACCTGCAGAAGTGGATCCGGGAGAACCGGCAGCACCTGACGCCGCCGGTCAGCAACAAGCAGCTCTTCACGGACTCCAGGGACGTGATCCTGTTCGTCTCGGGCGGCCCCAATACACGCAACGACTTCCACGTGAACCCCACGGAGGAGCTGTTCTACCAGCTCAAGGGGGATATCGCCCTGCGTGTGCGGCCGCTGGACGGGAGCCCACCCCGGGATGTGGTGATCCGCGAGGGAGAGCTGTATTTGCTGCCGCGCTGGCTGCCGCACCGGCCTCAGAGGCCGGCGGGGACAGTGGGGCTGATCGTGGAGTTCCCGCGTCCCGAGGGGGAGCTGGACGGGCTGCGCTGGTACTGTGGCAAGTGCGACGAGCTGGTGCACGAGGCCCGCTGGCAGCTGAAGAAGATTGACGAGGACCTGAAGGTGATCATGGAGGCGTTCTGGGGCGGGCCGGTGGCGCAGCGGACGTGCGGGAACTGCGGCACCGTGATCGAGCGCGCGGGGGCGTTCACGCTGCCGTCGGCGACGGGGAACGGTCGGGCCAGACCGGCGGCGCGGGCGAAGAAGACGGTGAAGCGGGCGCCCGGCCGCACGGGGAGCAAGCCGGCCAAGCGGCGCGTTCGCCGCTGATCAAAGGAACGGAGAGGACCATGCGCAGAGTTGGCAGCGTGATCACGGTGAGCCTGGTGGGATGGCTGGCGCTGGCCGCCGGCGCCTGGGCGCAGGAGAGCAGCGGCGCGAAGGGCCCCGAGAGCCCGCCGAAGCAGCCGGCCGCGACGGGCCAGACCGTGACCATCCGCGTGGTGGACGAGGCCGGCAAGCCCGCGCGGGGTGTGATGGTGGGCTCACTCCTGCACCGGTCCATCGACGAGAGCGCCGAGCCGAAGCTGACGCTGGCGGGCGAGGAGGACGGCCCGGCCATGGCAACAGACTCTGGTGGCCTCGCGCGCGTGAACGCCAAGCTCCTCTTCTACCAGCGGGGCGGGGCCCGCCCTATGCCGGTCATCGCCTGGGACAAGGCGACCGACGGCGCCGGGCGGATCGGCATGGCGAAAGTCGAGGACAAGGACATCGGCGGCACGCTGGAGGTCACGCTCCACCCGGCCTGCCGCGTCGCGGCGCATCTGACGAGCACCGGGCTGGAGAAGGTTGGCGGCAAGCTCGGCTGGGCCAACGTGTACGTCTTCTGGGGCGACATGCGCCCGATGCAGTGCGACGCGCGCGACGGCGTGCACGACTTCTGGCTTCCACCGGGCGAGTACAAGCTCACCGCGTACGGGCGCGACACCGACACCGAGCACCGCATGGTGAAGATCGAGCCCGGCCAGAAGGCCCTCGCGGTCGAGATCGACCTCCCGCCCAGCCGCCTGGCGGAGCTGACCGGGAGGCCCGCCCCCGAGCTGTCGCAGATCAAGGGGTGGAAGAACGGCGGACCGGTGACACTCGCGAGCCTCAAGGGAAAAGTCGTGCTGCTGGACTTCTGGGGCTACTGGTGCGGCCCGTGCGTGCACAGCATGCCGGAGCTGATGGAGACGCACGACAAGTACAAGGACCGCGGCCTGGTGATCGTCGCCGTGCACGACGACTCTGTCGCGGACATCGCGGAGATGGACGCGAAGCTGGAGCAGGCCCGGCGCGAGATCTGGAGCGGCAAGGACCTCCCCTTCCTGGTCGCGCTCGACGGCGGCGGAGAGGTCAAGATCGAGGGGCATGAGGGGGAGGCCAGGGGTGCGACCACGGCCGCGTACGGCATCCACGCCTTCCCGACCACGGTGCTCATCGACCGCAACGGCAATGTTGTCGGGCAGCTCTATAGGGGGAACAAGGGGATCGAGCAGCTCGAGAAGGCGCTTGGCGAGGTGCGGCCCCCGAAGTGAGCGGCGTCGGGCAAACGTCCACAGGTGCGCGGCATGAGCGATCGGAGCATCAGCAGTTCCAAGGCGGCCGAGCCGGTGGGCGCGTACCCGCACGCGCGCCGGGTGGGGAACCTGCTCTTTCTCTCGGGCGTGGGGCCGCGCCGTCGCGGCAGCAAGGAGATCCCTGGCGTGAAGGTCGACGCGGCCGGGAAGATGGTGAGCTACGACATCGAGGCGCAGATTCGCTCGTGCTTCGAGAACGTGCGGCTGATCCTGGGCGAAGCCGGCTCGCGATGGGAAGACATCGTCGACGTGCAGGTCTTCCTGACCGACCTGGAGCGGGACTTCTCCCTGTACAACAAGGTGTACGCGGAGTATTTCCCGCCCGGGCCGACGCAGCCGACACGCACGACCATCGGGATCACGGCGTTGCCGCAGGGGGGGAACACGCCGATCGCGTTCGAGGTGAAGGTCGTGGCGACCGTCGCGTGAGTTGTTCGATGCTCGTCGCCCCTATCGCGATCGTCGAGCAGCCCGACGACGGCGTGGCTTGGCCTTGTCCGCTGGAACTGATTCCAGCGGGCGCAGCACCGCGCGGACCGGGCTTGCGTCGAAACCCATGAGCTTCAGCGGCAGCGCGATAAGCTCGTATACCCCGGCGGGTACCGCCGCCTCGATTCTCTCGTCGTCGGTCCTCGCATCTGTGGAACCCGGCCCCGACGCAAGCGCAAGCCCCAGACGGCGGAGTTTGGTCTGGACCTCGCGCAGGCTGGTCCGCCCGAATGCACGGATCTGGAGCAACTGCGAGGCGGTCCTCCCGGAGAGTTGACCGATCGTGGCAATGCCGGCGCTCTTCAGGCACGCCGCGGCGCGCACGGAGAGGTCGAGGATAGCGATCGGCTCGTTCAACCGGCCCGGCTCCGGGTGCGCGGTGGACATCGGTGTGACCACGGCACGGTCAAGCACAATGCCCTCGATGATCGCCATGTCATGCCGCAGGATCGCCTTGTGCGCCGGCAGGTCCTTCGACGAGAACAGGTCCACGCTGGGCGTATCGATCCCCACGGTGATCACGCCCTTCGCGGCGAGGGCATCCACCAGCTCGACCGAGAGGGCCGCGAAATCCTCGTTGAAGTTCGTGGGATCGGGGAACGTCCCGGTTCGGAAGAGCACTCGCGGCTGCCGCACCGCCCCGATCCCGCCCGCCAGATCGCCCGGCCCGATCCGCGCCCCGCGCTCCACCTTGGCATCGATCACCTGGCACGGCCCAAGGTAGTGCTCCAGCCGGCGCTCGCCGATCCCCGGCGCCCCAGCGCCGTAGTGGTTCGGCCCGTCGGCGTGCGCGCCCAGATGCACGGTGGCATGCAGTGTGCTGAGCGTGACGGTGTCGCCCCGGGCGATGTCGCACAGCACCTGGCGCGTCGGCGGCGTATCGCCGGGCCACACCGGGAGGGGAGGGTCGATCGTGATGGGCGGGGTGATGTCGTAGATCATGCGGGCCTGCCCCCGACCCCCCCCGCCCCGCGGCGTGTCGCCCGCCGGTGCCCATACAACGCCACGACCAGGACCGCCGCGGCCACCGTAATGTCGATCCCGCCGATCAAGAAGATGGGCTTCATCATCGACAGTTGCGAGTTCGGCGAGCCGATGATCCCCTCCAGGCGCTGGAACATGTCCATCGCTCTCTGCGAGCGCGTCGCGGGATTCGGGCCAAAGGTGTATACACCGATGACGGACCCGCCGCGTGCGTAGCAGCCGATCGCCACCCCTCCCTGCGCGATGAACCCCAGCGCAACCCCCCCGCTGGCGATGCCGCCCGCGCCCACCCCCCCAAGCGCCAGCCCGCCCAGGCCGACTCCGCCCCCCAGCGCTGTCAGCAGGCCGATCGAGCACCCGCCGCCGAGGGCGCACACGCCCGTGGCCCCGCCGCCGCCGAACGCGACGACGCCGACGGCCCAGGAGTTGGCGATGGCGATCCCGCCGGTGGCGATGTCGCCGATGGCGATGATCCCCTTGGCCCGCCCGCGCCGGCCTTCTTCATCGATGCCGAGGGCGACATCGATCACGGGCACGCCGAAGAGCGTCGCCTCGCTCCGGTACCGGCGCGCCTTGGAGCCCCACGCGACGCGCCCGCGCACCAGCACATCCACCAGCGGCTTGCCACACTCGGGGCAGACGGTCGTCTCGGTGGCGCCCGTGAGGACGTACCCGCAGTTGCTGCAGTACGGCTCTCCGGGCTTGGGCTCGGGGCGCATCGGCGGGCGGGGAGAGGTTGGGGGCGTCGCGGACGTCACGTTGATCTCCTGAGGACTCACCAGAGACCCTCCTACAAGCGCGCATACACGATCGCCAGCGCCAGAGCGCCCCCTAAGAGAGCGCACGCCCCGATCCCCGCCAGCCACAGGATTCGCGCTTGCTCGGCCGCACGGCGGCGTGCCTCGGCGTACGGGATCGTCGAGAAGCTCACCATGTTGTACAGCGGCATGAACTTCTCCGGGAAGATGGCGTGCAGCCCGTGCTCGAGCCTCTTCTTCCATCGGAACACCCGCGAGGCCACCTTGTCCCGCATCTCGATGAAGTTCTCCAGCGCCATCCCGGCGATCGCATCGGCGTTCTCCTTGCGACGCTGCTGGTATATCGGCAGGGCCCGGGACGCATCGCCCCCCGCCTCCTGCAGGCACTCCGCCAGCGACACGCAGTCCTCGAACGCGCAGTTCATCCCCTGCCCAAAGAACGGCACGATCGCGTGCGCGGCATCACCGATCAGCACAACCTTTCCTTCGTGGTGCCACGGCCGGCATTTCACCGTCACCAGCGACCCCACCGGGTTCCGCTGGAAATCCTCCACCAGCGTCGGCATCAGCGGCACGGCGTCGGGGTAGTGCAGCTGAAAGAACCGCTCGATCTGCGCGGGCGTGTTGAGGTTCTCGAACCCGTGCGGCCCCCGGTACGGCCAGAAGAGCGTGCACGTGAAGCTCTTGTCGGGGTTGGGCAGCGCGATCATCATCGACCCGCCCCGCGGCCAGATGTGCAGGGCGTTGGGCTCCATCGCGAACGCCCCCTCCGTCGCTCCGGCGCTTCGTCGCTCCGTCGCTCCCCAGGCGGGGATGTGCAGCTCCTTGTACCCGTGCTCCAGATACTCCTGCGAGTAATCGAACCGCTCCGCCTTCTGCATCCTCCCGCGCACGGCGCTGAACGCCCCGTCGGCGCCGATCACCAGGTCCGACTCGGCGCGCACCATCTGCACCCGCGGCTTGCCTCCGGGCTCGCCTGGACGGGAGGGGGGCGCGGGTTCGACCTCGTGCTCGAAGAGCACCGCCGGCGCATCCAGATCGACATCCAGGCACCGATGATCGAAATGGAAGGAAACGTCGGGGTGCTTCGCCGCGGCGTTGATCAACGCGAGGTTCAGCCCGCCGCGCGAGATGGAGTTGATCGCATCGGAGCGGTTCTTCGAATACGCCTGGAAGGCCGTCGCCCCGGCCGGCGAGTGCATGATGCGCCCGCGCATCGGGATCGCATCCTTCAGGATCTCCTCCGCCAGGCCGACACCGGCAAGCCCCTTGATGCCGCGGGCCGAGAGGGCGAGGTTGATCGACCGACCCCCCTGGTACCCCGCTGCGCGCGGATCCGACCGCCGCTCGTACACGGCGACGGTGTACCCCATCCGCGCGAGGTAGCACGCCACCAGCGCCCCGGCCAGCCCCGCGCCGGCGATCGTTACTCTCTTGCCGTCACCGACACCCATGCTGCTTCCCGGAGGGATTCACCACAACACAGGCCGGAGAATCTCCGCGCCCGCCGGATGATGAATCAGCTCCTCATGACCTGACCGAGGATATCCACAAACCGCCACACATCGTGGAACGTGTTGTACAGCGGCACCGGCGCCGCCCGGATCACATTGGGCTCGCGGAAGTCGCACGCCACGCCGCGGGAGACCAGCAGCGACAGCAGCTCCTTGCCCGCCGGCGCATCCGGGGCCTTGACGGCGATCGAGAGTGCGCAGCCGCGGGCGCCCGGGTCCCGCGGCGTCAGTATCTGGATCTTCTCCCCCAGCCTCGTCGTCAGCAGCCACTCCAGGTACCCCGTCAGCCTGATCGACTTCTCACGCAGCGCCCCGATGCCGAACTTGTCGAAGATCTCCAGCGACGTCCGCAGCGGCGCCATCGACAGGATCGGCGGATTGGAAAGCTGCCACGAATCCGCCCCTGCGCGGGCCACGAACTCCGGACGCATCTTGAAGCGCATCGCCGGCTCGTTCCCCCACCAGCCGGCGAACCGCGGCAGCCCGCCGTCTCCCCCCGGTCGCCACTGCGTGTTCTTCCCATGCTTCTCGTGCACGAAGCACCCCGCCACCGCGCCCGGCCCGGCGTTGAGGTACTTGTACGAGCACCACACCGCAAAGTCCGCCCCCCACTCGTGCAGCTGCGTCGGCACGTTCCCCGCCCCGTGTGCCAGGTCCCACCCAACCAGTGCCCCCGCCTCGTGCCCCGCGGCGGTGATCTTCGGCATATCGAACCACTGCCCGGTCAGGTAGTTCACGCCGCCCAGCAGCACCAGCGCCACGTGCCGCCCCGACATGCGCAGGTATTCGACGATGTCCTCGGTCCGCAACGTGTGCTCCCCCTCGCGCGGGCGCAGGCGCACGACCGCATCGGCCGGGTCCAGCCCGTGGAACGCCGCCTGGGTCTGCACGGCGTAGGAGTCGGAGGGGAACGCGGCGTCCTCGATGACGATGCGGTAGCGCTCGGGCGTCGGGCGGTAGAACGAGACCATCATCAGGTGCAGGTTCACCGTCAGCGAGTTCATCATCACGACCTCGCCGGGCCGCCCGCCCACCAAGCGCGCCCCCATGTCGCGGAAGCCCTCGTGGTACGGCAGCCACGGATGCTTGCCGCGGAGGTGGGCCTCGACGCCCAGGTGCTGCCAGTCGTCGAGCTCCTGCACCACCGCCTCGCGGGCCGCGCGGGGCATGCACCCCAGGGAGTTGCCGGTGAGGTAGATCGAAGGGGCGTCGGCCCCGGGGCCGGTCTTGCCGGTGAGGCCGCGGACGGTGGGGATGTGGAACAACTCGCGGCCGGCGCGGAGGGGATCAGCGCGGTCGAGGTCGAGCGCGAAGGACTCGGTGTCGCGGAAGGCGGGCGGAGCCGGGGGTGGCGGGCCTGGGGGGGGCGTCGGCATGCGGGGATTATGGCTCGGCGGAGGGAGACTTGCACGCGACGGCTGACGCGGCCGGTTGCACGGGTTGGCCGCACTCCGGGCAGATGGCGGAGACACCGATGGGGTAACGGCACGCAGGGCATAGGCCGAAACGGTGGCGGAGCATTCGGCGGCGGATAGCGCGCCGGGCTGCGATCGCGAGGAGCACGACGCACCAGAGAACCGCCGCATGGAAGACGGTGTTGACGGCAAAGCCGAGCGGCCCGGGGTGCAGTGGGAGGCGCTTCCAGCCGTACCGGCTGAAATGAAAGATTTCGTCCGGCGGATCGATGCCGTTCTGCCAGATCGACGGTGTCGGAATACCCGCGCTCGACTCCTTCCGTGGGCTTATCCTTGGTGACTCCTCCCATCGCAGCCACACCTCCCAGCGCCAGCACGGCACCGGCCAGCCGGCGGCGAACTGGTTGATTACCGCAATTTCGGCCGCCTCGGGACCGGAGGCTGTGCCCCGGCGAATGCCGACGGTGCTCCTGTTGCGGAAACCGAATGCGCCCGGTCCGGTGTTGACGTGCGTAGCGGGCGGCCAATCGGCGCTGACAGGGTGCGGCCAGCCACTCGCAGCAGTCTGCCAGTGCGGACCCGTGTTATGGATGCAGACGACGATGGCCCACGCGGCGAGGAGATTGATGGCTGCGCCGCCGACTTGGAGCCAGAGGATTCTCTTCCAGCGCAGGTCCATGACTTCCCCGCAAACGGAGCGCGAATCCACCGATCGATCAGAACCGCTCTGGACCCGTGCGGTTTCACGCGGACGCCGGCGCCAGCTTGGAGCGCACCTGCGCGCCCAGGAACTCCACCGCCGTCCCCCCCAGCAGCCTCCCCTTCACTCCATCACTCAGATCCCCCATCGCCTCGATCATCGCTCCCGGCGTTTCTTCCCCCAGCGGGAACGGGTAATCGCTCCCCAGCGCCACCCGCTCGGCGCCCATCAGCCCGATGAGGTGCCGCAGCACGTCCGGGTCGTGCACGAGCGAATCCACGTAGAACCGCGCCGGCGTGCCGTCGGCCTGCCGCAGGAACGCCCGCGGCGGGGTTGCCGTATTCACCCCGCACAGATCCTTTCGCGACTCGAACCCGTGCTGGATCCGGCCGATCGTTCCCGGGAAGCTCCCGCCGCCGTGCGCGAAGCAGATCTTCAGCCGCGGCAGGCGGTCCAGCACGCCCCCCATCAACACCGAGCAGATCGCGATGCACGTCTCGGCCGGCATCCCCACCAGCCACGCCATCCAGTACGAGGCGAGGCGACCCCAGCCACCGTCGCCGTCGCGCCCGAGCATCTCCCAGGGGTGCACGAACACGCACGCGCCCAGCGACTCGGCCGCCTGCAGCACGGCGAAGACGCCGGGGTCGTCCAGGTTCCTGCCGTTGACGTTCGTGCCGATCTGGACGCCGGGCATCCCCAGTCCGCCGCGCCCGGCAGCAAGCACGCACCTCTCCAGCTCCTTCACCGCCAGGTCGGGGTCCTGCATGGGGATCGTGCCCAGGCCGATGAACCGGTCGGGGAAATCCTGGACCACCGAGGCGATGTGGTCGTTGAGCAGGCGCGCCAGGTCCAGGGCATCGGCGGGCTTGGCCCAGTACGAGAACATCACCGGCACCGTCGAGAGCACCTGCACGCTTTGCAGCCCCATCAGCCGCCCCATCTCGTCGAGCCGCACGCGCGGGTCCCAGCAGTTGGATTCGATCTCGCGGAAGGCCTTGCCGTCGATCATCATCCGGGCGCAGCAGGGTTTATGGTGCTCGAGAGCGACCCACCCGCCGTACCCGTACCGCTCGCGCAGGTCGGGCCAGCGCTCGGGGAGGATGTGGGTGTGGAGATCGATCTTCACGGCGATTCCGATTCGGCGACACCCCGAAAACCGTCCACAGAGATCACAGAGATTGCACAGAGGGCACAGAGAAAGACACAGGCTCTTGGTTGGAAAGGATTGAATCCGAAACTCTCTGGACTGTTTCCCCTCTGTGTTCCCTGTGCTGCCTCGGTGATCTCTGTGGACGGTCTTCCGGGCGTCGTCAGTCGTCAGTCTACTCGCGCACCGCGATATCCACCGCCTCGATCCCGATCGCCCGGCGGGTCTCGGCGTCGAACCGCACCACGCACCCGCACGCCCGCACGTCCTCCGTCGCCACGTCCAGCGGCACCGGGGCCTGCGTGGACATCGCCTTCACCGTCGCCTCCGCCGAGCGTCCGATCACCCCCCGGTGCGGGCCCGACATCCCCACGTCGGTCATCGCGGCCAGCGAGTGCTCGAGGATCCGGGCGTCGGCGGTCTGCACGTGCGTGTGCGTCCCCACGACCGCCACGATCCGCGGGCGATCCGGGCTGGTCCACTTCTCCAGGCAGTGCCACGCCAGGGCCTGCTTCTCGCTGGTGGCCTCGGCGTGCACCTCGACGATCACCGCCGCGGCCGGGTCGCGGATCGCGTTCATCTCGCGGTCGACGGCCTCGAAGGGGTTGTCGCTGGGGAGCGGCATGAACATCCGCCCCAGGACGGTGAAGACGTAGACGGGCGGCAGGCCGGGGATGTCCATCCTGACCATCCGCTTGCCGGGGGCGCCCAGGGCGAGGTTGGCCGGGCGGCAGATCGGCTCGCCCGGGTCCTCCAGCAGCGGGATGATCGCGCGGTCCTTGAAGGCGTGGTCGCCCAGCGTGATGGCGCTGGCGCCCGAGCGGAACAGCTCGCGGGCGTTGTCGGGGGTGATCCCCGAGCCCTGGCGCGCGTTCTCGCCGTTCACGATCACCAGGCGCGCCGAGTAGCGCTCGCGCAGCACCGGCACCGCGTGGGCCACGGCGCGCCGGCCGACCGAGCCGACCACGTCGCCCAGGAATGCCACCGCGATCTCATTCATGCTCGTGCACGTGGGCCTCGGCCCGCTGGATGGTGCTGGAAACGATCAGCCCGGGGATGAACGGGCCGATCAGGGCCGGGTCGCCCGGCAGCACGCGCACCACCCACGCCGCCCGCGGCGAGCGCGACGGGGCGAACCGCACCACGAACCGGTGCGCGCCGTTGTGCAGATCCTTCTCGTGGGCCATCGCGATCGTCTGCGACTGCACGAGCTCACCCTGCGCGTCGAGCTGGCCGTGGCGAAGCTGCACCGCCACCTCCCCGTGCTCCATGCCTTCGAGCTCGACCACCGCGGAGACGTCGTACACCGTCCGCCCATGCGAGGGCTCGCTCTGCACGCCGATAACGCGGACGCGCGACCAGTTCGCCCGGTAGCGGTCGAGGTGGTCCGACAGGGCCCGGGCCCCGGCCAGCCCGTCGGCCGCGAGGCGCACGTGCGCATCGTGCGCCGGGAAGTAGAACTTCTGCGCGTACTCCGCCACCATCCGGTGCGTGCTGAACCGCGGGGCCAGCTCGCGGATGCACCGCTTCATCCGCGCCACCCACTTGCGCGGCACCCCCCCTCCCCCCGCCTCCCCCGTGCCCTCCCCGCCGTCCCGCTCGTAGAACTCCGGCACCAGCTGGTGCTCCAGGAGCCGGTACAGCGCGTCGCTCTCGAAGTGCTCGCGCTGCTCGTTGGGCAGATCGTGGTCGAACGTGCCGATGCTCTCGATGTGGTACCCCACGTCGGGCGCGAACGCCTCGTCCCACCAGCCGTCGAGCGTCGAGACGTTGATCACCCCGTTCGCCGCGGCCTTCATCCCCGATGTCCCCGATGCCTCCAGCCCGCGGATGGGCGTGTTGAGCCAGATGTCGCACCCCTGCACCATCCGGCGGGCGACCTCGATGTCGTAATCCTCGATGAACACCAGCCGGTCCTGCACGCGGTGGGTGCGCGCGAACTGCACGATGTCCTTGATCAGCAGCTTGCCACCGCTGTCCCCCGGGTGGGCCTTGCCGGACATGATCACCTGCACCGGCGTAGGCGAGCGGAGCAGGGCCAGCAGTCGCTCCGGGTTGCGGAGCAGGAGAGTGCCCCGCTTGTAGGCCGCGAAACGACGCGCAAAGCCGATGGTGAGCACCGACGGGTCCAGCACGTCGGTCACCGCGACGCCGGCACCCGGGGCCAGCGCGGCGCCGGGTTCGTCCGGGCCCGGCGAGAGGCGGTCGCGCGCGGGGCCGCGGCACCATTCGATCAGGTCGAGCCGGGCCGCCCGGCGCGCCTCCCACAGCGCCCCGTCGGGGATCGAGCCGATCCGGTCCCAGGCCGCCGCGTCCTGCGGCCAGGATCGCCACGCGTCCCCCATCGCCCCCGTCAGGAGTTCCGCGATGCGCGGGCCCACCCACCCCGGCGTCAGCACGCCGTTGGTGACGTGGCCGATGGGGACATCCTCCTGCGGCGTGCCGGGCCAGATGTTCCGCCACATCCCGCGCGACACCTTCCCGTGCAGGCGCGACACGCCGTTGCACCAGCGCGAGGTGCGGATCGCCAGCACCGCCATCGAGAACGACTCGCTCGGGTCGGCGACGTTCTCACGCCCCAGCGCCAGGAACCCCTCCAGATCCAGGCCCAGCGACGCGTGGTAGCCCGAGAAGTAGTGCGACACCAGCGACGGCGCGAAGCGGTCAATCCCCGCCGGCACGGGCGTGTGCGTGGTGAAGATGTGCCCCGCGGCCGTCGCCTCGCGCGCCTGGTCGAAGCTCACGCCCAGCGCCTCGCGCACGCGCCGCGTGCGCTCCAGCGCCAGGAAGGCCGAGTGCCCCTCGTTCATATGGCAGACCGTGGGGTCCTCGCCCATCGCCGCCAGGGCGCGCACGCCGCCGATCCCCAGGATGATCTCCTGGCGGATCCGCGTGTCGTGGTCCCCCAGGTACAGGTTCCGCGTGATGTCGCGGTCGCGCGGGTCGTTGTCCGTGACGTCGGTGTCCAAGAGGTACAGCGGCACGCGCCCCACGTCGATCCTCCAGATGGCGATGTGCACGCGCCGCCCCGGCAGATCAACGCTTACGCGGCGCTGCGTGCGCGTCGCCGGGTCGATCACCCGGCGGATCGGCTGCTGCGCCGCCTTCAGCGGCGGGTACAGCTCCTCCTGCCGGCCCTCGTCGTCGAGGGCCTGGTGGAAGTACCCGTGCTTGTACAGCAGGCCCACCGCGACCAGCGGCAGCCCCAGGCAAGACGCCGACTTCAGATGATCCCCCGCCAGCAGCCCCAGCCCGCCCGAGTAGCTCTGCATGCACTCGGCCAGGCCGAACTCGGCGCAGAAGTACGCCGCCTTGAACGCCCGGCGCGACTCGTCGGGGCGTGTCTCCCCGGGCTCGCCGGCGCTCCGGGAGTACCAGGCCGGCGCGCGAAGATCCGCCTGCATCTCCGCGTGCACTTCGCGCAGGCGCGCCATGAACTCCCGATCCCCCGCCAGGCGCGCCGTCCTCTGCGACCCCAGCCCCAGCAGCATCTTCACCGGGTTGTGCCCCGACCCCGCCCACAGCGCCGGGTCGATCCCCTCGAACAGCGCTCGCGCGCGCCGGTTCCACGTCCACCACAGGTTGTACGCCAGCTCCGCCAAGGGCGCCAGCGCGCCGGCCAGCGGCGCGACGAGCGCATCCGGGGTTTCCTGTGCTGGCGGCGACACACCGTCCATAGGCAGCGGGCTCCGCCCCTCTCTCCCAGGTCTACCGCTCGCCACGGAGCGCGGCCACCTTCATCGGCAGTCCGAACAGGTCAATGAAGCCCCGGGCGGCCGTCACGTCGTACCCCTCCATCGCGAACGACGCCAGCTTCGGGTCGTACAGCGACCGATCGCTCGTGGCGCTCACCGCCCGGGCGTGCCCCTTGAACAGCTCGATCGTCGCGGTGCCGGTGACGTGCCGCTGCGTGTTGTCCACGAACGCCTGCAGCGCCTCGCGCAGCGGGTGGAACCACTGCCCGTAGTACACCATCTCGGCGTACCGCAGCGCCGCAAGCTGCTTGAAGTGCAGCGTGTCCCGCTCCAGGCAGAGCTGCTCGATGGCCTTGTGGGCCGCGTACAGGATCGTCCCCCCCGGCGTCTCGTAGGCGCCGCGCGACTTCATCCCCACCAGCCGGTTCTCGACCATCACGATCTGGCCGACGGCGTGCCGGCCCCCCAGGTCGTTCAGGGCCGCGATCAACTCCTCGCCCCGCATCCGCTCATCCCCCAGCGCCACCGGGTTGCCCCCCTCGAAGCGGAGCGTGATCGTCTGCGGGTCATCCGGCGCCTCCGAAAGCGGCTCGGACATCAGCCACACGTCGTCCCCCACGCGCTGGTCCGGGTGCTCGATCTCCGCCCCCTCGTGCGAGCAGTGCCACAGGTTCCGGTCCCGCGAGTAGATCTTCTTCTTGCTCTGCACGATCGGGATCTTCTTCCTGTTCGCGTAGTCCACCGCGGCCTCGCGGCTGGTCAGCTCGAAGCTCGGGTCCTTCCACGGCGCGATGATCTGCAGATCCGGCGCCAGCGCCATGTACGTCAGCTCGAACCGCACCTGGTCGTTCCCCTTCCCCGTGGCGCCGTGCGACACCGCGTCGGCCCCCGTCTTCCTCGCCGCGGCGACCTGCCCCTTGGCGATCAGCGGGCGCGCGATCGACGTCCCCAGCAGGTAGTCCTGCTCGTACACCGCGTGCGCCCGCAGCATCGGGAAGCAGTACTGCTCGGCGAACTCACGCCGCAGGTCCTCGACGATCACCTCGTCGGCCCCGGAGTCCCTGGCCTTCTTCTCGATCCCCTCCAGCTCGCCGGCCCCCTGCCCCAGATCCGCCGCGTACGCGACCAGCTTCACGCCCGGATATCGGTCCTTCAACCAGGGGAGGATCACCGAGGTGTCGAGCCCGCCGGAGTAGGCGAGCACGATCTTCCGCGGGCTTTTCGTGACGTCTTTGCCCATAGGTCCGCTACTATACGGCTCGGCCCGGGCCTGCGCAGTTCAAAGCCCCGGGGCCCGTTCACCCCACACCTCCCGGGAAAATCGCCCAGTGAGTTGCCACCATCGGACACCGCTCGTCCTCGCCGCGGCGTGCTGCGCGCCCCTCCTGGTCGCCCCCGTGGCCTCCGCCCAGCTGCGCGTGACGCAGTGGAACATCACCGCCTACAGCAGCGGGCGCGTGAGCGACTTCCAGACCGCGATCTTCACCGGCTTCCAGGGCCGCTCCATGACCCCCGACGCGATCATCGCCGAGGAGGTCCAGAGCCAGACCGGCGCCGACAACTTCCTGGCCCTGCTCAACTAATTCACCGGTTTGAGCCGAGCCATTTCGTCGCCCGTCATCAGCCCGGCATTGGTATGCGGCAGCAATCCCTCGTCGAGAGCGATCTCGCAGGCCTGGCGCACATAGCTGAT
>JBGPJM010000102.1:0-16063 GCA_041485385.1 Phycisphaerae bacterium | reverse complement strand
TGCGGTACTTGGTGGCGAGGGCGATGAGGTCGACGGGGGCGGTGGAGATTTCGGCGAGGAGGCCGCGGTACCAGTTGGCGGGACGGTCGGGGTAGGCGTGGCGGTTCATGGGTTCTCCTGGATGGGGAAGGCGTGGAGGCGTGGAGGCGTTGAGGCGTGGAGTGGCGGCGCGCAGTCGGGGCGCAGGGGGGGTGTGACGGCACTGAGCTCGGGGAAACCGAGTCAGTGGCGCGCGTGGCCCCTCTACCCATGGGCCAACGGTCCTGTTTGCGCGCCCAAAGTGGGAAATAGCCGCGGTCAAAAAGACGTAAGTGCTTGTGGGGACTGGAGATAAAAATTTTGAGGTGTGCACTTTTGTGCGCGCCGGGCGCGCCTGTTCTGCGCGCGCGGATTGACTCCACCGTTTGGGGGATGTGGGATGTGGGATGGGGATGCGAGGGCGTGGGGCGTTCAGGCGTTGAGGCGTGCTCTCGTCGCGCGCGGGGTCGGAGGTCTGCTGATGCCAGAGGGAAGGGGAGGCCCGGGGAGGCCCCTTCCTCCGGCACCTCCATCCCCAGAAAAAGACCAGGACGCGGCCGCGTTACGGCGCGCGTCGGCTCTACGAGCCGCGCGGGGCGAGCGGTGGGGAGGTCGATCGGGCGAAAAGGATCGGGGCGGCCCGGGTCGCACGTGGGCGTCGGAGTTCTGCCTGATGCCAGCGTTGATGGCACCTGCGCCGGGGCGGGGGCGCCGCCGTCACGTCGCCGGAGCGCATAAAGTTGGCTCGGTCGGGTTCTGAGCTGCTCTGGGGAAACCGGCGGAACTTGCGGTGAAGCATGACCATGATCCATGCGGTGTATGAGAACGGCGTCTTTCGACCGATCGACCCGGTGAATCTCCCCGATCGCTGTCGGGTGGAGTTCGAACCCCGGGTGGTAGGAAGCAACGGGACGCCGGAGGCGGAGGGAGCGCAGGCCGCGATCTACGCGATTCTCGGCGAGCGGTTCTCCTCCGGGCACACGGATACCGCCGAGCGGCACAACGAGCACCAGCCTTGACGCCGGTATTCCTGGATACGGTGGGGCTCGTCGCCGCGTGGGATGCCAGCGATCAATGGCACGTCCCCGCCGCCAGGGCGCTGGCGCGCTGCGCCGAGGAGGGCGTGCCGACGGTAACCTCTGCCCTTGTTCTCCTTGAGTGCGGCAACGCCGCGGCGAGGCGCCCGTACCGATCATCGGTGGCGAAGCTGTACGCGCAGATGCAGGGGAGCGGCAAGTTGATCGTTCCGACCGACGAGGATCTGCGGCTGGGCTGGGAACGCTACGGGACCCAGCCACCGGGAGGTCCCGGGATCGTCGACCAGATCTCGTTCATCGTGATGAGCCGCCTGGGCATCACCCGCGCGTTCACGAACGATCAACACTTCCGGCGGGCGGGGTTTGAGGTTCTATTCTGAGCAGCGGGGCGGCGGCACGCGGGGTCGAGGCGGCTGGTTCGATCTGTGCGGCGCTTGGCACGTTCCGTACAGTTGGTCTTCTCTACGAGGAGCGTGCCGGGCGATGTCGCGAGCGGGATGGGACAATGCGGATCAATGCGCTCGGATGCGTACACGGGTTCAGCAGCTCGTCGCGTCGCATTGGGCAGAAGCGCTGAAAGTGGCGACGGAGATTTCGCGTCCGTGGTATCGCGTGCAGGCGCTTGCCGCGGTTGCTTCGGCGGCTGCCGACGAACGTGTTGAGGCCGTTCTGGAGAAGGCGTGCGGCGAGGCCGCGCGGGACACGGATGCGTACCGGCGCGTGGCGGTGCTCGCGTGGGTCATCGGTGCGGCGATGTCGCGGGATCGCACGGCATTCGCGGAGCGGGTGCTCCGGGGCGCGATGGTGCAGAGCGCGGCGATCACTCCGATGAAATCGAGGGCTGCTGCGCTCGAGCTGCTGCTTGCGGAGGCGGCAAGGATCGGAGAGCGGGAGACCCGGCAGATTGCGGCGGTTCTTCTGGACGTTGCCGCGGCACTGTCGGCTGACCCCATCAAGAAGTGGCGCAAGTGGGGCGTATCGTACGTGAATCGGACCGCGGGGATTCTCAGCGAGGATCACTCGCTCGTCGCCGAGGACTTGCTCGCGGCTCGATTTGGAGCCGAACGAGCGGGGGCGATCCTTGCCCGGCATGGGGTACGGCGCGGCCGCTGAGCTCTGGGGCGGTGCGGGTCGCGCGGGACGTTGAGGGCCACGTCGTGCAAGGGCTCTTCCGCCAGCGGACCTGATCGAAGTGGTGGCCGTGCTGGTGGCACGGGCAAAGGCCGGGGAGCCGTGGGCGATGATAGAACTGTTGGACCGGACGCGGTTGGAAAGGTGACTGTGCCAACAGAGGCAATGGACTCGCCCGGTGAATCCGGGATTGTGTTCAACATCGCGGCGTTACCGCCCGGCGAGTCCCGCACCGTGTTCAACATCCAGCCGCCGAAGATCAGGGGGCAGGAATAATATTAATTCATTGACCGTTGACCGCCGCGACTCTAGGCTGCTCACGGACCCAGGCCGCGACGCCCGCCCGTCGCGCGACGCCGCCCCCGGGGCGATTCGAAGAGGAGGTCCACAATGAAGCGGTCCCCGTACCGTACCGGCGCCGTCGTCGGCTTGGCTTGCATCGGCGTGGCGGGAGTCTTGCTTTACGGCGGCCCGCTTGACCCGCCCGCGGGTCCGGTGAGTTCCACGTACAAGACGCTCAACGAGATCGAACCCCGCACGCCGATCTCTGCGCTCCCTGTCACGATCACCCAGCCGGGCTCGTACTACCTGACGGGCAGCCTCACGGGCGTCCCCGGCCAGAGCGGCATCACGGTCAACGCCAGCGATGTCAGCATCGACCTCAAGGGCTTCACGCTCCAGGGCGTGCCCGGGTCGCTGAATGGCATCACGCCCGGTCTGGCGCCGGGCCTGACGAACCTGACGGTGAGCGGCGGGACCATCCGCAGCTGGGGTGGCGATGGGCTGGTCGGCGTCGATGGGACCACGGTCGCGCGTGTCGAGGCGCGGGGGAACGCCGGGCGTGGGATCGTCCTGGACAGGGCCAGCCCCAAGCTGGAGAAGAGCAACGCGATCGGCAACGGCGGCGACGGCATCATCCTGGGTGTGGACTCATACTCGTGGGGTATCGAGGCCACCGCCAACGGCGGCGCCGGCATCATCCTCGGCGATGGCGGACACAGCGGGTGGATCATCGTCGAGGGCAACGGCATCGGCAGCGCCGGATTGGGCCTGTCCGGCGGCGCCGGCGTGACCATCGTGAACGTCACCGCCACCGGTAACGGCGGCGGCGGCATCCGCCTGCTCGACAAGTCTTCCCCGCAGCTCGTGAAGGCCTCTGCCAACGGCGGAGATGGCATCGCGCTGGGGATCGACACCACGCCCGTCGAGTGCACCTGCTTCAACAACACGGGCAACGGCCTGGTCGCCGGGCCGGGCAGCACGCTGAACAACTGCACCGCCTCGGGCAACGGGGCCAACGGGATCCTCATCACCGACAACAACATCCCGCCACGATCCGCGACCGCGCTGCTTACTGCTTGCGTCGCCCGCGGCAATGGGGGCGTCGGGATCTGCAGCTTCCAGTGGGGCGTCGGGCGCGGGATGACGATGGTGTCCTGCATCGCCGAGCTGAACATCAGCCACGGGTTCTCTCTGGCCTGCGAGGCGACGCTCGACCGCTGTGTTTCCAGGAGCAACGGCGGGGTGGGCGTCAACGCCGCCAGCAAGGATGCATGCTATATGACCCTCTCGGAGGGGAACACGGGGGATGGCTTTATCGTCGGCGGCGACTCCGAACTCACCGGGTGCACATCGCGCAACAACGGCGGCGTCGGCTTCAAGGCGACCGACGACAACGCGCCGGCCAAGACCGCGGGGTGCGTCGCCGAGGGCAACCAGGGCGACGGGTTCCGCGTGGGCAGCGGGTGGATGGTCTCCGGCTGCACCGCTCGCGGCGGCGCGGCCGGCGCCGTGGGGGCCGGCATCCGCGTCATCGGCGCGAGCAACCGCATCGAGGGCAACCACGTGCTCGCCAACGCCAGCGGTGGGCTGATCGTCGTGGGCACGGGCAACCTCATCATCGGCAATAACGCCGGCGGCAACAGTGCCGCCAACTACAGCATCGCCGGCGGCAACATCTTCGGCCCGATCGTCACCTCCGCCACCGTCGACACGGCCACCAACCCCAACTCGAACTTCGAGTTCTGACCGCCCGCGGCCACCGCAGGGCCTGGTCCACAAGGCGTTCTCCGCATGCATCCCCACAACCACCGGCGCTTCGGCTCCCGCTGGCCGATGCCATGCGGGCATTGCCGGCGTGGATCGGTGGAGGCGAGCCGATCGGGCACCGATTGTGCCAGTTTCGTACCGCACTTGCGGCGATTCGACGGACTCCTCGACAATCCGACCCGATGCCCCGGAATGACCGTTTGTGCCCTGTCGATTGAAAAGACGCGGGTTGGCAACGCGGGGCACAGTGGGGCGAGCGGGGCGAGCGGGGCGAAGAGACAGAAAGCTGGGGATCTAGGATTTGAACCTAGACTAACTGATCCAGAGTCAGTCGTGCTACCGTTACACCAATCCCCAGTGATCGGTTGGTCGTGGCTGGTCGGGGAAATGCTAACGGGGTATCGGGCGGAGGCAAGCGGGGGGTTAAGGAGCCTGCGCTGACCGAGTTATCCGGGAGGAGGCGCGGCGGGGGGCGCAGGAGGGGGAGGAGGGGGCGGGGACGCAGGATCCGGGCTGGAGGGTCTTTCCGCCCCTGGGGCTGGCGGGGTGCCGGGCGCCGGCGGCGACGGCGCGGCGGGCTTGGGCTTGGAGTCCTCCTCCGCCGCGAGCTTGTCCATCTGGTCCATCACGCTGTCTTTGTGCTTGCGCAGGTCGTCGTTGGCGTTGCGTTTTTTCTCGTGGCAGGCCCAGGGCAGGGCCAGGGCCGCGAGGAGGAGCACGGTGGCGATGCGGGTGGTGCAACCGCAGAGGGGCTGGCACGGGCGGGACATGCCCGAGGATATACGCCCGCGCGGGCCCGAGGGTAGTCTGGAGGCATGAACAGATTCGTGTTGCCAGGGGCGATCGGGCTGGGGATCGTGACGGCGGTCGCGCGGCCGGCGTGTGCATCGGGGTTGGAGAGTTCCGGCGCGAACGGCCCGCCGGCGCTTGTCGCACCGGTCCGGCCCGACCCGGGCGCCCAGCTCAAGGCGATCCTCGACGAGCACGTGGAGTGGATCAAGCGCGAGAGCCCCATCGAGGCGAGCACGCGCGGCGACCTGCGCTTCAATCATCTCCTGCGCGACGAGAGTGCCGCGGCGAACACCCGGCGGCTGGGCGAGGTGGTCGATCGCCTGGCCCGTCTGCGGATGATCGACGTGACCGGCCTGGGCGAGGCGGACCGCGTGAGTGCCGACCTCCTCCGCTATACGCTGGAGACCTACGTCGAGGGAGACAAGTTCCACGGCGAGCAGATGCCGCTGGACGCCCGGAGCGGGCCGCAGGTCTGGCTGCCGCAGATGGCCGACACCATCCCGATGCGCACCGACAAGCACCGGGCCGACTACGTCTCGCGCCTGGAGGCGCTGCCGGTGCTGATCGACCAGACGATCGAGCAGATGCGCGCGGGGCTGGCGGCCGAACGAGTCCCGCCGCGGGTAGCCGTCGCCGGCGCCGAGGCGCTGTGCCTGGCGCTGGGGTCGGCCGACGTGGCGAAGTACCCCGCCTCGAGCCCGTTCTTCCGGCCGCTGGCGGCCCTGCCGGCGGAGGACCCGCTCGTGGAGCGGGCGAAGGCGGCGATCGCCGGGGCGCTGGGCGTCCGTGAGACGGAGCCGGCTGGCATCGTCGGGGCGTACCGGCGGCTCGGGGAGTTCCTGCGGGACGAGTACCTGCCCAAGTGCCGCGAGACGGTGGGGATCTCCGAGGGTGTCGACGGTCCGGCGCTGTACGACTTCCTGTTGCGGACGCACACGACGACGAACCTGACCGCCGAAGAGATCCACACGATCGGACTGAAGGAGGTCGCGCGGATCCGCGAGCAGATGTTCCGCGTGATCGCGCGGACCGACTGGGCCGGCAAGGGCTCGTACCCGGCCGGGAGCGACGAGCAGTTCAAGGCGTTCGTGCAGTATCTGCGGACGGAGCCGCGGTTCTACTACACGGACTCCGAGGCGCTCCTGACGGGGTACCGCGACATCTGCAAGCGGATCGACGCGGAGCTGCCGAGGTTGTTCGGCGTGCTGCCGCGGAACACGTACGGCGTGCGCGAGATCCCATCGCTGAGCGCCCCGGTGTCGCCCATGGGGTACTACTACCCGGGGTCGCTGAAGGGGGGCGTGCCGGGGTATTTCGTGGTGAACACGTACCGGCTGGACCAGCGTCCGAAGTACGAGATGATCGCGCTGACGCTGCACGAGTCGGTGCCGGGCCACCACCTTCAGATCGCCAGATCGCAGGAGTTGGCGGGGGAGGGCCGGGACGGCGGGATTCGTGAGGGGCAGGCGGGGGTGCACGAGTTCCGGACGTGGACGTCGTTCACGGCCTACACCGAAGGGTGGGCGCTCTACGCGGAACGGCTTGGGATGGAGATGGCGGGCTCGACGGGCCAGCCCCCCGATGACCAGGGCGCATTCGATGCCGGGGGAAACGGCGCGGCAGGGCCGGCCGAGGAGCTCGGGCGAGGTCTCTTCGCGGACCCCTACGACGACTTCGGCCGCCTGAGCTACGAGATGTGGCGAGCCTGCCGCCTGGTTGTCGACACGGGAATCCACGCCCAGGGCTGGTCGCGCGAGCGGGCGATCGACTACATGCTCTCGAACACGGCGCTGAGCCCGCTGAACATCGAGCGAGAGGTGGACCGGTACATCGGCTGGCCCGGACAGGCGTGCGCGTACAAGATCGGGGAGTTCAAGATCCGGGAGCTGCGGGCACGGGCGGAGAAGGCCCTTGGCGGGCGATTCGACCTTCGGGAGTTCCACGACTGCATCCTGGGCACCGGGAACGTGCCGCTCCCCGTGCTGGAGGCGAGGGTGGATCGGTGGATCGAGACCTCTCGGAAATAGGCGGAGGACGAAGAGGCTCGGAGAACGTGTCTGTTCGTCATGTGTCCGGGTGTCCATAATCTATTCCCGGAATCGTGCCCGATTCGCTTGACAATTTTGCTCATCCGATGCAGATTAGTGGGCGACTCCGGAAGAAAGTCCGCGGAGGGCTGAAACTCGCGGCGGGACGCCGGGGGAACGTGTGGGGGCTGTCGGCCGCGGAAGGTAGCCGGACGGACAAGATGCTGGACTCGCTCGCGCGGGGTGCGATCTCGTGCGCGGGCGGCCGTACGCCGCGTGTTCTGAGCCCCACACAAGAAAGGAACTGGAAGATGACTGGACATTTGCGCCTGCTTATCTGTGCCGGCAGCGTCGCTGCGATCACCGGCGCGGCGACGGCCGACGTGGTGACCCATTGGAACGAGGTTCTCCAGGACATGATCCGCGCGACGGGCGGGCCCCCATGTCCGATCGGGCGCGCGGTGGCGATGACCCAGCTTGCGGTGTACGACGCCGTGAACTCCATCGACCGGACGCACGAGCCGTACCTGGGCTTCGTCTCGGCGCCGGAGGGGGCGTCGATGGAGGCCGCCGTCGCCGGCGCCTCCCACCGGGTGATGTCGAACCTCTATCCTTCGCAGCAGGCGGTCTTGGACGCGCAGCTGGCCGCTTCGCTGGCGGCGATCCCCGACGGGCCGGCCAAGACCGACGGGCTCGCGGTCGGGCATGCCGCGGCGGACGCGATCCTGGCGGCCCGCGCCAATGACCACAGCGCCGACCCGATGCCGTATACCTACGGCACGAACCCGGGCGACTACGTCCCGACATTCCCCGACTTCACTCAGCCTCCGTTCAGCCCCGGCTGGGGGCACGTGACGCCCTTCGCCATGACCCGCGGCGATCAGTTCCGGCCGCGGAACGGCCCGCTGGGCCTGCGGAACATGCGCACCCTGCTCCGCAGCCGCGAGTACGCGGAGATCTTCAACGAGGCGAAGTCGCTGGGCTCGCTGCACAGCACCGCGCGCGGCGACGAAGGGACGCGGATCGCGTTCTTCTGGGCCAACGACGTGAACGGGACGTACAAGCCGCCCGGACACCTGTGCCACATCACGGAGATCATCTCCAACGACCACCACCTGAGCATGGTGGAGAACGCCCGGCTGATGGCGCTGGTCGGGCTGGCGATGGGGGACGCCGGGATCGTTGCCTGGGACGCCAAGTACGACACCGCCATCGACTTCTGGCGTCCAATCACAGGCATCCGTCTCGCCGGCACCGACGGCAACAGCCGCACGACCGCCGACCCGAACTGGGAGCCGCTGAACCCCTTCACGCCGCCGTTCCCGGCGTGGATCTCGGGGCACGCGACGTTCGCGGGCGCGCACGCGGGCGTGATGGCCGAGTTCTTCGGCACCGATCACGCGACGTTCACGATCGATTCGGAGGACCCGTTCTACAACGCCCTGCCGCTGCACGGGCCTCGGACGTTCCACCGCTTCTCCGACGCGGCGAGGGAGAACGCCTTCAGTCGCATCTACCTGGGCGTGCACTGGCGCTTCGACGCCACCGACGGCAACGCGGCCGGCTTCGCCCTCGGCCACTACATCGGCCAGAACTTTCTTCGCCCGATCTGCCCCGCCGACTTCAACCACGACGGGCACCTGAACTCGCACGACTTCTTCGACTTCGTCCACGCGCTCCTGAATGGCGACGAGTCCGCTGACTTCAACCACGACGGGCACCTCGACGCGCGCGACCTGTTCGCCTTCATCGACGCGTACCTGGCCGGCTGCTGATCGCCGGGACCGTCGACTCCGAACGCACGCGGGCCGTCTGCCGGGGGCAGGCGGCCCGCTCTCTGTATGGAGCCGGCGATCACGCCCTCACGGCGCCGGCGAGGGAGGGGGCGAGTCGTCCGGTCGCTGCTCCACGATCGTCTTGTTGTCGGGGCCGTAGACGTAGAGCGTCCCCGGCTGCTCGGCGGCGCGGCAGGCCTTGTGCGAGCCGTCGCAGAAGGGGAAGGTCTGCGAGAGACCGCAAGCGCAGATCGAGATGAGCTTCTCCGGGTCGAGCGTCTTGGGGTCGATCTTGATAGGGCCGGTGGCGGAGCGGCGGACGAGGCGTGGCATCTGGGGGTCCAGGGTGCGGGTGGTAGCGGTGCGTCGGCGGGGCCGGGGCTACGCCGGGCTCTCGATCGTTTCGATCAGGCGAGTGAGGATTGCCCCGGCAGGGTCGCCGGAGCGCCGGCCGGACTGGGCGTAGGTCTTGGTGATGATGCGGTGGGCGCACACCTCGACGATGTTGGAGATGATGTCCTCAGGAATGGCGTAGTCGCGGACGTGCAGCACCGCCGTGGCCCGGGCGGCTTGGGCGAGCGCCAGTGCGCCGCGCGGCGAGAGGCCCATCTGCAGGTCCGGGCTGCGGCGAGTCGCGCTGGCCAGGGCGATGATGTAGTCGATCAGCCCCCGGTCGAGGCGCACGGCGTCGACGCGTTGCTGAAGGGTGACCACATCGGGGCCCGTCATGACCGGCCTGAGGTGCTGCAGCGCGTTGTCCGCCGGGCGGAGGCTGAGCACACGGGCCTCGTCGGCCGCGGCGGGGTAGCCCAGGCTTACGCGCATGAAGAACCGGTCGAGTTGGTTCTCCGGGAGGAGGTACGTGCCCTCGAAGTCGTCGGGGTTCTGCGTCGCCACGATCATGAACGGCTGATCCAGGTGGTACGTGCGCCCGTCCACGGAGACGCTCGCCTCGTTCATGGCCTCGAGCAGGGCGGTCTGGGTTCGCGGCGGCGTGCGGTTGATCTCGTCGGCCAGAATGATGTTGGCGAAGATCGGGCCCTTCTTGAACTCGAACACGGCGCTGGCGTGCGAGTTGGCCTCCGCGGGCGAGCCGGCCCCGCCCCCGGCCCCGGTGTAGACGCTCACGCCCAGGATGTCGCTGGGAAGCATGTCGGGGGTGAGCTGGATGCGGGAGAACGAGCAGTCGATGCTGCGTGCCAGCGCGGTGGCCAGGACGGTCTTGCCGACGCCGGGCACATCCTCGATCAGCACGTGCCCCTTGGCGATCATGCAGCAGATGAGACGATCCACGGCCTCCGCATTGCCGAGGAACACGCCGGAGATGTTTGACCGCAGACGGTCGATCAGGTGGTTCATGGGAGAGGGCGGGTGGCCACGCCCCGCTGCTGGGCGCTCGGTCGCGCCGGGCAGTGCGGGAGGGTGAGTATAGGTGAACGTGCACCGGAGGCGCGGCGAAGCGGAGTCGAGTAGGCTAGGGGAACGATGGCGGTGCCCACGCAGCAAGATGGCGGCGAGGAGGAATCCCCGGGAGTGCGGCCGCGGAGCGACGCGGACAAACCGCACACCCCCGGGCCGCTCGAGAGGGAACTCGGGGGCGACCTGCCGTGCGTCGTCTGCGCGTACAACCTCAAGGGTCTCTCGATCCGTGGCGTGTGCCCGGAGTGCGGCACCGCGGTGCGGGCGACCATCCTGGCCGTCGTGGACCCCCACGCCACCGAGTTCACGCCCATCCGCTGGCCGCACCTCCTGGCGGTGAGCCTGATTCTCTGGTCAGTGGGGGGGCTCGCCGGCGCGCTGCTGGGGTGGCTGGCGCAGTCGGTCTCGCTGCGGACAGGAGGAAGGCAGGAGCTCGCGGCGTGGGGCGCGGCGTGCGTAGCGATCTCGGGTCTGGGGGCGCTCGGCCTCGTCCACCCGCACAAGGGAGTGCCGGGTTGGAACATCGCCGGGGCGCTGGTGGCGGTGGCGGCGTACGTGCCGCTCGTGTGGCTGGTGCTGGCGGTCGGCTGGGCACCCTGGGGGTGGGGACAGTCGCGGGACACCATGGCCCTGGGGCTGGCGTTCTGGCTGCTCGTGGTGGTGGTCCTCCTGGGGGTGCGCGGCAACGCACGCCTGCTCGTGGCCAGGTCGCTGGTGCTGCGGACGGGGCGGACGGACCGGCAGACCATCCTGGCCATGGTGGTGGCGGCGGTGGTGGCGGCGGCCGGCGTTGGGCTGGGGTTGGCGTCGGCGGGTGCGCAGGGGATGCTGGCCGACATCGCGCGCATGGCCGGCGTGGTCATGGTCGTCCTGGGCTCGGCACTGGTGACGCTGGGGCTCACCGGCGCGGTGCTGGATAGCTGGCGGATCGCGAGGGCGATCGTCGCTCCGGCCCCCTCGCTCAAGGATGTCCTGAGGATCGAGGAGTCGCCGGTGGGGAACGAGGGAACGGCCCCGCCGGGCGGCGGGCAGCCACGATGACCGAGTCCGAGCGAGAGCGGTTCGACGCGCTGGTGGAGGACGTCATCGACGGCGTGCCGGGGTGCCTGCGTGCGCTGCTGGACGAGGTCTCGCTGGTGGTGCTGGACCGCCCGACGCCGGAGATGGTCCGGCAGCTCAAGAAGGACGGCACGCTGGAGGAGGACTTCGGCGAGCGCGACGAGGACTTCACCGACCTGTGCGGCCTGCACACCGGGACAGCGATCACCGAGCGCTCGGTGCAGGACCACGGCTTTCTGCCGGACCAGATCCACCTCTTCCGCGAGGGGATCGTGGCGCTGGCGCTCGAAGAGTCAGGACTGCATCGCGAGGACCCGGGTGCCGACGACGAGATCTACGAGGAGATCCGCGTCACCCTCCTGCACGAGATCGGCCACCATCTCGGGCTGGACGAGGACGACCTGGAAGACCTGGGGTACGCGTAAGGGACCCAGGGAGCAGAGGTGATATGAGCCTCTTCTTTTCACTTCTCACTTTCCACTTTTCACTTCTCCCCCTCAGACCTCCTCGATCTCCTTGGACTTCTTGGCGATCGCCTCGTCCGCGTCGTGCTCGTGCTTCTTGAGGAGCTCCTGGATCTCGTTCTTCAGCGTCTCGATCTCGTCCTCGGGGAAGTGTTTGCCGGGGCTCTTGGAGAGCGCGTCGGCGTGCTTGTTGCCGTCGCGCCGGGCGTTGCGGATGGCGACCTTGGTCTCCTCGCCCAGCTTCTTGCAGTGCGCCGCGAGCTGCTTCCTCCGATCGCCGGAGAGCGGCGGGACGTTCAAGCGGATCTGCTTGCCGTCGACCATGGGGTTGAGGCTCAGGCCCGAGGACTCGATGGCCTTCTTGATGTCGTTGATGCTCCCGGCGTCGAAGGGCTTGATGACGAGCTGTGTGGCCTCGGAGACGGAGATCGACGCCAGCGCCTTGAGGTCGGTCAGCGTGCCGTAGTAATCGACCTTCACGAACTCGACCAGCGCGGGAGAGGCCCGCCCCGTGCGGATGCCGCGCAGCTCCTTCTTCAGGTATTCCAGCGACTTGGACATGGACTCTTCGGTTTCCAGCAGGATCGTGTCGGGATCGGTCATCGCGAATCTCCAGAGCGCCGCCGCGTACGACGGGGTGCGACGGGTTCGGACCGTGGTTTCTGATCGGATGATACTCGAACAGAGCCGGCCCAGGCAGGCCCGCGCGCGCACGCCGAGGCCAGGGCGACGCCCGCTCCTTGATGAGGCGCTCAGTGGAGGATCGAGCGCGGCGTCTTCACGCCCCGATCGGTGGTCGCCTCCTGCGGGGGCGCCGGCACCGGCCGGGGCGGACCCTGCCCGTACGTCGAGGCGATCCACACGTACTCGTCCAGCCCCGCAAGCTTCTCCGCGAGCGCACGGAAGGGGCCTGTTTGCCCGGCCATCGTCGCACCACGCGATGCGCCGACAAGCCCGTCCCAATCCAACCAGCCTCCCTGGATCGGCTCCGCGCCGAGCACGGCGTGCCATGAGCCCGGCACCAGATGTGGGAAGGGGTCGTTGGTCCAGCCCTGACTCGTTGCGTCCGGATTCACGCCCGCGGTGCAGCGCCGGCGAAGATCGTCTTCGTCGGCTCACCGCAGGCCCGCGACGAACTCCTCCAGCCGGTCCATCCCCTTGTTGATCTGGTCGGCGGAGCAGGCGAAGGAGAATCGGAGGTGGTTGGGGCCGCACCCGCCGAAGTCGTCCCCCGGCACCGCGGCGATCTTCGCCTCGTTGAGAAGGGCGTCGGCGAAGTCGAGGCAGGTCCCAAGCGCCATGCCGGCGTGAGTCCGTTTGCCGAAGTGCGCCGAGACGTCCGGGAAAAGGTAGAACGCGCCCGTCGGACGAACGCACGGCAGGCCGAGGATGCGCGACATCCTCGCGAAGATCAACTCCGCCCGCTCGGCGAAGGCCGCCCGCATCCGCTCGACATCCGCGGCACACCGCGTCATCGCCACACGCACGGCCGGGTACACGAACGACGTGATGTTCGTCGTCATCTGCCCCTGCATCGTCGCCATTGCCTTGATGAACCGCAGGCCGTAGTCGCCGCTGCCCGCCGCGTACCCCACACGCCACCCCGTCATCGCGTATGCCTTCGAAAGCCCGTTGAGCGTCACCGTCCGCTCCGCGACGGCCGGAACCGACCCGATCGAGAAATGCTCCACGCCCCCGTAGACGATCTTCTCGTAGATCTCGTCGGTCAGGATCACGAGGTCCGGCCCGACCGACCTCGTGCACTCCGCCACCACTGCCGCCAGCGCCCGCAGCTCAGCGGGCGTATACATCGTGCCGCACGGGTTCGAGGGGGAGTTGAGCACCAGGACGCGCGAGCGGGCCGTGATCGCCCGGCGGAGTTGCTCGGGCGAGATCTTGAAATCCGAGGCCGCCGTAGTGGGCAGTTCCACGATCTTCCCGCCGGCCAGCTCGGCCAGCGGCGCGTACGACACCCACGTGGGCACGGGGAGCAGCACCTCCAGGGCCGGCTGGCCGGGGGGCGGGAAGTCGAGCAGACATTGGAACACGACGTACAGCGCATGCTTGCCGCCGGCGGAAATCGCAACGTGCTCGGCCGTCACGTTCGGCAGCCCGTTCTCACGCGTGAGCTTCTCGGCCACCACGGCCCTGGTCTCTGTGTCCCCGAACGTCGGCATGTATTTCGTCTGTCCCGCCAGCAGGGCGTCGATGGCCGCCTGCTTGATGATCTGGGGAGTGTCGAAGTCCGGCTCGCCCGCCGCGAACGACAGCACGTCCTGCCCCTGACGTCGCAGCTCGCGGGCCCGGTTGGTGACGGCGATCGTTGAGGATGGACGGAGGGACGCGGCGCGGTTGGAGATCTGCATCGGCGTAGGGTAGTAGCCAACGGACCGCGCCGGCATCGGCCCGTCGCCCGCGAAGATCATGGTCCGCGACTCCGGCCCCCAGCCGGGGCGCCGGGGCCCGGGCCGGCGGGTGAGGGGTTGATAAGGAAATGCGGCCAGCCTAGAGTTCGCTCCTAAAGGGGGCAGTTCGCATTTTCGTAGGTACACAGGAAGCTCCCGGGCATGCCACTCGCAGCTGAACGCCGGACCTCGATCGTCAAGGATTACGCCATCCATGCGGGGGACTCGGGCTCGCCAGAAGTTCAGGTTGCGTTGCTGACCGAGCGGATGAGCGAGTTGAACGAGCACCTCAAGACGCACGACCACGACAAGCACAGCCGGCGCGGTCTGATCCTCATGGTGGGGAAGCGCAACAAGCTGCTCAAGTACCTGGCACGGGCGGATCGGGACCGATACACGAACCTGATCAGCCGCCTGGGTCTGCGGAAGTAAAGCAGGGTGAAACGGGCCCGCGTCTTGAAAGAGGCGAGGGCCTGCTTGATTAATGTGTGGCCGCTGAATCGCCCCGGTGGCAGTGGGCACGCGGCAGCAGGGGCCCCGGCTGTTCGAGCCGGGCGAAGACGCGACCGGCTCGGTCGCCGCCCCGGACTGCCCCGTGCCTTCTGCCCTCGGGCGTGCAACACGGCCGATGAGCAAGCTTGTCCTTGCCCCCGGAGCGGCACTCTGCCGCGACCGCGCGGCGGGGGCGCAGACGCACGCCAAGCGTGCGGAAGGCGGAAGGTCCATGGCATATTTCAAAGTAGAGCGTGAAATCGGCGGGCGTACCCTCACCCTCGAGACCGGCAAGGTCGCCAAGCTATGCGACGCGGCGGTGATGGCCACCTACGGCGGCAGCACCGTCCTCGCGACGGTCGTCCGCGCCAAGCCGCGCGAAGGGCTGGATTTCTTCCCCCTCACCATCGACTACCGCGAGAAGGCCTCTGCGGCGGGCAAGTTCCCCGGCGGCTTCCGCAAGCGCGAGGGCGCCCCCAACGAGAAGGAAATCCTGACCATGCGGATGATCGACCGCCCGATCCGTCCGCTCTTTCCCGACGGCTTCATCGACGAGATCCAGATCCAGGCCTTCGTCATGAGCCACGACGGCGAGAACGACACCGACGTGCTCGCCGGCACGGCCGCCTCCGCGGCGCTGGCGCTCAGCGATGCGCCCTACGAGGGCCCCACCGCCACCATCCGCGTCGGGCGCGTGCACACCGACGACGGCCCCCGCTACGTCATCAACCCCACGGTCACCCAGCTCGACTACTCCGACCTGGACATGGTGCTCGCCGGCCACTGCGGCGGCATCAACATGATCGAGGTCGGCGCGGCCGAGGTGGACGAGGCCGGCGTCCTGGGCGCCGTGAAGTTCGGGCAGGAGCACATCGCCCAGATCCTCGACATGATCGAGGAGCTCTCCTCCAAGGTGAAGCCGGTCAAGAAGATCGGCGAGCTCGCCCTCCCCGCCGAGGACGTCGTGCAGATCGTGAAGAAGGTCGCCGAGAAGGACCTCACGGCCGCGCGCCAGATCAAGAGCAAGAACGAGCGGGGCGACAAGGTTGAGGAGATCCTCAGCAACCTGCTGGAGCAGCACTTCGCGATCAAGCAGGACGGCACCTACGGGGAGTTCGCGACGTCCACCAAGCGCCGCGCCATGGCCAAGGAGGCCTTCCGGACCCTCGAGAAGAAGATCACGCGGCGCCTGCTCGTCGAGAAGGGGATCCGCGCCGACGGCCGGCCCGCGACCCAGATCCGGCCTATCGAGTGCGATGTCGCGGTCTTCGCCCGCACGCACGGCTCGGCGTTCTTCCAGCGCGGCGAGACCCAGTCGCTCGTCTCCTGCACTCTCGGCACCGGCAAGGACGAGCAGATCATCGACGGCCTCATCCCCGAGTACTCCAAGAAGTT
>JBGPJM010000101.1:0-16253 GCA_041485385.1 Phycisphaerae bacterium | reverse complement strand
GAAAAGCGTACCCCCCACTCCTCGGATGCGATGGTCAACCCTGCTGACACCGGAAGAGGGGAGGGCCCATTCTGCGCGCCCAAATCGGGTAATACCCCATAGTTTTGGCGCGTTTTTGGGGACGTTCGGTAGACTGACCACGATGTTCCGCGGGCTCCGGCGCGCCACTTTGCCCGCTCGCCCCTCCCCCCTTACCATGGGCGTTCCCGTCGTCCTGGTTGACGGCCGGGCCCGGTGCACGGGTGGCCCGTGAACCTGGTCAGGGCTTGACCGCAGCAGCCATAAGCGGCCGTCATCCGGTGCCGCCGGTGTCCTGGCCGTCTACCAGCACGATGGGATCTTTGTTCTTTGACCAACCCGGATTTGTGTGGCACGGCGTACCCGCCTCTGGGTAAGCTGAGTGACGGGTCGCCTTTCCGGAGGCCGCACCATGGCCGTTCAGACTGCGCCGTCGTCTACCCACCACGCCGTCCATGTCCGGCACGACACGGTCGAGCAGGTCATCGTCTGGACCTCGCTGGTCATCATCATGCTCGCGCTGGTGGCGCTGCGGCTCTGGTTCGATCTGATGATGCCCATCCTCACCTTCGCCCTGCTGGCCGTCGTCCTCTATGCGCTGTCCCAGGCGAAGGTCGAACGCGGCGAGCCGATCGACGAGCGCCTCGCGCACTGACCCAGGATGAATCATTGTGGCGCGGGGTGTCGCCGCACGGCCTACTCGACGCCAGCGCTGGAATGGCGCCGCTTCTGTTGTACTCTCGGGGGAGGAGAAACACATGATCCACCACCGAAGCCTCTGGCTGGCGATGGCGCTGCTTGCCGCGATCACGGCGCCGTTGTGCTCCAGGGCGCTCGCGGGTGATGTTCAGGGCACCGTGACGGCCGCTGCCGGCGGCGCGCCGGTCTCGGGCGCTCGTGTGACGCTCTTTACCCCGGCGCTCACCTTCTTCCGCGAGGCTCGGTCCTCGGGTTCAGGGGGATACCTCTTCGCCGGCGTGCCCGCGGGCGCGTACCAACTCGGCGTGGCGGCGCTGCGGCAGGAGTATCAGGAGGCCGCGGTCCAGGTCGGCGCCGGGGCGCTGACGCGGAACTTCGCGCTCGCGCCCGAGTCGCAGCCGGGCCGGTGGGACATCATCGGGACGACCCTGCCGGAGTTCTTCGACGCGACCGACATCGCGATCCTCACGCCCGACGGGCGGGTGTTCTTCTGCCACGACACGGTCGACCCGGTCCTCTTCAACCCGGTTGATGGCACCAAGACATTCCCGGCGGGCTCGGGCCTGGCGCAGGGGTGCATGAACTCGACGCTGCTGCCGGATGCGCGGATCATGATGGTGGGCGGGCAGGACGGCTCGGACCCGGGCAACTTCCGCAACGCGGTGCGCTGGGTGAAGGCGTACAGCTTCCCCTCCAACTCGTGGCAGCAACTGGCCGATCTGCAGAACCCGACCGGGCGTTGGTACCCGGGGCTGGCCCGGTTGGCCGATGGCTCGGCGCTGGTGATGGGCGGCGGGACGCGCCCGGACGCGGTCCGCACGCCGACGTGCGAGCGGTTGGACCTTGCCACGCTCACCTGGTCCTACACGGGCTCGATGCTCAACCCCACCGAGTTCCCGCCGTGCGCGCTGCTGCACACGGGGGAGGTGCTGATCACGTGGTGGCCGCCGCAGCTCTACAACCCGGGCAGCGGGCAGTGGCGGGCGACGGGGAACTTCGTGCAGCCCAACCGCGACTGGCCCAACCACTCGGACCATTCGATCGTGGTGATGGCCGATGGGCGCGTGGCCGCCCTCGGCGTGAGACGCGGGCCGGACAATAACACGGTGATGGGGGAGATCTACAACCCGGCGACCCAGACGTGGTCGCTCACGTCCAACCCCGGGCTGGTCCGGTTCCAGACGGAAGTGACGCAGCTCCCGGACGGGCGGATCCTCGCGGCCGGCGGCGAGACGCAGGTCACTCCGATCCCGGTGCCCAACGTGCTGGGGATCGTGAAGTGGTCGGACATCTACGACCCGGCGACCAACGCCTGGCGGCGCGTGGCGGACATGAACTGGTTCCGCGAGTACCACGCCGTCTCCGTCCTCGTCCCGGACGGGCGCATCGTCATGACCGGAGGCACACGCATCAAGTTCCAGTACGGGCCGACCTCGGCCGACATCGAGGCCTTCGTCGCGCCCAACCTCCTCCGCGGCGTGCGCCCGCAGATCACCAGCATCTCCAGCACCACACCCCAGCGCGGCGGGACCGTCACGCTCGGCATCGCGCCGCAGACGCAGTTGACGAGCGTGGTGCTCATGGGCAACGAGACGCACACGCACTGGGTGAGCGGGGGCGTGCCGCGACGGCTGGTGCTGCCGGTCACACAGGTCGGCGGCACGGCGACGTTCACGCTCCCCAGCGACCCCAACGTGCTGCCGCTGGGGTTCTACATGGTGTCCGCGATGGTGGACGACATCCCGTCGGTGGCGCGGATCGTGCAGGTGATGCCCAGCACCTGCGCGGCCGATTTCAACGGCGACGGCCAGCTCAACAGCCAGGATTTCTTCGATTTCCTGGGCGCGTTCTTCGCGTCGGGCCCCGGGGCGGATTTCGATGCGGACGGGGTGATCAACTCGCAGGATTTCTTCGATTTCCTGACGGCGTTCTTCGCTGGATGTTGACTCTCCAGCGCCGGGCAGCCCGGACCTGTCCACTTCCTGTGGCACGCGAACCGAGCGAGGGCCACCTGCCCCCGCCATCAAGGTGGACGCAGCAGGCCCGCACTGGGCCATGTCGCCGCGTCTCGATGATTGATGCGTGCAGCTCCGTCAAGCCGCCCGGCGCGAGCCGGATTCGGGGATTCTACCGCAGGCGCAGGCGGGCGCGGATCGACGCTGAAGGGGATCGGCGACGGCCTTGGTCGGGTCTACTCGACCCCGGCCATCCCCGCTCGCTCGCGAGCGAGCTCGCCGGTGAGCCGGAGCGGCCGGATGCTCGGTGCCCACCGGGTTCCCGGCACGGTCGCGGACAATGAGAACGCGGCAGATCAGCAGCGATCCGGCCCGGCGGGTATCGTAACGCACGCCTCAACGCCTCCACATCCGACATCGCACATCCGACATCGAATGACCCTCCTCGACCGCATCTCCGACCGCTCCGCCCTCGTCGGCGTCATCGGCCTGGGGTACGTCGGCCTGCCGCTGGCCCGCGCGTTCCATGACGCCGGATTCCGGGTGCTGGGGTTCGACATCGACCCGGCGAAGATCACGGCCCTGGCCGCGGGGCGGAGCTACATCCGCCACCTGGGGGACGATTTCGTCAAGGCGATGAGCGCCTCGGGGCGGTTCTCCGCCACCGCCGACTTTGCGCGCCTGAGCGAGCCCGATGCCCTGCTCATCTGCGTGCCCACGCCGCTCGGCAAGCACCTGGAGCCCGACCTGAGCTTCGTGGAGAAGACGGCCGCCGACATCGCCCGCGCGCTGCGCCCGGGGCAACTGGTCGTGCTGGAATCGACCACCTACCCGCGCACCACGCGCGAGGTCGTGCTGCCGCGGCTCGAAGCCGGGCCTCGCGCCCTGAAGTGCGGCAGCGACGCCGGCTTCTACCTGGCCTTCTCCCCCGAGCGCGAGGACCCCGGGCGCAAAGGCCACACCACCAGAACCATCCCCAAGCTCGTCGGCGGCATCGACGCCCCCAGCGGCGACGCCGCCGAAGCCCTTTACCGCGCCGCCGTCGACAAGGGGGGGGTCGTCCGCGTCAGCTCCGCCGAAGTCGCCGAGGCCGCCAAGCTCCTCGAGAACATCTACCGCTCCGTCAACATCGCCATGGTCAACGAGATGAAGATCCTTCTGACCGCGATGGGCATCGACGTCTGGGAGGTCATCGCCGCGGCCTCCACCAAGCCCTTCGGCTTCCAGCCCTTCTACCCCGGCCCGGGCCTGGGCGGGCACTGCATCCCGATCGACCCCTACTACCTGACGTGGAAGGCCCGCGAGGTCGGGCTGCCGACGCGGTTCATCGAGCTGGCGGGCGAGGTGAACCACGCCAAGCCCGAGTACGTCGTCTCGCGCCTCATGCACGCCCTCAACGAGCGAGCCCGCGCGGTGAAGGGCTCGCGCGTGCTGGTGCTGGGGCTGGCCTACAAGCCCGACGTCGACGATGTCCGCGAGAGCCCCAGCTTCGTGCTCATCGAACGGCTCCAGGAGCTGGGCGCCCACGTCGATTACAACGACCCGCACGTCCCCGCGACCCACGCCATGCGCAAGCACGACCTGGGCATGACCAGCGTCCCGCTCACCCCCCAGTCGCTGGCGAGCTACGACTGCGTGCTCATCTCCACCCACCACGCGGCCTACGACTGGCAGATGATCGCCGACCACGCCAGACTGATCATCGACACCCGCAACGCGATGAAAGGCGTGACGGGCAGGCGCGACCACATCGTGGGGGCCTGATCGCATATGGCGCCGCGCACAGACTCGGGTCGCGGGGGAGCACCGAGCGCGTGGATGTCGTAATCGCCCCAGATCAGCCGATCACGGAGCCGGCCGCGCCATCGTCCCGTTCGTCAGCAGCCTCTCCATCCGTTCCAGCCGTTCCCGCAGCTCCGTGTTCTGCGCCTCCAGCGCCCGCACGCTCGCCCGCAGCTCCTCGGCCGCCCCGCTCTCGGCCGCGAACCCATCGGACCTCCCCGCGCCCGCCGCGTTCCCCGTCCGCGCGAAGCTCCCGAACAGCACGCTGAGACGCGCCCGCTTGGCGCCCTCCGCCGGCGCGACGACCTCCTTCCAATGCACCCCCTCGCCCGCCCGCGCGACCACGTTCCCCACCGAGAACCTCGCCGCGTCGTCCAGCATCGCGCACCCCGGCGCGTCGCCGGCGATCAGGTAGTCGCCCGGCCGGATATCGCGACCGGTCTCCACCACCCACATCTCGCCGTTCCCCACCGCCATGATCTGGTGGCAGCCGCCCGGCCCGTCGGTCGATGGACTCTCCAGCGGCGCCAGGTAGGCCCCCAGGCACGCCGGGTCGTTCGCGCAGGCCGTCAGCCGCGCCCCGTAGATCACCTCGCCCCCGCCGCCCGCTCCCGCGGCACGCCGGTTCTCACCGGTCATGGAGACCAGCATCCCTCGCTCCGGCGGGCTCTCCAGCCAGGCCCAGTGCGAGCCCGTGAACGCGTTGTACGACACCACTCCGCCCGAGACGGTGATGTTGCCGACGACGCCGTCGTCGCGCGAGAACGCGACCAGCTCCCCGTCGCTCCCCGTGCGGTCGAACTTGGCCGCGCGCCCGGCGTTGGAAACGTGCAGCTTGGCGTCGATCGACCCGCCGCTCACGCCGACGCCGATCCCGACGTTCCCGAGAGAGTTGATCGTCATGCGCGAGAAGTCGCTGCCCGTGCGGAAGTCCATGCCGACGGAGTTCGTGTAGTAGACGCCGCCGTGGATGCTGCTCGCCGGCGATCCGAACGTCACGCCGTGCTCGCTCGCGTCACGCGCCAGGATGTTGATGTAGCTCGAGGTGTTGCCCTCGACCAGCACCTCGGCCTCCGGCTGCGGCGTGGCATTGCTCGATCCGTCCGACACATGCAGCAGGCTCTGCCCGGCGAGCAGGTTCGGGCCCAGGGCCACGTTGCCGGTGACATGGGCATTGCCGAACACGCTCAGCTTGTTCCCCACCGTGGCGATGGGAATGCCCACATCGCCGCTGTTGGACACGAACACCGCCCCCGTGGGCGACCCGTCCGGCGCGTCCAGCCGCGTAGCCGCAGTCGCCAGGTCGGCCGTGTCGGCCGAGCCTGCGCCGGTCGCGAATGTGGCCGTGTTGGCGGTGTCGGCGGTACTCGCGAATGTCGCCAGGCCGGCCGACGTGGCCGTTTCGGCATGCGTCGCATTCGCGGCCGAGAGCGCCGCCGTCGCCAGGCCCGCAGTCCGCGCGTGCAGGGCCAGCGGCGCCGAGTCCAGCGGCTGCCGCCCCGAAAGCAGCGTGAAGAAGCCGCTCCCGGCCGGGCTGCGGACGAGGATCTCCATCCATCGCGCCGTGCTGTCGAACAGCGAACTGCTCAGCGGAAGCTCCACCGTGAACAGGCCGCCCTGGATGCTGACGTTGTCCACCGCGACAGTCGCCAGCGCCGTGCCGCCCGTGGGGGACGAGAAGAGCGAGAACACGAAGTCGGCCGTCCCGTTGACCACGGCGTTGTTGCGTTCCAATCGGCCCTGGTACGTGATGGGGGTGGGCGTGAACGTGATGCTCCAGCCGCCGGCGATCGCGCCGGAGTCCAGGAAGGCGTCATCGATGACGAACAGGCTCCAGGTCCCGTTGCCGCTGGTCCCGCTGAACAGCGACAGCGCGTTGCCGTAGGGAGCCGCGGGAGCAGGTGCGCCAAACGCCGGGTTGCCCAGGCCCGTCGGGCTGTACGTGCCCGTCGCGATGCAATCAGTCGGAAGCTGCGGCGCGCCGTCGGCGAATGTCAGGCTGATGGCGTTGACATCGCAGTTCGCGCCGGCGTTGGCCATCAGCACCACGCTCTGCCCGCTCGGCCCGACCAGCAGAACCCCGATGTCCGCCGGGAACGTGTGCGTCAGGCCCAGGAGGCTGACGGTGACATCCCCGACCGGCCGCGTCAAACCGGACACGACGATGTTGCTGGGGTAGGGCGACGCCGGCCCCGGCCCCGAACCGCTCGCCGGAATCCGGATGTTCGTCGCATTGCTGAACGTCTGCGCCCCCGCCATGCCGGCCCCCGCGCCGAACATCACGACCGCCACGATGGCTCCGTACGCGAGAGAACGGAAGGCACCGCCCGCGGCGGGGCGCTCACTGGCCGGGATCAGGGTTGGGCGCATGGGACCTCCTCGTGAATCCGTCCCCCCAATAGAGAGTACTAGCGCCCGTACGGCGATCCATGTATGCGCACCCCATTTGGCCCCGAAGCGGAGTTGAGGTCGGCCCGGTCCCGAACCGCTTCCTATCGCCCGAGTCCGGCGACCCACCCCGCCACCGCCCCGGCGGACGACAATGACCAGAACAGCCCCCCGCGGCACCGCCCAAAGCCGGATAACCGACGCGGAGCCCCGCTGATCAGCGGAGCGGCCATGGGTTACCGCGGCCCGCCCCACGCCGATCGTCACTTCGCGAACTTGTTCAGAAGCTGCTCCGCATCGACCAAGGATGCTCGCGTGCGATCGCGGGTCATCGGGATCTTTGCCTCCAGCCCGGGATCGGTGGCCTTCTCGACCCGGAGGATGGCGTCGAGCCCGCAGGGGTCGGAGCGGTCGATTCGGTGCAGGGCCTGCATGAGCGTGCGCGCGTGCGCTGGCTTGAACGCGCCCGCCGGGCTCTGCTCGATGAACACCTTGATGGCGTCGCAGGATCCGGTGACCATCGCGCTGCCCACCAGCGACGTCATCAGGATCTTCTGCTGCGCGGCGTGGTCGGCCATGCCGAATGTGGCGGCGACGCGGTCGACGCACCCATCCATATCGCCGGCCTGCCAGCAGCGCCCGGCGTCGGCACGGAGGAGTCGCCAAGCGGTGCGGAACCCGACGCCGACGCTCGAGAACTCATCGTCGGGGCTCGCGGTGGGGCGGAGCTTGAAGTCGCACGTCTTCTCGGCGCTGATCGCCAGAAGTTCACCGATCTCCTTCTGGTGCGACGAGAGTGTGCGGCTGAAGTCGTTCCACGCGGGCGCCTTCGCCGCGCGAGCGGCATCGGACTCGGTGTCCATGCGCGGGATCGCGGCCTCGCTGTTGAAGAAGTTCGCCGCCTTGCTCCAATCACCCCAGGAGGACCACAGCGCGCGGTAGCGGTCGGCGGCGCTCTGGGACACTGGCGGCGCGCCGGGCGCGCCCGGCGTGGGATCAGGCGGGGCGGCCGGGGCGGGTCTCTTCGAAGACTCGCCGCACCCCGCCGGCGACCCGGCCAGAAAGGCCAGCCCGACCAGCACACACCACGCTCGCCGACCCGCGGCCGAAGAACGGCAGAGATTGTCCAACACCACAAATCCTTCCCTTTGAGTCCACTTGTTGACCTGACCGGGTCACGTCCGAGCAGAATACCGGATTCACTCGGTGCGCCGCGCACCATGATCCCCCCCATCCCCCATTCCCCATCCCCCATCCAACATATCCAACATCCCCCATCCCCCATCCCCTACCCCCCATACCTCACATGCACAATCCGCGCCGCCCCATTGTCCGCCCGCAGCGTCACCACGAAGAAGTTGTCGAACTCCCCATCCGGGATCGGCGATGGCGGCACGAAAGCCGCGGGAACACCCAGCGCCGCGATGATCTCCGGAATCGTGTCCGAATGCCCCACCACCAGCACCACCTGCCCCGCGTGCGACCGCGCCCGCGCCGCCACGTCCGCCGCGTGCTGCTGCGTCGTCGGCCCCGTGTTCACCACCACCGGCGTCAGCCCCGCGGCCGCCGCCGTCGGCGCCGCCGTCTGCTGCGTCCGCTGGAACTGCGACACATAGATCGCCGCCACCCCCGACCCCGCCATCGCCGCCGCCAAAGCCTGCGCCCGCTGCTGCCCCGCCCCCGTCAGCGGCGGATCGTTCCCCGCATTCCCCGCCCGCTCCGCGTGCCGCACGAGCACCACCGTCGTGCTGCTCCGGATACACCCCGGCAGCATCAACAGCGACGCGGCAACCGCCAGAACGACCGAGATCCGGATAGTTCGCATGGGGAAGCTCCTGCATGTCCTGCGATGATCGCCGACCACACGCCCGCGCGCGGCCATTCTCCCACAACCGTGGCCGCGGGTCGAGTGTCGGGCGGAAATGCCATCCAGAAGGGGCCGCCCCGCTGCGTACTCAGCCAAGCTTCCGGTGCACGCTGATCAGCGACACCCCAAACGGCAGGCGCACCCGCGCCAGCAGATGCCGCTCCACCGCGAACGCCTCGCACAGCGCCCAGTTCAGCGCCCGCGGCAGCGTCCGCAGCTCCCCCGCCTCCGGCTCCGACTTCAGCACCCGCCGCCCGATCCGCACCACCGCCATCGGCACAAACGTCGCCGCGTTGTACGGGCTCATCACGACCTTCTCGAGCCCCTTCCCCTCGAACAGCCGCCGGTACCCCGCCCCGGTGTATCGCCGCCGGTGATGGTTGTGCACATCGTGCGCGCTCCACATCCACGGATGCGCCGGCACCGTGCACACCAGGATCCCCCCCGGCCGCAGCAGCCGCGCCGCCGCGCCCACCGACCCCGCATCATCGTCCACGTGCTCCAGCACCTCGCTGATGACGACCACGTCGAAGACGCCCGGCGTCAGCGGCAGCCGGTCGGGGAGCGCGCCATCGACGACGCTGAGGCCGCGCTTGGCGCAGTAGTCACGGCCGATCGGGGACATCTCCACCCCGACGGCGTCGAATCGCCGCGCGAGCCCGGCCAGCAGCCCGCCCGCGCCGCACCCGATATCGCAGGCCTTCGCCCGCGCCGGCGCCGGAGAGGCCGAGGACGCCGGCGCCGCGGCGGCAGGCCCCACCGCAGGGGGGAGGGGCGCATACCGCTCCACCAGCGAAAGCACAATGCGGTTCTTCGCCGCGAACCACCAGTAAGTTTCTTCAAACCGCGCGTGCAGGTGGTACAGCGCTTCATCCACGACCGCGCTCCGCCGGATGCGCCGCCCCCGACCCGCCCGCGGCCACCGCCGCCGCAAGCCCGTCGCGCACCCGCACCGTCCCCACCGGCGCGCCCGCGCCTTCCGGCTCGCCCCCCCATCCGCGCTCCTCCCCCACAACGTACATCGGGCGCCCCTGCACGTTCTTGAACACGTACCCCACGTACTGCGCCAGCATCCCCAGCATGAACAGCTGCACTCCCCCAAGGAAGAACATGCCGCACGCCAGGAACGCAAAGCCCCGCGGCACATCCGGATTCAGTAGCTTGTTCACGATCACCACGCCCGTCAGCAGCACGCTCAGCGCAATCACCCCCGCCCCCAGCCACGTCGTCATCCGCAGCGGCACCAGCGAGAACGAGCAGATCCCGTCCAGGGCCAGCTTCAGAAGCTTGCGGAACCCGTACCCCGTCTCCCCCGCGTGCCGCGGATCCCGGTCGTACAGCAGCGGCTCCTGCTTGAACCCCACCCAGCTCACCAGGCCGCGCACGAACCGCGGGTTCTCGCGGCACCGCCGCAGTACCTCTACGACGCGCCGATCCATCACGCGGAAGTTCCCCGTGTCCAGCGGAATATTGACCTCGCTGATCGAACGCAGCAGCCGGTAGAAAAAGAAGATCGCGATCTTCTTGGGGAGCGGGTCCTTCCGCCGCCGGCGCTGCGCGTACACCACCTCCACGCCCTGCTTCCAACGCTCGACCATCCCGCGCAGCAGCTCCGGCGGGTCCTGCAAATCCGCGTCGATCAGCGCCACCGCATCCCCCTCGGCCCTGTCAAGGCCTGCCGCAACGGCGATCTCGTGCCCGAAGTTCCGGCTCAGCGAGATGAACTTCACGCGGGCGTCTTTGTCCGCCAGCTCGCGCAGCACCCCCAGCGTGTTGTCGCGGCTGCCATCGTTGACAAACAGCAGCTCATGGTCGTCGGTGCAGCACTCCACCGCCGCCGTCAGGCGCTGGTAGAGCAGCGGAAGGTTGCGCTCTTCGTTGTACGCGGGGATGACGACCGACAGTTTCATCGTGTTTCGCCGAGTGGGAGCGGGTGACTGTATCCGTTTCCTCAGGGCGACGCGGGCCCCAGAAAGCCCTGCGTCACGATGCACGCGTCGTAGTTGGGATTGCCCGCCGGCCCCGGCAGGGCCTCGATCCGGAGCGCCACCGGCCCCTTGTGAGCAGGGATCCTGGCCTCCACCGCCGCCCATTTCCGGTCCGGCACGGCCGAGCCCAGGAATACCGAACCCACCTCCGTCCGGGCCCCGGCCTGATCGATCACGGCCCACCTGAACTCGACCCCATCCCCCGGTCCCCGGAGCGTCGACACCTCGTTGAGCGCGGCGCGGAAGTACGCGGGCCGCGCGGTCTCATCCGGCGGCAGCGTCGTGACCATCACGGCCCCCTTCCGCCCCTGCGGGATAGGCGGGTGCATGTCTGCGCCCGTAAACGCCCTTCCCCACGAATCGATCCGCCGCCAGGCGACCGGCCTCCCCGACGATTCCCAGCGCCACCCGGCAATGGGATCAAGGCCGGCGACCCCACCCGGCACATCCGCACCGAACTCGGGGATCGTCGGCGCACCCCGCGCCGCCGCCTCCTCAACCTGCGGGAACGTCAGGCGGAGGTCGCGGTTGTCCGGTCGCGCCAGCGCGAGAGTCCGCACGAGCTGGATACGCCCATCGGCGCCGACGACAAACGGCACGACTCCGTCCCACGGGACGCGGTGCTTGTTCCGCTGCTCGAGCGGGAACTCGGCGCCCAGCCAGCCCGCGGAGTACAGGAATCCACCCTCGGTCACATCCGAGATGGGCAGCTCCGTCCAGCGGTTGTTCGAGAGGCCGAACACATCCTTCCGGCGGTAGAGGAACTTGGGGGCGGTGTTCGCCGACCACGAGAGCTCCCACACTCCCCGCGCGAACGAGTCGAACCGGGCCGAGCCCGTGTGCACGGGCCAGTTCTCCAGCCGCAGGGGCATGAACATCGTGCGCGCCGCCGGCGCGGGGATCAACTCCTTGAGCTGGGACAGCTCGTTCTGATCCATGCGGTACCGCTTCTGCATCGCCGACTGAACGCCGACCAGCGCCACAGCCCCCGACGGCGCGCCCGCCAGCACGCACGCCGCCACGACCGACCAGTACACCGCCCGCGCCCGGCGCCGCCGGCCAACCGCCGCGCCAACTAGGTCCAGCATGCCGGCGCCCGCAACCGCCACGCCGACCAGCGACACATAGCACAGCCGCGGCACCACCCACTGCGTTTCAATCGCCACGGCCGGAAGCCACGCCAGCGCAAACACCATCGCCCCCAGAAGCACCAGCAGCGCCGAGCGTGCAGGCACGCCGGCCGCCCCGTCATGGACCGGCGGTTGGTCAGACGCCGGCGGGACCGCTCCGTCCTTCGCCCGCGCCCACCACCCGGCCCACGCCCATCCGCCAACTCCCAGCAGCACAACCAGCCCGGCCGCCATCACCGGGGCCGACCAGATCCGATTCCACCCCTCCGTAACAGCCCCCGGCAGAAACCGGCGCATCAGCAAGCAGTCCGACGCCTGATCGACCACCATGCGGGCTTTGTTGCCCAGCCGTGACACGGGCGTGAACGATTGCGCCCCGCCCCGGCCGCTCACCGTCGCGCCCATCAACGCCAGGTACACCACGCACATGACACCGCACGCCGCCGTCGGGACAAGCGCCCGCACGACCCGTCGGCGCAGGGGCAGCCCACGCGGAACGGCCGCCAGAAAGACCAGCGGCAGCCCCGCCAGCGCCGTCGCCGGCTGCTCGTACCAGCACGGGATCATGAACGCCAGCACCGTCATGGCGATCACGATCCACCATCCCCCGCCCCGCGCAAAGCGCGCCATCAGCAGCCACACGACCAGCAGCACGCCCGTCCCCACCGATGTGCCGATCGTCGATGGCCAGAAGATGACCTCGTACGCGCTCGGCACGGTCAGGAAGAACAGCGCCGCCGCGCCGGCCGCCCTTGCCGAGACGCCCATCGCCCGCAGTGTCCGCCACAAGAGCAGCGACGTCACGCCGTGCAGCGCCGCGCACACAAGATGGCTCGCCCAGTCATGCCGCCAGAACACCGTCTGCAGGTCCGAAGCCAGCAGCAGGTGCAGCGGCCGCCAGAACCCCGTCCACCCCGTGTGCACCAGAGCCGACCACGCAAACCCCCCCGTCTCCGGATCACGCTTGTGAAACCCGTAGTCGTCCAGCCACTTCCCCAGGTCCCCCAGCAACCAGAACGACCCGACAGAGAACAACAGCACCGGAAGAAGCGCCGGCCCCCACCTCCGCCACACGTCTCGCCACAGCACACCACGTCTCTGCGGCAACGGCATCCGGCGAACTCCTCGGCGCCGGTTGGACGTGAGTCCATCGGCCGGCGCGAGCGCGGTTGAAGATAGCATAGCGGTCCGCGCCCCCCGGACCCGGGCGTATCAGCCTGAACAGCGGCGGCTTGCTTCGTGGTCCGCTTTGGGCTTGACACGCGCCAGCGTTGTGTCAACATACTCCTGTCGTCGCATTCGCGACGTGGAAATCCGCGGCCTCCGCCGCGCTCAGTTCGGTAAACGAGACGGGTTCCCGCAGCATGCATCGGTTTGCGCCCGCCGGTCGCCTTGACCGTGCGTGGACCCGTGTCTGGCAGGGGCTGACCGCTGCCGTCGGCGACTCGATAAGGAGATGTTCAATGCGCCACGTATTGACCCTGGTTGCCGTTGCGATGTCGCTGGTCACGCTGCTGCTGCCCCCCTCGTTCGGGCAGCCTTGCCAGCCAACCTGGACCGCTGAGTTCCCCAATGACGCACCGGACGTCGATGTGCGTGCCATGGCGCTCTTCAACGACGGAACGGGCGCGGCCGTGTACGCCGGTGGCATCTTTCATGTCGCCGGGCGCGCCGTCGCGTCGAGCGTGGCGCGCCTGGCGGGGGACTCATGGTCGGCCCTCGGTGATGGCGTCAACGGCACCGTCGACGCCTTCGCCGTCTTTGATGACGGAGACGGCTCGGCGCTCTACGTGGGAGGCAGCTTCACCACGGCCGGCGGAATCGCCGCCGCCGATATTGCCAGGTGGGACGGGGTCTCCTGGTCTCCGCTGGGGGAGGGTGTAAATGGGGCCCTGGACGGCGGCGGGGTGCACGCCATGACCGTCTTCGACGACGGGGGCGGACCGGCGCTCTACGTCACGGGCCATTTCAGCGCCGCCGGCGGTCTCTCCGCCAGCGGAATCGCTCGGTGGGACGGCCACGCCTGGTCGTCGCTGGGGGCCGGATTGCAGTCTTCCTCAGACACTCAGATTGGCGGATGGGCCATGGCGGTTCTGAGCGGTGGACCAGGCCCGGCCCTGTACGTCGGCGGGTATTTCAACTCCGCCGGCGGCGTTCCTGCCGCGAACATCGCGCGATGGAATGGCTCGAGCTGGTCGCCCCTCGGCGCGGGGGTGCCCGGGCAGCTGCGTGCCCTGCTGGCCGATCCCGCCGCCGATCCGCCGCTGCTCTACGTCGGCGGCGCGTTTTGGACGATCAACGATGTCCCGGCGGGCAGCATCGCGAGATGGGACGGAGCGACCTGGAGCCCCGTTGGAGATCAACTCCTGCATCCTCCGTACCCCGGCCAAGTTTCCTCGCTGGCCTTCTTCGGCGCCGGCCCTGACCGCACGCTGTATGCGGGCGGCGTGTTTGCTGCGTCAGCCAATCGGCAGGACATCCGCAATCTGGCGCAACTCCAGGGAGACCGCTGGCAGCCGGCAGGGGCCGGCATGAACGGCCCAGTGGAGGCCCTGCTGGCAACGGACGAGGGCCACGGGCCCTCGCTGCTCGCAGGCGGCAACTTCACTGCATCGGGCCCGGTCGCGATGAGCCGGATCGCCCGCTGGGAGGGTTCTGAGTGGCGCCCGGTCGCCCAGGAGATGGGCTTTTCGGGCGCTCCGAACCGCAATGCGCGCGTGCTGTGCCTTGCCAGGATCGCCGGCGAGGAGAGCCCGATTGTCGTCGCCGGCGGGTCCTTCACCAGCGCCGGCGGCCGGCCCGCGTTGAACGTCGCGGCATGGGACGGCCAGAACTGGTCGCCCCTGGGGGAGGGACTCGCCGGGGCTGAGCCGCAATCGCAGTGGGTGAACGCGCTGGCGACATTCGACGACGGCCAAGGACCATTCCTGTACGCCGGGGGTTCCTTCGGGCACTCGGGCGCGAATGAAGTCTCCGGCATTGCGAGATGGACCGGCTCAGAGTGGGTCTCCCTCGGTTCCGGGCTCGTGGCCCTGCCGGGCTACGGCGCACCAGAGGTCAAGGCGCTGAAGGTTATGGACAACGCGGCCGGGCGATTCTTGTACGTGGGCGGTTCGTTCAGTGCGGCGGGCGGCGTTCCCGCCAACAACATCGCCCGCTGGGATGGCGCGGCATGGTCGTGCGTCGGCGCCGGCCTCGACGGTTATGTTCGCTCGCTCGAAGTATTCGATGATGGCTCCGGACCGGCCCTGTACGCCAGCGGGACCATTCCGGGGGAGATCGCGAAATGGACCGGTCAGATTTGGCAGATCGTCGGCGGGGGCCTCGCCACGGACTCGAGCGGGGGCGCCGGCTCCATGTTCGTCTCCGATGTTGGTGGTCACGCGGCGCTCTACCTCGGTACCGGTGGCGTGGGCGATATCTACACGGCGGGGGGCGTACAGATAAACGCCGGGATCGCCCGTTGGGACGGTTCGACCTGGTCTGGCGTGGTGGATCCGAGTGGGTGCGACCCCGTTGTGGGCTGCGTCTGGCCCTACGCGTTCGCGCAGTTTGATGACGGCTCCGGCCCGGCCCTCTACGCCGCCGGCTCGTTCGGATATGGCGGCCGGTATTCCTCCTCCCCGGGCATGGTCGCCCGTTGGGACGGGGCGCAATGGGCCAGGCTCGGAACCGGCCTGAGCGGTGAGGCCTACGCCCTGGCCGCGATCGATGACCCCGCCGGCTCCTCCCTGGTTGTCGGCGGCGGCTTCCAGATCGCCGCCGGGCATTCGTCCGAATGTATCGCACGCTGGCTCGCCTGCCCGCGGACCTGCCCCGCCGACTGGAACCACTCCGGCTCCCTCAACTCCCAGGACCTCTTCGACTTCCTCTCCGACTTCTTCGCAGGCCACGCTGATTTCAACGGCGACGCGGCCACCACCTCCGCTGACTTCTTCGCGTTCCTTGCCGCGTTCCTCAATGGATGTTGATCCGAATCTCCCGCACTCGGCCGACCGCCCGCAGGTGCGTGGATGGCATGGGCAAGCGGCCCTGACCTTCGGCACACGCCCGACCGCCCTCGGCTTGCCCGGGCCGCGCCATCGCACCAGCACTCCCAAATTCAGGGTGATCATCCTGCGCGCGCAGAACAGGCGCGCCCGGCGCGCACAAAAGCGCACATCTCAAAATTCTCTTCTCCTTGTCCCACAAGCACTTACGCGATTTCCCCCTCCGCTATTTCCCCGTTTGGGCGCGCAAACTGGACCTTTGGCCCATAGGTAGAGGGGGACACACCCCCGTGCCACTGACCTCGGTTCCTCCGAGGTCAGTGCGTCACACCCCAAGCGCCCCGACCGCGCGCTGCCACTCCACGCCTCAACGCCTCCCCCAGGACCACGCAAATTTCAGACCCGCGCCAAATCACCCACACACCACCGCAAGTGCT
>JBGPJM010000100.1:0-16465 GCA_041485385.1 Phycisphaerae bacterium | reverse complement strand
TCCACGACTGGCTCGGGCGGGCGCTGGGGGTGACGGTGTGGGATCCCAAGATCTACTACTTCACGGAGATCCCCAACCACGTCGAGCGGGCCAAGGCCGCGCTGGTGCTGGGCGCGGGGATCGGCTTCAGCGTGCTGGGAGCGCTCATCCCGGCGGTCAAGGCCTCGCACATGGATCCCGTGCGATCGCTGCGGTTCGAGTAGACATCAAACAGCCATGGCGATCATCGCTGCCACCACCGTGTTCAAGACCTACCGCCTCGGGCGGGTCGAGGTGCCGGTGCTGCGCGGAGCCTCGATCTCCATCGACAAGGGCGAGTGGGTGTCGATCCTGGGCGCCTCCGGCTCGGGCAAGTCCACCCTGCTGCACATCCTCGGCGGGCTCGACCGGCCCGACCGCACGACCCTCGGCGACAAGTGCCCCGCGTGCGGCTCGTCCCTGGCTGGCCTCCGGGGCGACGCCTGCCCCGAGTGCGGGAAGCGGCTCCAGCGAATGCCCGGCGGCACGGTGCTCTTTGAGGGCCAGCCCGTCGGCGACCTCTCGCCGCGCGGGCTCGATCGGTACCGCTCCGGCGCTGTCGGCTTCGTCTTCCAGTTCTACCACCTGCTGCCGGAGCTCACGGTCATGGAGAACGTGACCGTCGGGTCGATGATCAAGAACGGCGCCGGGTCGATCGGCAAGCTCGGAGCCGCCGGGCGCAAGCACGCCCGCGAGCTGCTCGAGGCCTTCGGGCTGGGGCACCGCCTGGGCCACCGTCCCACCGAGCTCTCCGGCGGCGAGCGTCAGCGGGTCGCCATCGCCAGGGCTCTGATCAACGATCCGCCGCTGCTCCTGGCCGACGAGCCCACCGGCAACCTCGACCGCAAGACCGGCAGCGCGATCCTCGACGCGATCAGCGAACACCGGCGCAAGACCGGCAGGACTCTGGTGATCGTGACGCACGACAAGGAAGTCGCCGAGCGGGCGGATCGGATCGTGCGTTTGGAGGACGGGCGGATCGCCCCCGGGCAGGCCTGAGGGAGGCATCCTCCGTGCGGTACGCCGTCGTGGGGTGGGAAGGCGTAAGGTTCCCGGTTGTGCAACGTGTCGTTCGGACCGCGAGACGGTACTATCCTGCTTTCCTACGGAGGCCCGATTGACGGTTAGTCCCGCCAGTATTACCCATAGTCTTCACACCACCCAGCCGGTGGTCTGCTCGAACTGGCCCCTCGGCCAGGAGGACGTGGACATCCACGCCAGTGTGCTGGATGTCGGGCAGGGGCTCCCGATCGTCTTTCTGCATGGGTTGGTCGGCCTGAACGAGCACTGGGAGGGGGTCGTCGAGCGGGTCTGCGAACGGCACCGCTGCGTGCTTTTCGAGCTGCCGCTGCTCCGCCTGCGGGGGGAGGATTGCTCGATCCACGGCGCCAAGCGGATGACCGCCGACTTCCTCGAGCAGTACGTCCGTGAGCCGGCCGTGCTCGTGGGGAACTCGTTCGGCGGGCACGTGGCCCTTCGGATTGCCCTCGAGCATCCCGAGCTGGTCGGCGGCCTGGTCCTGGCCGGCTCCTCGGGCCTTCTCGAGCGGACCATGGTGAAGGAAATCACCGTCCGCCCCAGCCGGGAATGGCTGGCCCGGAAGATCGGCGAGCTGTTCTTCGACCAGTCGTTCATGCGCCAGGCCGACCTGGACCGGGCCCACCGAGAACTCTCCGATCGCGGCGGTGCCCGCGCGATGGTCAGGCTCTCCCGATCGGCCCGCAGCGACCACTTGGGTGAGAGGGTCAGCGCGATCTCCGCCCCCACCCTTCTGATCTGGGGCAAGCAGGACATCGTCACCCCGCCGGAGGCCGCCGCGGAGTTCCTCGAGCGTCTCCGCAACGCGCGGATCGTCTGGTTCGACCAGTGCGGGCACGCGCCGATGATCGAGTGCCCCGAACGCTTCGCCGAAGAGCTCCTGCAGTTCGCGCAGGAAATGCCCCGCCATCCGGTGCAGCCGTAGGATCGGCGATGAGCGCCTCCGCCGCCCCCCCTCTCGCCAGCAAACACTCGCACGTTCCGCGCGGCAAGCGCCGCTGGACGTCGCTCGTCGGCGCTGGGCTCCGCATGCGAGTGGCGCGCCGAATCAAGGTCCTGGAAGATCGCGAGCACTGGCAGCGCAGCACCGCGGCCATCCAGCGGGCCCAGCTCCGGCGCCTGCTCTCCACCGCCGCGCCGACGGAGTTCGGGCGCTCGCACGGCTTCGCCCGCCTGGCCGATCTCGCCGACGACCAGCTCCTCGACGCGTACCGGAAGGCCGTCCCCATCGCGGACTACTCCGCCTACCGAGCGCTGGTCGTCCGGATGCGCGAGGGGGGCGAGCCGGATCTTCTCTGGCCAGGGCTCGTCCGCGACTACGCCCAGACCAGCGGCACCACCGCCGGCGACAAGTACATCCCCGTCAGCCGCGAGATGCTCCGGTCCAACTACCTGGCCTCGTTGGATATCTTCGCAAACGCCTCGCGTTTCGGCGTCTCGCTCCCGTTCCTCTGCGCCGGGCGCAGCCTGTTCCTTGGCGGGTCGACCGACCTGAAGACCGGCGCGCACGGCATCCGCACCGGCGATCTCTCCGGGCTGGTCACCCCGCTCATCCGCTGGCCCATCACGAAAATCTACGCCCCCGGCCCCGAGATCGCGCTCATGAGCCACTGGCCCAGCAAGATCGAGGCGATGGCCCGCGCCTGCCTCGACCAGGACATCCGCATGGTCAGCGGCATGCCCTCCTGGGCCCTGGTCCTCTTCGATCGCGTGCTCCAGCTCGCCCGCGAGCGAGCCGGCGACGAACAATCGATCCGCGGCATCCGCGACGTCTGGCCCAACCTCACCCTCTTCGTCCACGGCGGTGTGAAATACACCCCCTTCGAGCCCCGCGTTCGCCAGATGTACTCCGGCTCACCCGACGGCGACGACATCCCCTTCCGCCTCGAGCTCTACCCCGCCAGTGAGGGGTTCATCGCGATGCAGGACACGCGCGGCAGCCCCGGCCTGCGCCTCCTCGCCGACATCGGCAACTTCTACGAGTTCGTTCCCCTGGAAGAGATCGACAACCCCGCGCCGCGCGCGTTCGCCTGCGAAGAGGTTGAGAAGGGTCAGCGCTACGTCGTCACCATGTCCACCTGCGCCGGCCTCTGGCGCTACATCATCGGCGACGTCGTCGAGTTCGACACGATCCCCGATCCGCTGCGCGGTCCCGCGCGCGGACTGGGCGGGGGAGGGGGGTCGGGAGGGGGATCGGGAGGGGGGGGTCCGTGCCGCCTCCGCATTGTCGGCCGCCACCGCCACTTCATCAACGCCTTCGGCGAGAACCTCATCGTCGAGCACATCGAGAACGCCGTTGCCGCCGCGGCCAAGTCCACCGGCATCGTCGTCGGCGAGTTCACCGCCGCCCCGGTCTACCCCGCCCCCGGCCGCCATGCCGGCCTCGAGCTCGCCGTCGAGGTCAGGGACGCCCACGCCGCCTCGCGGGTCCTCGACGCCTTCCGCGCCGCCTTCGACGCCTCCCTCAAGCAGCAGAACATCGACTACACCACCAAGCGCACCGACGACCTGGGCATGGCCCCGCCCACCATCACCCTCCTCCCCCTGGGCGCCTTCCACCACTGGCTCCAGTCCAAGGGCAAGCTCGGCGGCCAGCACAAGTGCCCCCGCTGCGCCAACCAGCGGGAGATCATCGATTCGATCCTTGGGCTGGCGGGTGTTGGCGGGGGCGAGCTAGGCAGGGGCTAAAAACGCCTGCGAGATCATCGCGGGTCATCAACGCCCTTGACTCGACCGATATGTTAGTGTAGACTATCGTTAGTAATCAATAACGCGATCGGGGTCGAGAAGCGGAGGTTGCCAATGTCAGCACCCACCAGGTCCACGGGCGTGCTCGGCCGGCTTGATGACCTCACCTCAAGGCTTGAAGCCGTCGAGCGCCGCCTCGGCATGGAACGCGTCCAATCACCCGTTGTGATCGAGGTCCCTCGTCCGCCGTCAAGGACGATGCCGGTTGTCGTGCGCCCCGACGTGCGCCCCGCTGTCCCTCCCATGGTGCCGACAGCCCCCGTCGCGAGCCCAGCCCGCCCGCCCGCCCTCCCCGCCGCATCCCCCGAGCCCCCCGACCCCGGCGGCCTCCGCGAAGCCGAGCGACTCGTCGGCGGGCGCGTCTACCTGGTGGCGGGCGCCCTCGTCGTCGTCATCGGCGTCGGCCTCTTCCTCAAGCTCGGCTACGACGCCGGCTGGTTCCGCATGACCCCCATGTGGAAATGCATCTGGGGCGGCGTCTTCGGCCTCACCCTTCTGGGTGCTGGAGAGGCCGCGCGCCGCAACGTCTCCGCGTTCGCCTCCGCCGGGCTCTCCGCCGCGGGCATCGGCGCGCTGTACGCGTCCGCGTACGCCGCCCACGGGCTCTGGGCTCTCGTCGAAGCGCCCATCGCCTTGGCCCTTCTAAGCGTGGTCACGATCCTGGGCATCCTCGTCGCCGCCCGGGCCCGCCTCCTGGTGGTCGCCGTGCTCTCGGTCGTCGGCGGGTATGCCGCGCCCTTCATCCTCACCGAGCACGAGCTGCGCCCGATCGTCCTTCCTCTGTACCTATTGGCGATCTTGGTCGTAGGCCTCGGGCTCTCCGGTTGGCGGCCGATCCCGTTCCGGCCGGTGCGCACCCTGGTATGGATCGGCACCGTCGCAATCGGCTCGATCTGGCTCCTCTGGCAGGGACGCCACCATGCCGAGTTGTCGCTGCCCTTTCTGGCACTCGTCTGGGGCGCGGTCCACCTTGAACTCTTGGCGAGCGTCCGGAGGGCGGTCGCCGTGCCCTCGTCGTCCACGCCCGTCTACGACGACGCGCCCGCGCTCGCCGCCGCCCCGCCGGTGGCATGGCGCCGCGCCCGTCCGATCGCGACGAGCTTCGCGACATCGTTGTGGACCGTCGCATCCGGCGTGCTGGTCCTGCGCGAGCAACCCGTGCTCCCCGACTGGTTCGTCCCCGCCGGCGGCGTGGTCGGCACCGTCTTCCTTGCCCTGATCCTCGCGGGCAACCTCCGCATCCTGCGAGACGTGCCGCGCACCGATGCCGAGCGCCTCGGCGCCGGCCTCCTCATGCAGGCCGGCGGCCTGCTCATCGCGGCCGTCGCGCTGGCGCTCACGGGGTGGATGGAAGTGTGCGCATGGCTGGGGATGGGCATGGCCTTCTGTGCCGCCGGCGCCTGGATCCGCTCTCGCGGCCTCAGCCTCTACGGCGTGGTCATGCTCTCGATCGCCACCGTCCGGCTTATCGCGTACGACTCCTGGGCCATGCGATTCACCTGGCCCGACACGGAGGTGCTCGGGCTCGTCCTCGGCCCCTGGGCGCTGCTCATGGCCCTCGGCGCGGTCGCGTGGGTCGTCTCGGCGCGCCTGCTCGCGATGCACGCCGGCGAGATCTGGCGGAACGCCTCCAGGATCGCCGCGTGCGTGGGGCTGTCGCTCCCGGCGCTGGCGCTGCTCCGCCCGGAGGCGCAGCTCATCGCCCTTTGCGCCGCCTTCCTGGCGCTCGGCTTGGCCGAGGTCGGCGTGGGCTCTTGGCGGCGCTGGAGCTGGCTGTGTGGGTACGGCATGGTGTGCATGCTGCTGGGCTCCGTCGCCCTGCTGGTCTTCGGTCCCGACTCGCCCGAAACCCGCGGGCACGAACTGGGGCTCGGGGGCCTCGCCCTCGGCCGATGGGCCGCCGCCGTTGCGGGAGGGGGCATCGCGTGGCTTGCGTGCGCCGCCGCCGTCCGCCGCCTGAAAGACGGCCGGACGATCTCGCGCGTCGCCGCCTCCGTTGGCCTGGGGCTCCTCTTCCTCTGCGTCCTGCACCCCAAAGCCGAGTTGATGTCGATCTGCGCGGCGTGGCTGGCGCTGGGGTCGGTCGTAGCCGTCATCGCCCTCGCCGCGCGGATCCGCTGGCTGAGCCTCGGCGCGATGCTGCCGCTCGCGCTCGGCGCCGGCGCGCTCACGCTCTACGGCCTCGTCAAGCCAGAGGCGCACGCCGGCGCGCTCGACGTCCTCGGTCTGAGCCTGGGACGATGGTGGCTGCTGATGCTGGGCGCGGCGAGCGCGTGGGGGCTCGTCGCCCGTCTCTTCCTGCGCTTCGGCGACGACACCTCCGATCGGGCCGCCAGGGTCGGGGCGACGGTCGCGATGGCCCTGCTGCTCGCGTCGTTCCTGAGCCCCGAAGTCGCGTGGGACGCCGTGGCGTGGGTGTGGCTGGGGATTGGCGTGGCGAGCGTCTTCCTCAGCGCCCTGCAGAAGCGGCTCGAGCTCGACCGGCTTGGCCTGGCCGCCATCGCCGCGAGCGCATTCGCCTGGATCACCGCGTTCCCGCTGCTCGGGTGGACCGCCACCGCGGGCGACATGCCGGTCCACCCCGGGCTCCTCCAGGCCGCCGCCATCGTGATGTCCGCGGGACTGGTTGGCTGGTGGCTGTGGCGACGGACGCGCGCCGAGCCGGATCGGCTGAGGAACGAGCTGAAGCTCCTCGCGGGCGGCGCCGGCGCGCTGGCCTTCGCCGCCACCAGCCTCGAGGTCGCCCGCATCGCCGCCCGCGTCGCCAGCGATCCAACCGCGCAGGGCGCGGCCCTCTCGATCTGGTGGGGCCTCTTCGCCGTCGGCCTGATCGCCGTCGGCTTCCTCCGCCACATCCTGCCCGCCCGCTACGCCGGTCTGGCCCTGCTCGGTGTCGCCACCGCCAAAGCCCTTCTCCTCGACTTGGCCGACGTTCCCCCCGCCTGGCGCGTCGCCAGCGTCCTGGGCCTCGGCCTGCTCATGCTCGGCGTCGCCGTCGCCTACGCGAGGATCGCCGCGAAGCTGACCGCGGCGCGGGCACCCTGTCCGTGACGCACGCAGGCTCGCCCACGTCATCCTGAAGTCCGCCGCGCGGTATTCTGGGCCCCGGCATCCAACCACCGCCGGCTCAAGGAGCATGCTCCCTGCTCATCGCCCAAGCCATCGTGGTCGCCTTCCTCTTCTACCTCTCCGTCGGCGCCGTCTTCGCCCTCTGGTTCGTCATCCGCGGCGTCGCCCGCATCGACCCCAACTCCCGCGGCTCCCACTGGGCCTTCCGTGTGCTGATCTTCCCCGGCGCTGCCGCCCTCTGGCCCCTGCTCCTCGCCAAGCTGCGCCGCGCCCCCGCCGCCCCGCCGCCGGAGCACCACCCGTGATCGCCGCGCAGCGACGCGCGCACTTCCGAATCTGGCGTCTGCTCGCGCCCCTCGCGCTCATCGGCTTTGTCATCGCCATCGTCGCCCGCCCGGCCCGCCCCGTCCAGGCCCCCGTCCCATCCGCGCCCGCCCCCGGTCCCGGCACCTCGCGCGGTGGGGGTGGCGGCGGTGGGGGGGGCGTCCCATGAGCGCCTCCTACACCTGGGTCGGCTGGAATCGCCAGAAGAAGATCTACGACGCCGTCGTCGCGAGCGGCGTCGCCCTCTACCTCGCCACCTTCATCACCCTCGGCAGGCTCCTCTTCCGCCCGCCCCACGAGCTCTCCGACGAGATCCTCCTCCTCCGCGCCCTGGGCACCTGTGCCATCGTCATGCTCCACATCGTCCTCTCCATCGGCCCCCTCGCCCGCCTCGACCGCCGCTTCCTCCCGCTCCTCTACAACCGCCGCCACCTCGGCGTCGCCACCTTCCTCGTCGCCGCCTCCCACGCCGTCGCCAGCCTTCTCCAGTACCACGGCTTCGGCAACGTGAACCCCCTCGTCTCCCTCCTCGCCTCCAACACCAACTACCTCTCCCTCACCGCCTTCCCCTTCGAGATCCTCGGCCTCCTCGCCCTCGTCATCCTCTTCCTCATGGCCGCCACCAGCCACGACTTCTGGCTCAGGAACCTCTCCCCGCGCGCGTGGAAATCTCTCCACATGCTCGTCTACGCCTGCTACGCCCTCGTCGTCATGCACGTCGCCCTCGGCGCCCTGCAATCCGAGCGCAGCATCGTCTACCCCGTCCTCCTCGGCGCCGGCATCGTCCTCGTCGGCTCCCTCCACCTCATGGCCGGCGCGCTCGAAACCACCCGCGACACGCGCGCACCCGCGCCCCCCACCGGCACAAACGAGTTCATCGACATCTGCTCCATCGACGACATCCCCGAGAAGCGTGCCCGCAACGTCTGCCTCAAGGGGCGAGAGCGCATCGCCGTCTTCAAGTACGACGGCCAGGTCTCCGCCGTCTCGAGCGTCTGCGAGCACCAGGGCGGCCCCCTCGCCGAGGGCAAGATCATCGACGGCTGCATCACCTGCCCCTGGCACGGCTACCAGTACCTCCCCGCCAGCGGCCGATCGCCGCCCCCCTTCACCGAGAAGATCAACACCTACCGCGTCACCATCCGCGGCCGGCGCATCCTCCTCGACCCCAACCCCCTCCCCAAGGGCACCCCCGTCGAGCCCGCCCGCTTCCAGCCCGCACTCGAAGGGGCACGCCCATGACCCACAACGGCTCGCCCACGCCAACCCCGCCCCCGCCCCCCGCTCCACCCGACACCGAGGACTTTTACGTCGGCTACCTCCCGCGCTCGCCGCGCCGCCTCTCTCGCCACACCATGATCGTCGCCTCCGTCCACATCCTCTTCGCCGCCTTCTGCGCCACCGTCGGCGTGGCCTTCCTCACCGACCCCGGCGCCGGCCAGTGGGAATACGGCACCTTCCGCGACTTCGAAGGCGTCGCCCGCGTCCATCCCTACCCGATGATCGAACTCACCGAGCCCCCCCGTGCCGGCGCCGGCCGGACCGCGCTCATCGTCGGCTTCGGCAAGCACGGCGCCCAAGACAAGCTCGCGTCCTTCGACGGACAGGCGGTCAAGATCACCGGTTCACTCCTGGAACGCGGCGGCCGCACCCTCATCGAACTCGCCCCCGATGAGCACCCCATCGCCCTCATCACCCATTCCGTCGACCAGATCGTCCCGAACCCCGTTTCGCGCGGCCCCGCCACCCTGATGGGCGAGATCGTCGACCCCAAGTGCTTCCTCGGCGCCATGAAACCCGGCGAGGGCAAGACCCACAAAGCCTGCGCCGTTCGCTGCATCGCCGGCGGCATCCCGCCCGTGCTCGTCACGTGGGACGCCTCCGGCCGCTCGACGTACTACGTGCTCACCGGCCCCGGCGGCGAGCCCATCAACCAGACGATCCTCCCCTTTGTAGGTGATGCCGTCCAGGTCACCGGACAGATCACAAAGCTCGGCGACCTCCTCCTCATCGCCATCGACCCCGCCGCTGTTGTTAGAATCGAGTAACTTCGACTCGCGTATCATCGCACTCGCCGTCTGTCGCGAACAGTGTGCCACCGACCGGCAACCTCTGAAGGTCCAAGGATGACGCTTCCACCAGCCCCTCCCGCCCGTCCGCTCGTCCCGGATCCGGCGTCCGCGAGCACCAAGAGCGCCCCGGTTTCGGCCGTCGAATCGAAGCCCGCCCACTCCTGCTGCTGCGGGCACCAGTCGAAGACGGCCCCCAGCCCCCACACCTGCCCCGCCGCCCGGACCGGCGTCGCGTTGCTCGAGCAAGCCGGCGCCTTCATCCAGTCGATCGACGATCGCTCCTTCTCCAGCCCCTCCCGGGTCATGGCCGGCGGCACCATCGGCAAGCACTTCCGGCACGCCCTGGACCACTTCTCCGCCGCCCTCGCCGGCAGCCGCGTCCACGGGGGCCCCATCGACTACGACCACCGCCGGCGAAACGTGCCCATGGAGACCGACCGCGCCGCGGCCCTCACCGCGATCCAGCGCCTCGTCGAAGAACTCGTCGAAACCAGCACGCCCGTTTCCGCCTCCGCCGTCCGCGTCCGCGTCATGCTCGCCGCCGACGGCGCCGAGGCCGAGTTCACCTCCACCCTCGGGCGAGAGCTCGCCTTCGCCGCCCACCACGCCATCCACCACCATGCCATGATCAAGGCGATCGCCGAGGAGCTCGGCCTCAAGGTCCCCTGCGGATTCGGCATGGCGCCATCCACCATGAACTTCGAGCAGAGCCGGCACCCGGCGGGCGAGCGCTGACCCACGCTGGGTATACCCCGGCGCTCATCATGTGCACAGTCACCATCATCCCCGTCCCTTCCTCCCCGATCCCTTCCCCGCGTCCCCCCTCCACAGGCTTCCGCCTGGTCACCAATCGCGACGAGCTGCGCTCTCGAACCGCGGCCCACCCGCCCCGCTGGCACACGCTCCCCGGTGACCAGGAGGCGATCTACCCCGTCGACCCCACCGGCGGCGGCACCTGGATCGCCGCCACGCGCTCCGGCCTGGTCCTCTGTCTCATGAACGCCAATCCGCTCCCGGCCCCGAAGCTCCCGCCGCGCGACGACCTCGTCTCCCGCGGCACGATCATCCCCAGCCTCATCGCCCGCCCCTCCGTCGACGCGGCGATGGACGAACTGCGGGCCCTCGACCTCGATCGCTTCGCCCCCTTCCGCCTCGTCGGCGTCGAAGCCGATGACGAGGGAGGCGAGGAGGACGGGTTCCGCGCCGTCGAGGCCACGTGGAACCGGACCCGTCTCGCCGTGCACGAGCAGCCCCACGGCCTCGTCTGCCTCGTCAGCTCCGGCCTCGGCGACCCCTTGGTCAAGCCGCGCCTGGCGCTCTTCGAGGAGCTGGTCGTGGCGCCCGCCCGCAGCGCCGGCGCCGGCGTCACGCCCGATCAGCAGGACCGCTTCCACCGCCACACCTGGCCCGATCGACCGGAGATCAGCGTCCTCATGTCGCGCCCCGACGCCCGAACCGTCTCGATCACCACCGTCGAGGTCACCCCCGAGCGATCCGACGCAGTGGGAGCCGAGGGAGTGATTGGGCGGCCGCACGTTTCCATGACCTACCACGCCGTCCACGAGCCCGTACCCGCCGGCCCGCTCGCACGCGACGCCCCCGTCTGCAAGGTGTTTCGTCCACGGTGAGCAGGGGCGGGCGGCCAAGGAACGAGGAAACTCCGCCGAATCCCGCCGCTGGTCGACCTATCCTCACCGGTTCGAACCTCCCGCCCAGCCACGGCCCGTCCAGATGGCTCCCCGACCGCTCTCTCCGCCGCCACGGCCCGCGTCAGAATGGTGCTCCCGATGTCCCAAGTGGTGATCAGGTCGGCCCGTCCGACGCCGATCGGTGATGTTCTCAGCCTCCCGCACATGGTGCGCCACCTGTGGGGGTACCGCGACCTGATCCGCCAGTTCGCCGTCCGCGAGGTCCTGGTCCGCCACAAGGGCACCGCCCTGGGGCTCACGTGGGCGATCGCCCAGCCGCTCCTGACGCTGGGGATCTACACCTTCATCTTCGGGTTCGTCTTCCAGAACCGCTGGGGCGCCGAGAAGCTCGGCGGGCCGGAGTGGGCCAACTTCCTGCTGAACTTCTTCGCCGGCTTCGTGCTCTTCGGGTTCTTCTCCGAGACCGTCAACCGCTCCCCCACGTTCATCACCGACCACCCCAACCTCGTCCGCAAGGTCGTCTTCCCGCTGGAGATCTTCCCCGTGACCGCCGTTGGCGCGGGGCTGGTGTACTCCGGCTGCAGCCTGGTGCTCCTCCTCCTGACGACGCTCATCCTCGCCGGGACCTTCTCGTGGACCATCGTCTTCTTCCCCCTGGTCCTCCTCCCGCTGCTGATGCTCACCCTGGGCGTGAGCTGGTTCTTCGCCTCCATGGGCGTGTTCGTCCGCGACGTCCGCCAGGTCGTCCCGGTGATGACCCAGCTGCTCTTCTTCGTCACCCCCATCTTCTACGACATCGAGAGCCCCGGCATCCGCCCCGTCTACAAGCAGATCATCCGCTTGAACCCCTTCACCACCATCGTCGAGAGCGGCCGGCGCACCCTCCTCTGGGGCCAGCCCCCCGAGTGGCTCCCGCTCGGCATCGTCACCGCCCTGTCGCTGGTCGTGATGATCCTCGGCTACGCCTGGTTCGCCAAGAGCAAACGGGGGCTCGCCGATGTCATCTGAACCAAACCACACCGCACGACGATTCGTCGCACCGCGAAGACCGTCCACAGAGGTCACAGAGATTCCACAGAGACCACGGAGGTGGTGGACGGATTGTTCAGAATCCTTGCCTCGTCCCATCCTCCCCCTTGTCTCTGTGTCCTCTGTGCTGTCTCTGTGCTCTCTGTGGACGGTCTTGTCCCCGATCCGCGCCGACTAACCGCAACATGTCCGATCCCAACCCCAACCTCCCCACTCAGCTCAACGGCTCGCCCGCCGCCGCGCCCGCCCAGCCCCCCGAGCCCGACACCGTCCTCTCCGTCCGCGGCATCAGCAAGTGCTACCACATCTACTCCAAGCCCCGCGACCGCCTCAAGCAGGTCTTCGCCCGCGGCCTCGGCAAGAGCCTCTTCCACCCCTTCTGGGCCCTCCGCGCCGTCAGCTTCGACGTCCGCCGCGGCGAGGCCGTCGGCATCGTCGGCTGCAACGGCTCCGGCAAGAGCACCCTCCTCCAGATCATCGCCGGCACCCTCCGCCCCACCGAGGGCGAGGTCCACGTCCGCGGCCGCGTCGCCGCCCTCCTCGAGCTCGGCAGCGGCTTCAACCCCGAGTTCACCGGCCGCGACAACATCTTCCTCAACGGCGCCATCCTCGGCATCCCCCGCAAGGAGATGGAGAAGCGCTTCGACGACATCGCGGCCTTCGCCGACATCGGCGAGTTCATCGACCAGCCGGTCAAGACCTACTCCAGCGGCATGCACGCGCGCCTCGCCTTCAGCGTCGCGATCTCCGTCGACCCGGACATCCTCATCCTCGACGAGATCCTCGCCGTCGGCGACATGGGCTTCCAGCAGAAGTGCGTCGCGAGAATGCGCCAGCTCCTCGATTCCGGCGTCACCCTCCTCTTCGTCAGCCACGCTCCCGACGCCGTGAAGAGCCTCTGCCAGAAGGGGCTCTTCCTGGTGAACGGCCAGCCCGCCTACTTCGGCTCCTCCGAGGAAGCCGTGAACCACTACATCGCGCACGTCCGCCAGATCTCCAACGAAGAGGCCCAGCGCCAGCAGGCCGCCCTCTCGTGCCCGGTCGAGTTCAAGACCAAGGTCCCCGGCGCCCTCCGCTACGGCTCAGGTCACGCCCAGATCGAGCAGGTCCGCATGCTCGACGGCGACGGCCAGCCGGTGCGGCTCTACCAGTTCGGCGAGCGCATCGTGGTCGAGGTTTCGCTCAGGGCCGTCTCCCCCCTCCCCCTCGTCGATGTCTCCTTCGGCGTCCGCGACGCCGCGGGCATCGACCTCATGGGGAGCGGCACCTCCGCCGAGAGCACGCCCCTCCCGAGCCTCGCAGCCGGCGAACAGGCCAAGGTCTCCTTCTCCTTCGACAACTGCCTGCGCCAGGGGATCTACGGCGTCTGGATCACCCTGACGCTGATGCCGAATCGGGCGGGCGATGCGGGCATGACCCTGGATCATCTCGACGGCGTGGTCGCCTTCGAGGTCATCGCCGACCCGCGCCGCTGGGTCATGAACAAGTTCCACCAGCCGGTGCAGGTGCGCATCGAGACGCTGGCGCCGGCGGGGGCAGGGAGTTCATGATGGTTAGCAGCACGCCATTTCCTGGCGCGGGGGGGGGGGGGGGCGGGGAAAACCCGATTCTTGCGACGGACTCGTTGCCCACATTTCGGAACGTGTCGAAATGTCAACGAATCTCTTGGGCTCCGCCGGGGCCGCGATACCGCTGCGGGCCGCCCGAGCGGGGTGGGCGCAGCGCGGAGTGCAGCTCTCGTGGCGCCAGCGTCTGCTCTGGCCGATCGTGCGGCTCTACTCGCGAGTTGAACTCCCACGATGGGGATACCTCCTGCACTGGTGGGGGATGAATGACCAACCGATCTGGCAGAGCGCGCCGACAGTAGATGCACGGGAGAAGTTCCACGGGTACCGAATGCGGCTGGACCTTGCGGATTTCTTTCAGCGCATCGCGTACTTTTTGGGCAGTTTCCACGAGTACGATGTCCTTTCAGCCGTCGGGAACGCGCTGCGCCCCGGAGACGCATTCGTGGACGGGGGCGCGAACATCGGGCTGGTGACGCTGCACGCTGCGGGCTTCGTCGGACCGACGGGACGTATCGACGCGTTCGAGTGCAACCCTCGCGTGTTGGAGCGCCTGCACTGGCACGTGCGGGCAAACGGCTTGACACAGGTCGTCGTGCATCATCTGGCGTTAGGCGAGACGGAGGAGTCCCTGCAGGTGCGGCTCCCGGGTTTCGACAACGCGGCGAATGCCACGCTGGGCGGCATTCCCTATCGCTACGGCAACGATTACGTTGACTTGGGCGCGGTACATGTCGTTCGAGGCGACGACGTGCTCAACCAGGACGACCGGCGGCCGCTGACGATCAAGCTGGATGTGGAAGGGTTCGAGGTGAAGGCGCTCGTCGGCCTTCTGGAGACGATCAAGAAACGGCGCCCCGCGATCATCACCGAGGTGAACGGCGAGACGCTGGCACACTGCGGGAACCACGCGAATCAGATGTACCAGATCCTCTGGCCGCTGGGGTACAGGCTGTTCGCGATCGACCGGGCCGCGTTCCGGGGGAGGCACCGCCTCTGGCTGCACCCGCTCATCGGCGATGAACTTTCGCTGGAGAAAGACGTGATCTGGCTGGCGGAGGGCACGGAACATTGGCAGCGTCTGCAGTCCACCATGCAGCGGCGTGGGATCTATTGGCGGCACATGGACATCGCAAGGATCGCAGCCGGCGGGAAGCCTGGCCGTGGGCGCCGATGACCAGTTTTTCCACATATACCAAAAAATACCTTGACAAACGATGGGCATGACCGTATATTGCCCTAATCGTGGTCCAGTCGATCCCCCAATCCCCACCTTCCCCGGCCGCCGCCGCCTCTCCCGCAGCGGATCTCGCCGCCATCTACGCGGCCCTCCTTGATCCCAACCTCTCCCCCCTCGAAATCGCCGCCAAGTTCCACCTCGACCTCGGCGACCTCCTCGAGCTCGTCTCCAGGCCCGACCTCCAGCGCCGCGTTCAGGCCCTGGAAGCCCTTGTCGAGCTCCGCCTCCGCCTCATCGTCCCCGAGGCCCGTCTCTCGACCATCAGGGCCCTCAAGGAACAGGTCGACGACGCCAAAACCGACCCCGTCGAGCGCCGCCGCGCCTGCGCCCTCCTCCTCCGCGCCCTCAACCGCCCCAGCAACAACGGCTCGTCTTCACATTCCACATCCGACCTCCCGCATCCCACATCGAGCCGCCCAACGCCAAAGTCCACGCCCGGCGACAGCGTCTGCCCCACCGAAATCCCCTTCCTCGTCATCGATGCCCTCCGCCAGAACGATGACCCCGAGCCCGATGCCGGCCTCGCCACCCTGCACGCCTTCCTCGACCGCGACGCCTCCCTCGGCCCCGACGATGAAGACGCCGGCCTCCGCACGCTCGAAGAGTTCATCGAGGACCCCCCGGAGCCCCTCGCCCCTCTCCTCCGCGCCGGCCGCCTCGCGTTCCACAAGCCCGTGTACTACGACAACAAGATCACCCAGACCGTCACCGTCTACCCGCGGGCCTCCCGTCTCCCGCCGCCACCCGACACCCAGGCTTCCCAGGACTTCCACTTCGAGCTGGCCTGTCAGCAGCGCGGCCCGATGGAACGCAACTGGCTCATCCGCGGCATCACAACCAAAGCCGCATCAGCCCCGTCGCCCGCCGCCGACTCCAGCGACGCCGGCTCCCCCCGACTCAACCGCAACGGCCACGGCGCGATCGACTCAAGTTAATCGCGGCCCTTTTGTTACCATCGCCGCTCGTGTCCATCGGCCCGATGCAGCCCGGACCGGATCAAGCGCTCCGCGACGTCGGCCGCACGGGCGCGGACCAGCCAACCAGCGCCGGCCTGGTCAGGGGCATCCGCCGCTGGGACCTGGTCGCCATCGCGATCAACGGCATCATCGGCGCCGGCATCTTCGGCCTGCCATCAACGGTCTACCGCTCGACCGGCGTGCATAGCCTGCTGGCCTTTGTCGTCTGCGCGGGTGTTGTCACGCTCATCATCCTCTGCTTCGCCGAGGTCGCCAGCCGATTCAACGAAACCGGCGGTCCGTACCTCTACGCACGAGAGACGCTGGGCCCGGTCGCGGGGTTCGAGGTCGGCTGGTTGATGTGGCTGACGCGGCTCACCGCCTTCGCCGCCAACTGCAACCTGCTGATCGGGTACCTGAGCTACTTCTGGGAGCCCGCCGGCTCGGGGGCGTGGCGTGCGGCGATCATCACCGTGGTCGTGACCCTGCTGACGGTGGTCAACGTCGTCGGCGTCCGCAACGCGGCGCGGGCGAGCAACCTCTTTACCATCGGCAAGCTGGTCCCGATCGTGCTCTTCATCGCGGCGGGGCTGTTCTTCGTCTCCCCCGAGCGCTTCGCGCCGGGCCCGACACCGGGGTACGAGCAGTTCTCCAAGTCGGTGCTGCTCCTGGTCTACGCGTTCACCGGGTTCGAGATGGCGGTGATCCCCGCGGGCGAGGTGCGTGATCCGCAGCGGAACCTGCCGATGGCGCTCCT
>JBGPJM010000099.1:0-16551 GCA_041485385.1 Phycisphaerae bacterium | reverse complement strand
CGACGCCAGGAAGCGCTCCTCCAGCCGGATCTTCGCCATCGGCGAGATGATCAGGAGCGGGAGCTCTGCCACGCCCGCCGCGCTCTCGGCCCGCTTGTAGCGCTCGGTCATCATCACGCTGTCGCGCGCCGCGCCGATATGGACGACGCCGACGTTGGGCGGCTCGTCCACGCCCCGCTCGCCCAGTCGCTCGATGAAGAGCCGGTACGCGTCCGTCTCCGGCGTCGCGCTCATGAACAGGGGACGCACCGGCCCCGCCAGCCGCGCCCGGTAGCGGTCGGTCATCTTGTCCCACGCCGCGCCCCGCGTCATCGCCAGCATCGCGATCTTCATGTCGTCGGTCTGCCCCGGCACGATCTCGGCGATCTGCTGGAACTTCTTGCCGTCCAGCCGCAGCAGCTGGCACAGGTCGTCCGTCGGGTACACCACCTCGTTTCCGCTGGTCCCCAGCATCATCGCGTGCGCCATCCGGTTCGCCAGCGCCAGGATCCCCACCTGCTCCGTCTCGCGCGGCGCCACCTTGCGGATATTCCCCGCCGAGAGGTGGTGGAACACGATCGGGTTCACCAGCTGGCGCGCGAACTTCCACGAGTGCAGCACGCGGTCCATCACGTCCGCGTGGTTCACCAGCAGCATCCGGCTCTCGACCTGCTCGAGCGGAAGCTCCAGCTCCCGCGCCGTGCGGACCACCACTTCGTACACGTCCCCGAACTGCTCCAGCAGGATTACCCGCCCCACGTCGTGCAGCAGCCCCATCGTGAACGCCGCGTCGGGGTCCACGTTCTCCATGTGTGCCGCGATCGCCGCCGCCGCCAGCCCCACCCCGATCGCGTGCTCCCAGAAGTGCACCAGGCTCAGCCGCTCCCCCGCCTTCGACTCCGCGAACTGCTCCACCACCCCGATGTTCAGCACCGCCTGCCTGATCCGCTCCAGCCCGATCCGGAGCACCGCCTTGTGCACGGAGTCCACCGGCTCCCCGCGCGAGTACGCCACCGAGTTGGACATCCTCAGGATCTTCAGCGCGATCGCGTGGTCCTGCCCCACGATCTTCACCACCCGCTCGATCGACGTCGAGGGGTTGCTCAGCATCTTCAGCAGCTGGCTGACCGTCGGCGAGAAGGCGTGCAGCTGCTCGCACCCGTTGATCCGGTCGGCCACCTCCGTCCGCGTCATGAGCGGCTTCAGCGACCGCAGCCGCTCCGACGGCTCCTCACCGCTCACCGCGCTCCGCGCCTCCCACTGCGCCGCGACCTCTTTCGCGGCCGTGATCCGCTCCGCTCCCATCGGCGCCGCCGCACCCCCGCCGCCGGCCCGGGCCGCGCCGGGAATCTTCACGCTCGCCGCGACCCCGCGTACGCCGGCACTCGCCGGCGCCGCAGCGCCGCCGGGACCGCGCGCCCCCGCGCTCCCCTTGGGCGCCGGCGCGTCGCTCGAACGCTCCGGGGTGCCCCGCTCAACCGTCGCCGGTGCGCCCTCGCCCGGGGCCGCACTCGACCCCGCCACAGCGCCCACGAGGTGCGCTTTCACCTGCTCCAGCAGTATCTCCAGCCCGAAGTTCGACTTCAGGAGAAAGCTCGAGATCCCCAGCTTGAGCGCCCGCACCACCAGCTTCTTGTCCCCCGTCGCCGTCAGCATGATCACCGGGACGTCCTTGGTCTTGGGGTCCTGCCGGACCCGCTCCAGGAACGAGATCCCGTCCATCACCGGCATCGACACATCCAGCAGGATCAGGTCCGGCTTCCGCGACGACATCCGCGCCAGCCCCTCCAGCCCGTTCTCCGCGCTCACCGTCTCGTACCCCGCCGCCTTCAGCGCCAGCTCGATCGGCTGCCGGATGATCGCCGCGTCGTCGATGATCAGGATCAGGCTCATGCCGCCCTCGCCTCCCGGGCCTCGAGCGCCGTCACCTCGATCGGTTCGGGCGACTGCTCCCCGGTCACCGGCCACCCCAAGTCCGTCCTCAGCATCGCGCTCACCACCGTCCCCACCCCGAGCTCGCTCGCCAGCCGGATCCGCCCGCCGTGCGCCGCGGCGATCGTGCGGCAGATGAACAGCCCCAGCCCCGTCCCGCCCAGCACCCCCGTCTGCCGATCCCCCATCCCCCCTCTGCTGAGCGCAAACGGCTCACCAAGGCCCCGGACTTCCCCCACACTCACGCCGCGACCGGTATCCGCCACGCGCACCAGCACGCCCCGGCCGCCGCCCTCCGGCCTCCACGGCTCCACGCTGATCTGCACGCGCCCCTCGCCGGTGTGTCGACAGGCGTTCCCGACCAGGTTCGTCAGCAGCCGCTGCACCGCCGCCCCGTCCCCCTTCATCGCTTCGCATCCCGGCGCCACGCTCCCCGACACCTCCACACCGGTCCCCTTCGCGAGCGCCTCGGCCAGCCGCACGCCCTCGCGGCAGACACCCTCCAGATCCACCGTTCCCCACGACCACGTCATCTTCCCGCCCGTCACCTGCGCGCCCTCCAGCATCCGTTCCACGGTCTCGGACATCCCGACCGCCGTCCCCCTCATCTGCTCAAGGCAGTTCCTCTGGATCTCCGGGTTCCCCGGCTGCGTCATCGCCAGCTCGGCCGTCATCCGCAGCCCCGCCAAGGGGGTCCTCAGCTCGTGCGCGACCACCCCCAGCAGCTGCTCCATCGATTTCACCGTCTCGCGCAGGCGATTCCGCTCCGCCTCGGCCTTCACCAGGCTCGCTTGCTCGCGCTCCGCCTGTTTGCGGTCGGTGATATCGAACAGCACGCCGTCCAGCCAGAGGGGCTCGCCGTCGGCCGTGTACGCCGCGCGCCCCTTCTCGTAGACCCACCGCTCCCGACCGCCCGAGTCGCGGATCCGGTATTCCACCACGTACGGCTCCTGGAGCCGCACCGCCTCCTCCACCGCCCGGTCCAGGCGCGCCAGATCCTCCGACTCGATCATCTCGCGCAGTGTCCACCGCCGGCCGAGGATGAACCCCTCCGCCTCGCGCCCCGTCAACGCCCCGATGTGGTTGCTCACGAAGTGCATCGCTCGCCCCTCGTGCGGCGAGCACCGGTACACGGCGCCCGGGATGTTCCCCACGATCGCCCGGTACCGCTCCTCGCTCTGCTTCATGCTCTCCGCGGCCAGGCGCGACTCGGTGATGTCCCGCTGCACCACGATGAAGTTCGTCAGCACGCCGCCCCCGTCGCGCACCGGCTGCACCTGTGTGTCCGCCCAGAACATCTGCCCCGACCTGCTCCGCGCCCTGATCTCCCCGGCGAAGCCAAGCCCGCCCCGCATCCGTGCGCGCAGGCGCGCGGCCGTCTCCGCGGTCCAGCACCGCTCCGCCAGATCGTCGATCCCCTGTCCCTGCACGAACTCCGGCGTGAACTCCGACATCCGCGTGAAGCTCTCGTTCGCCCACTCGATCCGCCCCGCCGCGTCCGTGATCAGCACGCCGCTCTCCGTCCGCGATGCCACCAGCGCCAGCTTCCGCGCCTCCGCTTCGCTCTTCCTCAACGACGCCGTCGTCGCCTGGACCTGCGCCATCGCCGTCGTCCGCGTCCGCGATGTCGACCACACCATCCCGATGCTCGCCAGCACACCCCCACCCAGCACGATCCACGGGCGCCACCCCGCCGACGCGCCGAGCCCCCACGCCGTGGCAAGGAACGTGACCGCCAACACCGCCATTGCTGGAGCGTGACGAAGGACAACAAGCGTGGGACTGTTGACTCGCGTCATGCCCTCCAGCCTTGGGAAGACAACTCACCGTGCCACGGACGCCGCCCGTCCGGTAACCCGCCCCGGCTCGGCCGGGAGCATCGGGTATCGCTCTCCGGAGACGAATCGGCCCGCGCCGCCGCACACTTGATGGTGTCGCCGCCCAGCACCCTCAAATGGGCTCGATTGCCCAAACACCGCCGCTTCTGCGCTCGAGCCGCACGCTCAGGCTCGACACAGCGGCCTCCTCCGCGCGCCCCGTCCAGAGGTCGGTCACCCGGACTTGGGGGGGAGTCTTCACACCCCCGAGCGTGATACGAATCCTCGCCGCACCATCCCCTAGGCTCGCGCCGACCAGCACCAGCCGGTCGCCGCGCCGGAACAGGGCCGTCTGGACACCCGGCAACTCGGCCCGGGCGAACACGGGCGCTCCCGCCGCCGCGTGCAGCGCCGCCACAAGCTCGCCGTTCACCGGCACTCCGAGCACCACAAGGCGGCCGCGCCCTCGCCGCTCCACGTACCCGCAGATCCACCGCTTCCCTCGGTACCGCTTCATCCACGCGTCGGCGTTCTCGATCGCCTGCTGCGTCCCCGCCACCTGCTCGCACCAGATCGCTTCCGCATCGCGCGCCAGCGACTCGCCATCCCAGTTCCACACCGCCCCTTCCGCGATCGAGCCCGTCGCGCTCACGCGGCCAACCCCTGGCAGCTCCACCCGCACCTTCTTCCCCAGACGCGACAGCACCCGCGCCGGCTCCACCAGCCCCAGCCCGTTGTACTCGTGGAACGTCCTGTCGCGCAGCGGGCGCTGCCGGCACACCACCAGCGTTCCCCCTTCCTCCACGTACCGCACCAGGCACGCCTGCGACGCCCGCGCCAGCCAGTCCGCGGCTCCGTAGATCATCAGCGGTCGCACCGCGCCGCCGGGCGGCTCCATCTCCGGGTCGAAGAGCTCGAAATCGATCCCCGCGTCGTAGAACGCCCGCAGCGCCGCGTTGTCCGCCAGGATCCCATCGGTGCCGATCTGCTCCGCATCCACCACCACCGCCGCCGAGCAGAGCTTCTCCAGCCCCGCCGGATCCGCCGCGCCCCACAGCCTGTTCACCCCCATCACCGCCTCGGCCACCTCCGGGCGTAGCTCCCCCCGCTCGTTCACCGGCGTGAAGTACCAGTTGTCGCGCCCGACGAGCATGTACCAGTTGATCGACGTGATCCCCGCCAGCATCGCCGAGCACGCCATCAGGCGGTAGTGCGCCGGCGACGGCGACCCCACATACTCGTGGTACCCGTGCCACACGCCGCACTCCAGCTCCGCGATCATCGGCACCTTCGACACCACCCGCTGGTAGCGGCAGGTATCCATGAACCGGCGGTGCTCCTCGCGTGCGTCGCCGCCGAGCCCGCCCCCCTGGGCCCCGCCCGCCGCGCCCGTGGCCCCCAGGCCGAACTCGTTGCGCGGGTACCAGTCGATCCCGAGGATGTCCACGCCCCCCGCGCGCGACAGCTCGCGCCAGTTCTGCACATCGCCGCCGGGGTAGTAGTTCGCCACCATCGGCAGGTCGACGCCCAGGCGCCGATACTCGTCGGCGTGCCACTTCACCGCCTTCGCCACCGCCCAGTGCTGGAACCGCCAGAAATCCCGGGTCCGCGTCCGCTGTCGAGGATCGAAGCGGTCCGTCGGTTCCGCCATCGCCTGGGCCTCGGCGAGTGTTGCGTACGACGTTCCCCACGCCTCGTTGAGCCGCAACACCCCCCCTCCGCCCCCTCCGCCGCCGCCACCCCCACGCTCGCCCTCGCCGTAGGCCTCCCGCAGGAACTCCTGGAAGAACCCCGCCTGCGTGCCATCCAGCCCGCACGGCCCCTCGAACCAGTGCGAGAACAGGTCCATCTCGTTGTCGGGCTGGAAGAGCACGATGTTCCCCGAGTCCGAGCGCGTCGCGAAGTGCGGCGAGACCACCTCCGTCACCGCGTGCATCCACACCGCCGCCTCGCGCCGGTACTCGTCCGACATCCGGCAGAGCCCTACCACCCGGTCCGGCACACCGGCGTTGGTCCACTCCGAGTAGATGTACGGCCCCGGCCTGATGAACACCCACAGCCCCGCCTCCTGCACCGCCCGCAGAAACCCCGCCAGGTCCCGCTGCGGCTCCGTCTTGCCCTCAAAGTCGAACACCCCAGGCGACAGCTCGTGGTACTGCCACGGGACGTACGTCGCCAGCATGGTCAGCCCAAGCTCGCGGTACCTCGCGAGGATTTCGCCCCAGCGGGCCGGGTTCAACCTCCAATAGTGCATCTCCCCGGCGACGATCGGCACGCGCCGGCCGCCGACCCAAAGCACACCCTCGCGCAGCTCCACCGCCATCGCCGTCCTCCGTCCTGTCAAATGTAACGGGAACGCGCTCCGGGCGTCAGCCGCAGCCGGCGAAAAACGCGCCGAGGAAGTCGAAGAAATCCTGCGAGTTCACCGCGCCGTCGTGGTTGAAGTCGGCGCCGGGAGGAGTGGGGACGGCGAAGAACGCGGAGAGGAAGTCGAAAAAATCCTGCGAGTTCAGGGAGCCGTCGTGGTTGAAGTCCGCTGCGCACCCGCCCCCGGGGGCGTGGACGTGGATGTCCGTCAACCGCCCCGCACCGGTGAGCGTGGACTCGGCGTGCCAAACTACAAACCCGCCCGTGGGCGAAATCGCCGGCCAGCGGTCGTCGTAACTGTTGTCGGAAAGTCGCTGGATCGGCGCACCGGGTGCGGCGTCAAGGGAGTAGATCTCCCAATCACCGCCGTCGAACCCCTGCCAGACGATCCGACCCACCTCGTCGATCCGCGGGTACTGATCGTGCGTGAAGTTGCTCGTCACCGCGACCGGCCCCGGCACCCCCGTCACGCTCCCGCGCATGATCTCCCAATCCCCCCCTCCAGTCCCGTCGTGGCCCATCCAGACCACCGTCCCCGCCGAGTTCACCTGCGGCCACCAGTCCTCGCGCGAGTTGCTCGTCAGCCGCACCACCGGTCCGCCCGTCGCCGACGCCGCGAAGACCTCGGTGTTGCCCGAGGCCACCCGCGCCTGCCACACCACGTGCCCACCCGTGCGGCTGATCTGCGGGTACTCATCGTCCCAGACGTTGTCCGTGAGCTGCGTGATCGACCCGCCCGTGGCCATGCAGGAGTAGATCTCCCAGTCGGTCCCGTCGTAGCCGGCCCACACCACCCGCCCATCATCAGCTATCCGCGGCCACACATCGTCGCGCGGCTTGCCGCTGGATGCGTTGTTGCTCGTGAGCTGCGTCACGCCCGAGCCGTCGAAGTTTGCCGAGAAGATCTCGTAGTCGCGCCCGTCCCAATGGTCCCACACGATCCGGCCCGCGCTGTTGATCGCCGCGTGCCACTCGTTGCTCGTGTTGGACGTGATCCGCCGGAGGCCCGTCCCATCGGCCCGGGCCGTGTAGATGTCGTAGCTCCGCCCGTCGAAGGCCTGCCAGACGACCTGCCCCGCATCATTGATCGCCGGCGCCTCGTCGCTGAGCGCGTTATTCGTGATCTGCACAAACCCCGTGCCGTCCGCGTTCGCCGAGTAGATCTCGTAGTCCTCGCCGTCGAAGCCCTGCCACACCACCCGCCCTGACGAGTTCACCCGCGGGGCCCATTCGTCGCCCGCCGGCGAGACGATCATCCGCTCGGCAATCGGCGACAGCACCGCCGGCGGCGGCGCAGCCCCCGCCCAGTGCTCGCCGCCCGATTCCGCGTGCGCGTTGAAGTTGTACGTGTACTCCCACCAGTTGTTGAGCCGGTTGTATCCGTCGGCGAAGTTCCGCCCGCCCACGTGCGGCATGTGCCCCCACCACCACGACAGGTAGTTGAACTGGTACGGCGCGCCCCAGGTCTCCGCGTTCACCGGGCCGGTCTGGCCGGTGAGGAACGGGAAGTTCTGCTCCCAGTCGATCGCGGTGCTCTGGACGGTCTGCGGGTTGGCGTAGTCGTAGCCGGCCACGCCGTTGGGCGGGTAATGCACCGAGCCGCACGCGGGCGTCTGCGGCGATTGCCCGATGTTGTGCGTGAAGCGCTCCCAGAGGTGCCGGTCCTGGTCGATCGCCCAGAACCCGTAGACGAAGCTCATGATCGACTCGCCCCGGTGCCCATCGCCGTGCAGGATCGTGTCCCACCGCTCGTAGTTGCCCCCCATCATGACGAAGATCTTCGAGCACGCGACGCCGTCCTGCGGCCCGCTGTTGCAGTAGTACCCGCCCCGCCCGGCCATCGTCGATTCCCAGTAGCCGAAGTACGGCGCACCGTCGAGATACACCTCATCAACCTCGCCGCTGTCCACACGCCGCGCCAGGTCGTAGTCGCGGCAGATCGTCTGGTAGTCCACCCCGTCGGGCATGTGCCACTGGCCCGCGAGGTACACCGGCTCGGTGTAGATGTAGCCGTCGGCCTTGACGGGCCAGACGTCGGCATTGATGAAGCTTGTGAGGCGGGCGTCGAGCTGGCCGTGGCTGGCGTTGTTGAGGCCGTTCAGCGCAGCCTGGATGTGCGGCAGCGGATCGCCCCAACCGAAGTACGTGTTCAGCCGCTGCCCACCCTGCGACCTCAGCGTCGGGTCGAAGCTCAGACCGAGGAACCGCTTGCTGATCACCGGCGCCGAGCCGGGCTGGGCCGCACCGTCCAGCACATGAATCGAAGCCGCGGCCGGCGGAAGCCCGCCAAGCGTCGCCGTCACATTCGCATCCCCGACCGACCCCGCCGTCACCAGCCCCGAGGCGTTCACCCCCGCCACCCCGGGGAGCGACGACTGCCAGGCCACCTGCGACCCGAGCTGGATGATCCCGCCGGTGCTCGCCGCGCCGAAGGCGACTAGCTGCTGCGTCTGCGTGGGGAAGAGCTCGTAGGAGGCGGGCGAGATAACCAGCGAGCTCACCGTGACCGACGTGTGGATCTCCCACTCGCGGATGTGCACATAGTTGTCGCCGACGAGGCGGTTGGCGGTCAGGCGGATCAGGTGCGCCGAGCGCGGGGCCGCGGGGGTGAGCGTCCACCACGTCTCGTTGGGGGAGGTCGTCCAATCAATGAGGAGGAAGTACGACCCGGCGTGCGCGTCCAGGTCCGCCTCGGTCTCGGCCGTCTCGATGCGCCAGCGCGTCGTGCCGCCGGCGCACAGCACGCGAAAGTGGTGGAACGTCTGGGGCGCACCGAGGGTGACGGTGATCTGCGCCGGGTTGATGTTCGCCGAGCGATAGAGCGTGTCCGTGTTGCCGTCGAAGACGTCCCGCGGCTGGCCGATATCCCACGGCGTCGCGGTGAGCGAGGCCTGGCCGGCGTCGACGAGGGAGTTGACGTCGAGGGGTGCGGTGAGGATGACCTGGGCGCGGGCCGATGGCAGGAGGACCGTCATCGACAGCACCATCAGGCCCGGCATGAGCAGGCGGGCGAACGGAGGAGGCATTCGGGGCTCCGCGCGGGGGAGGGGTCGCCCCCGGAGGGGGCGCTGCACAAGTCTACCCGCGCGCCGGGCGCGCACCATCCTCCGCACCGCCCGTTCGCGGGAAGTGCGGCGGAATGCCTGCCTGATGCCTGATTTCTCAGCTGCAGCCGGCGAAGAAGGCGGTGAGGAAGTCGAAGAAGTCCTGGCTGTTGGTGAGGCCGTCGCCGTTGAAGTCGGCGCTGCCGTTGAAGAACGCGGTGAGGAAGTCGAAGAAGTCCTGGCTGTTGAGGACGCCGTCGCCGTTGAAGTCGGCGGCGCAGCCGCCCTCCGTATTGGACAGGCGGGCGGCGGTGAGGGGCTCGGGCACGCCGTCACCGTCGGTGTCCGCCTCGAGGAGGATGGTGTAGGCGGGGCCGGCGTCGTCTTCATCGAACATGACCTGGACGTTCGGCCGGCCGGTGCCGCCGGGCGCCAGTGTGAGCGTGCCGGTCACGGGGATGCCGGGCGGGAGGCCGTTGAGGCGGACCCAGTTGGGCGACGGGTTGTCGTCATCGCCCTGGATGGAGACGCGGTAGGCGATCATGCGCTGCACGGGCAGGAGGTTGGTGATGTCGATGGGGACAGGGGTGCTGACGAGCGTCGGCGCGTTGATCCAGCACGCGAACTGGCCCCAGCCGCCGCAGGTGCCGCGGGCGTCGACGACCTTGGCGCGGCAACTGAAGATCTCGCCGGTGATGGCGGCCTGGAAGGTGATCTCGTAACACCCCATGTCGTTGAGGGCGTTCATGCCCGGCGGCCGGGTGACGGTGTAGTTGAAGTTGACGCAGGAGCAGGCGGGGACGAGGACCGAGGCCGGGGCGGTGACGACCGGCCCGAAGATGTTGCAGCCGGCGCCGACGGGGAGCGTCGTGGGGAGGATGTTGAAGTTCTGGGTGGGCGAGCCCCGATTGCAGATCTGCCCGGTCACGGTGATGGTGTTGACGTTGGCGTCGCAGAAGGAGGCCAGGGGCAGGTAGCAGGTGCGCTTGCACTTGCCGCGGGAGCCGGCGTCGCAGATGGACTGCAGCTCGGTCGCGGTGAGGGCCTTGCCGAAGATCTCCAGTTCGTCGATGCAGCCGGTGAAGAAACCCGGCGTGCCGAGGTCGGAGCGGCGGCCGATGCGGAGGGGCTTGATGTTGCCAAGAGGGTGGGCGATGGAGCCGAGCACGACGCCGAAGGGCACGACCGTCGGCGTGCAGTCGCGGTAGAAGGTGAGGGTGCTGCTGGGGCGGTCGACGACGACGGCGACGTGGTACCAGGTGTTGACGAGGGGGAGGACGGGGCCGGCGTAGTTGTGGGCAGCGCCGTCGGCGAGCTGGAAGCCCAGAGCGTTGCCGTTGAGGTAGAGGCTGTAGCCGAAGACGTTGGGGGCGCAGCTCCCCTCGCAGCGCTTGTCGAGGATGACCTGCAGGCCCTGGGCGCTGGCGTAGCGGACCCAGCAGTCGATGGAGAAGCTCTGCGTCGAGAAGTTGATGGCCGGGTGCGGGGCGACCTGCACGTAGTTCCCCGCGGCGGCGCTGAGGCAGAGGCCGTTGGCGACGACGCCGGGGGTGGGGACGGGCGGCGGGGCGCCGAACCAGGCGCCGTTGTTGGCGGAGACGGCGTTGCAGGAGGGCGCGCCGGTGTCGTCGAAGGGGAGCCACAGAACCATGCGTGTGGGCGGCGGGACGCAGCCGCGGTTCAGGCAGAGGACGGTGTTCTCGGTGATCTGGGCGGTGTCGGCCATCTGGATCACGATCTCGCCGGGGTTGGGCACGATCGTCAGGGGCACGTCGCGGACCAGGTCGCGGACGACCGGGCCCAGTTGGAGCGGGGCCTCGTTGCAGAGGCTGAGGCCCGGGGGATTGGTCTTGATGAAGTAGAACCCGAAGGGGCCGGGGATATTGGTGGCGCCGACGATGCCAAACCCGCCGTCGGCGGTGGTGATGGCCTCCTCGGCGCTGTCGGTCGAGGGGGGTGTGCCGTAGGTCTCCGAGAGCACGAACGCGCCCGCGCCGTTCAGGCGGAGGATCCCGCCGTCAACGGGACCCATGCCGGCGATGGCCAGGTGACCGGCGACGGTCTCGCGGATGGAGCGCGGGTTGGTGAAGATGCGCAGGACCCGCTGCCAGATGGGGATACCGGCCGGGTTGGTCCGCAGCACGTACGTATAGGCATTGCCGCCAACGTCGATGAGGCTGCCGGTGAGGGCGTAGTCGGCGCTCGCCAGCCGCTCCAGGCCCTCGCCGCGCGACGACTCGGTCTGCGGACCGTACGTCTTGGCAAAGAGAATCGCCCCGCATGGGTCGGTCTTGACGTGCAGCAGCTCGGAGGGCGGCACGTCGGAGTTCTCCGTCCAGCCGATGATGTTCAGCGTGCCGTCGGGGTTCTGGCGGACATCGTTGAAGCTCATGAACGACGCGTTACCGTAGCGGCTGTCGCGGTAGTACTCGGAGCAGATGAGATTGCCCAGCGGGTCGGTGCGGATGAGCACGCCACCCATGATGGTGCCGCCCAGACCGAAGCGGCGCCCGATGGCGGCATATCCGCCCGGCTGGCCGCCGGCGCCGGCGAGCTCGCGGACGACGGTGCCGCCAAAGGGGGTGTTCGCGTTGCCGCCGTAGCCGTGCGCCCAGGTGAGCACCCCGAGGGGGTTGGTCTTGATGAGCAGAATCTGTACCGCCGCGCCCGCGACGGCGGTGGTCTCGCCGCCGATGATGTACCCGCCGTCGGAGGTTTGGCGGACGCTCTGGGCCGTGTTCGACCCCGCGGGCGTCGTGTAGAGGTGGGTCCAGACGAGATTGCCCAGCGCGTCGGTCCTCTTCAGCTCGACGCCGAAGATGCCGGGCGTGAGCTCGCGGGTGCCGACGATGATGTACCCGCCGCCGGACGAGCGCTCGATGGAAAAGGCCCGCTCGTTGCCGCCGTCCCACAGGACGCGCTGGAACTGCTGGGCATCGGCGCTGAAGGCGGCGAATCCGGCCGCGATGATGGCGGCCGCGAGAGCGCGTGCCCGGAACGGGAGCATGCCACAGCGGTTGCGAAGGGAGGTGCCCACAGATGTGCCCCTTTGCTCAGGAATGGAGAAAACTCGGACTCGGGGATTCGTGCGTCGGCTTGACACACTACCGCGCGGCGGCACCCCCTTGCAAGGGAAAGTTTTGGGGGCCGGGTCGGACCCGCCGGCCTGGCACGTCGATGGCAAGCTGGAGAAGCAGGGAGAGGGCGGCGGGGGAGCCACCAACAACGGGCGTGATCGCCAGGCCTGAACGGGTAAATTAGTGCGATGGCACGTGTGCTGGTCGGGATCTCGGGCTGGACCTACCCGCCGTGGCGGGGGAACTTCTACCCCAAGGGGCTGCCGCAGGGGAAGGAGCTGGCGTACGCAAGCCGGCGGTTCGGCGCTCTGGAGATCAACGGCACCTTCTACTCGATGCAGAAGCCATCGAGCTTCGAGTCGTGGCGCGAGCAGACTCCGCCGGGGTTCGTCTTCGCGCTCAAGGGCGGCAAGTACCTCACTCATGTGCGCCGCCTCAAGGACGCCAAGGGCCCGCTCGCCAACTTCCTCGCCTCGGGCCTGCTCTGCCTGAAGGAGAAGCTCGGGCCGATCCTGTGGCAGCTCCCGCCGCAGCTCAAGTTCGACGCGGCCCGCCTCCGCGAGTTCTTCGAGCTGCTGCCGCGCGACACGGCGGAGCTGGCCCGCCTGGCGGAGCAGCACGACTCGTGGATGGACGGGCGCGCTGCGCTCGATCCGGATGCGCTCCGGCCGGTGCGCCACGCCGTCGAGTTCCGGCACGAGAGCTTCCTGACGGGCGAGTTCATCTCCCTCCTGCGCGAGTTCAACGTCGCGATGGTCGTCGCCGACGCGGACAGCAAGTTTCCCACGGCCGAGGACATCACGGCGGACTGGGTGTACGTGCGCCTGCACGGCGAACGCGAAGGCCACGAGAGCGGGTACACGGCGAAAGAGATCGCGGCGTGGGCAAAGAAGATCGAGACCTGGCGCGCCGGCGGCGAGCCCGAGCCCGCGAAGGGACGCCGGGTCGCCGAACCGATGCCGGCCTCCGCGGCCCCCAAGGACGGGCGCGACATGTTCGTCTTCTTCGATAACACCGAGGAGAAGGAGCTCTCGCCGGTCAACGCGCGGGCGATGGCCGAGAAGCTGGGTGTCGGGCCGGGAGAGTCGCCGGAGGACGTGATGAAGGAACTCGGGACAAGCAAGCCGGCGAAGAAGAAGGTCGAGCGGAAGAAGAAGGCGAGCCCGTGAGGAAGGGTGCGGCGGGATCCGTGAGGTTCGGCATGGGTTTCTTGAGGTTCGGCATGAGTTTTTTGAGGTTTTCTGGCGGGCGAAGTCGCGCGTAACTCGTTGTTGCACAATGAGTTGGCCCCCGGAAATCCATCCAGTCGCACTCCCACTGCCGAAGTCGATTCTCGCGACGACTTCTGTCGGCTTGCGCCGAGTTCCGAGCGGGTTGGGTCGACTTTGATACGACTTCTCGCGACTTGCTTCGACTTCCGTCGACTTTCGTTGACTTTTTGCGACTTTTTTCGACTTCTCGCCGGGATGTTTTTTGCTGTAAGTGCTTGTGGCATCGATGTTTGAGACGGTTAGCGTCCGCCAATATGTGCGCACACTCTGAGTTTGGAGAGAGTCGGAGAGTTTTTGAGATACACAGGGGAGTTTGCGAGAGTTTTTGAGAGTTTTGGAGATATTTTGAGAGTTTTGGATTTCCTCCGGCGGGCCTGTCGCGTGTAAGTCGTTGTTTTGCAAGAGGTTGTGTGCGGTCTGCCCCGTTTGTGCGCGCTGGAACCCTAAAACGCGCAGGCGTGAGGGGGGCGGGCAAGCACGCTCGACCGACTGGCGCGCGCAGCACCGCCCGCCGAAGACCACCGACAGTTCATATTGGAAGGCCCCGCCCGCCATCCCCGCGTCCCCCTTCCCGCGTCAGGCCCTAGGCCTTCGGCTCCTACCCCAGGGCCCAAGGCCTAAGACCCAAGGCCTCAGCCCACTCTACGTCGCCGCGGTTCGGACACAAGAGAATCTGCACCTATTACCCCGATTTGGCGCGCAGGATGCCAACCCAGAACCGGGGACCTCCTTGCCGCGGCCGCCGCGGCTGCCCAGTTCTTCACGCCAGATCCCATGAACGAGTGGGGAATCCACAGCTCGAACGAGCTACGCGGTCACCATACACCCCGGCCGCGCACTGTCAACCGTTCTCGGGCGGTCCGGCGGAGAATCAGGCCCGCTGCCCGCGCGCCGCGTGCGCGTCCCATGCGCGTCCCACCTCCGGGTGCCACCACTCGCCGCACTCGTTCTTCCTCTCCTCGTCTCCCCCACTCCTCCCGCGGCGCAGTGGTGCCGCGGGGGCCCGGCCACCACGGCCCTCGCCCGCGTCAATCTCCCACTCCAGGTTGAGTCGGCAATCTACCCCCCATGTCCGCTCCCAAGAATCGCCCGACTCCCCGCACAAACCTCCGCCGCTCAAGTGGATGAAACGGCGCGACAGCCTGAACGGCATGCGGTTCCTCAGGCTCTCCTGCTACCGGCGCATGCGGCTGCTGGGCAACCCTGCGATACGCGACCTCTTCGCCCGCATGCTCGCCGAGACCCAGCGGAGCAGCGGCCTTCGCATCATCGCCTGGGTGGTCATGCCCGAGCACATGCACCTGCTCGTGCTTCCGGCGCACGGCCAGGTGAGCATCGTTGCCCCCATGTGGGCCCTGAAGCGAGGGTTCGCTCTCCAGGTCATCGCCCGCTGGAGAGAACTCGATGCGCCGGTGCTGGAGAAGATCGTCGATCCGCATGGGCGCACCCGCTTCTGGCAGCGCGGCGGCGGCTACGACCGCAACATCTGGTCGGATGAGGAGCTCCTCGAGAAGACCGCGTACATCCATCGCAACCCCGTCGAGCGCGGCCTCGTCGATCGTGCGGTGGACTGGGAGAGGTCCAGTGCACGCTGGTACGCGGGGAACACCTCGGGAGCGGTGCAGGTGGATTGCCCGGTGTGGCTGGCGCAGCCGGCGGCGCATGCGCGGTGACGGGAGAGAAGAGAAGAACGAGGCGCGGGGGGTGTTGTGGATGCGGCAGTCATGGCCGGACCCCCGAGGCACCACTGCGCCGCGGGAGGATTGAACGAGACTAAGGAGAGGAAGAACGAGTGCGGCGAGTGGTGGCACCCGGATCGGAGCCGGCACCGCCCACTCCCTCCTCCCTCCCGCACTCCGGACACCTCCCCAGCCCCACCACCGGATATCCGCACGCCAGGCACGAACCCCGCCGAACGCGCCGCCACCGGCGCAGCGTGCACGGCCCACTCACCAGCGTCCAGCACGCGGCGCCGTACAGCAGCGTGTTGAGCGCGAAGCCCGGCCAGATCGGGCGAAGCGGGATGGGGTTCGATCCGTCACCCCGCCCGGATAGGGCGTGCGCGAAGACTGGCGGGATGAGGCCATGGCGCCACTGCTTCTGCCAGGGATGCTCCTCGCCCGTCCATGCACCCGATCGGTCGCACTCCAGGGCGAGTGCGGGCCAGCCTGCCCGGTGCGCGATGACCAGGTACATGACGCCAAAAAAGACGTGAGAGTCCGGCGCAGAAGGTCGCTCCATCGTCAAGAACCAATGCGAGTCAACGCCAATGCCTCGGTCAACAAAGTCGCCCCAAGTCAAAACGTCCCTCTCCGGTAAGCTCGGCACCAACCAGGCCGGCTCGATCATCCCGGAGAGCGCCCGCGGCGGCGCCTCCCCTTCCGCCCCGTAATGCACAACGCGATCCACCGGCGACCACAGCGCGCACCCCCACGCCGCCGCCACGTTGATCGCCGCGCCGAGCAGCAGGAAGACGACGATGGCGCCTGCACCCCGTCTCATCTCGCTGGCTCCTCCGCCCGCCGCCTGCCGCGCGAGCGGTCCCACAGCATCGCCCATGCTCCGAGCACCACCCCGCCCGCGCCCAGGAGGGCCGCCGCGCCGAGCATCAGCCACGACCAGATTGGCGCTATCGCGAGAGTCATGACGGTCGCGCGCAGGTGGTCCACCACGTTGATACGCAGTCGAGAGGCATGGCCAGCAGACGCCCACCGGATTCCATCGATCACCCCGTAAACAGGGGGTATTACGACCCATTCCACCGCGAGCGATGGGGATCGGGCATCAGGCACGAGAAGTGCTAGCAAGACCGCGCGGAACCTCGAACCTCGGGGCTAGTCTACCGAACGTCCCCAAAAACGCGCCAAAACCATGGGGTATTTCCCCGTTTGGGCGCGCAAGATGGGCCCAACCCGGAATGCGGGGGATCCCGCAAGACCTCCGAAGCAGCGCGACATCCGGACGTATGATACGGGTCCCACCTAATCCCCGCGCGCCGTTGCGCTTCCGTTAGGTTGCGCGAAGCCGGCCGGCATGCGAGACTGCCTGTGCTCATTGAGCAAGG
>JBGPJM010000098.1:0-16643 GCA_041485385.1 Phycisphaerae bacterium | reverse complement strand
TCCACGATCCAGACTACCGCCGTCGCCGTGGTGGGGTCCATAGGCCGTTGTTATCGGCGCTGCCGAGAGGGGACTTGATCCGCCCTCCGAATGTCCGCCGGACCCGCAGACCCGGGCGGTCCCCGGGGACAATCCCGTCCGGACCGGGTATCGTCTGCGACTTTCTCACCTCCGGATCATCCCACGGGATACCCATGAGCTCCTCGAGCAAGAACTTCAAGACCAGCGACTTCCTTTCCGCCCGGCTCGCCGCCTGGGCGGCCGGCCTCAAGTACGAGCACCTCAGCCCCGAGGCGATCCGAACCGCCAAGCTCTTCTGGTACGACTCCCTCGGCTGCGCCTTGGGCGGCAGCCGCCAGGAGGATGCGCACATCCTCCTCAAACACGCCCGGCGGATGCGCGGCGGTGACAAAGGCAGCGGCCCCTGCACCTGCTTCGTCAGCGGATTCAGGACCGACCCCGCCGAGGCCGCGCTGCTCAACTCGCACATGATCCGCGCGATGGACTACAACGACATCTACTGGAAGGCCGACCCCTGCCACCCCTCCGACATCATCGCCGGCCCGCTCGCGCTGGCGGAGATGAAGGGGCGCTCGGGCAAGGACGTGATCGTCGCGACCATCATCGCCTACGAGATCGAGATGCGCCTCTGCGAGGCGGGCGTCCCGGGTATCCGCGAATACGGCTGGCACCACGCGACGCTCACCGGGTTCGCCGCGCCCATCGCCGCCGGGCGCATCCTCGGCCTCTCCGCCGGCAAGATCCAGCACGCCATCGGCATCTCCGCCGGCCGCACGTGCACGCTGGGCGCCGTGACCGCGGGCAGGCTCACGAACATGAAGAACACGGTCGACCCGATGGCGACCCGCGCCGGTGTCGAATCGGCGCTCCTGGCCGAACTCGGCTACTCCGGCCCCGAGCACGTCATCGACGGCAAGGAGGGGCTCTTCCACGTCTTTGGCCACGAGTGGGACGTCGCGAAGCTCACGGGCGCGCTGCCGGCGTCGGCCGACGACCACTACCGCATCCTCGACTGCGGCATGAAGTCCTTCCCCATCGAGGCCCTCAGCCACGCCCCGCTGACTGCGATGATGAAGGTCGTGAAGGAGAACAACATCCAGGCCGCCGACGTCGCCGAGATCAAGGTCGAGGTCATCGCCCGTGCCGCCGACATCCTGGGCGATCCCCACAAATACCGCCCCAACTCCAAGGAAACCGCCGACCACTCGCTCCCCTACTGCCTCGCGGCCGGCCTCCTCGACGGCATGGTCACCCCGCTGCAGTTCAAGGACTCGCGCATCAAGGACCCGGCCCTGATCCCTGTCATGGACAAGGTCAAGATTGTGCCGAACCAGGAGTTCGAGGCGCTCTTCCCCAAGTTCCAGCCCAGCCGCGTGACCATCACGACCACCGGCGGCCAATCCTTCTCCAAGCGCGTCGATGTCCCCAAGGGCGACCCGCGCGACCCGATGACCGAGGACGAGATCGCCGTGAAGTTCACCGCGCTGGGGAAGGAAGTCGTCGGCGAAGACCGCTGCCAGGAGTTGGGTCGCATGATCATGTCAATGGAGAAACTCAGGACCGTGGAGCCGCTGATGAGGTCCCTTGTCGCTCCGGCAAGGGGCGCCAAGAGAGCCTCGTCACGGTGCGTCAGAAAAACGGCAGGCCGCAGAGCGGCCTCTCGCAAGGCCAAGTCGCGCCGCTAAGTCCATTCGTCTGTACGATTCATTCCGTCCCCGCGTCCCCCCTTCCCCATGCCCGACCACCTCACCGCCGCCGTCCTCCGCACCTGGGCCCACCAGCGCGACTACGCGCAGCGCCTGGTCGCCGATCTCTCCGACGCCGACATGGTCAGCCAGCCCGTCCCGGGCGTCACGATGAACCACCCGGCCTGGGTCTTCTCGCACATCGGCCTCTACCCGCCCGTGCTCAGCGCCATCCTCCAGGGCAGGTCCTTCGAGGACCCGATCAGCAGCCCGTATGGCCGGGAATCCAAGCCGCTTGGCGATGTGAATGCCTACCCGCGCAAGCAGGTTCTCATGGGCAAGTTCTTCGCCGACCACGACGACCTCGCCTCGGCCCTCGAACGCGCCGACCCGTCGATCCTCTCTCGCCCCATCCCGCTCCCCCGCTGGGCGGATCGCTTCCCGTACATCGCCGACGCGATCGTCCACCTCATGATCGACCACGAGATGGCCCACCTCGGCCAGCTCAGCGCTTGGCGCCGGGCCGGCAAGCGTCCTCCGGTCTGACCGGTCTTCGCCTCGATGCCTTGATGCCGCATGCCTCGATGCCTTCTTGATATCAAACCATGCCTCTTTCCTCCCCTGAGTCCCGCGTGTGCCAGGCCATCCAGCGCCGCGCCGCAGCGCTGCTCGAGGATCTCCGGCTTCATGTTGGCCTGCCCACCGGTGGCAACAACACGCCCGCGCTGGACGAAACGCGCGAGCGGCTCACGCAGCGGCTCAGGACCCTGGGCGCGCAGCTCGAACTCGTCCCCGGAGACCCCAAGCCCGACTGGCTCTACGGCGCCCGGCCCGGTGCTCCCGCTCCTCCCACCGCCATCTGCCGAAAACCCGGCGCGGGAGCCAACGGCGTCCTCATCGCCGGCCACCTCGACACCGTCCACGATCCGTCGGGGGACTTCCGTTCTCTCACCATCGCCCCCGACAGCCGGCGCGCAACCGGTCCCGGCTGCGTGGACATGAAGGGCGGCCTGGTCATCGCCGTGGCCGCACTCGAGGCGATCGAAGAAACCGGCGCGGCCCCGAAGCAGTCGGGGGAGGCGGCGGGGTGGGGGGGCTGGACCGTCCTGCTCAACAGCGACGAGGAGACGGGCTCTTACCACTCCGAACGCGCCATCCACGACGAGGCCGCGTCTGGGAAATACGCCTGGGGCCTGGCCCTCGAGCCCGCCACCGAGGGCGGCGGCCTGGTCATCGAACGCGGCGGCGCCGGCCAGTTCCTCATCGAGGCCCACGGCAAGGCCGCCCACGTCGGGCGCGATTTCGCCTCCGGCGTCTCCGCCGTCAACGCTCTCGCCGACGCCATCACCCGCGTCGCCCGTCTCTCCGACCCCGCCCGCGGCCTCATCGCCAATATCGGCCCGCTCCAGGGCGGCATCGCCACCAACGTCGTCCCCGACCTCGCCCGCGCCTGGGGAAACGTCCGCTTTGCCAACGTCGCGGGCGCCGACACCCTCGCGAAGCAGCTCGACGCCCTCGCGACCCCACCCCAGTCCGGCGTGGGTGGCGCACCGGCGCTCCCTCAGGTCATCGTCCGACGCAGCTTCAACCGCCCCGCGAAGCCGTTCACACCGGCCACCCAGCGTCTGGCCGACCTTGCCCGCGCCGCCGCACAGGACCTCGGCCAGCCCCTTCCCTTCAGCCGGACCGCCGGCGTCTGCGACGGCAACATCATGCAGGGGGCCGGCCTGCCGACGATCGACACACTCGGCGTCCGCGGCGGTGGCCTGCACACCCCCGAAGAGTGGATCGACCTTCCGAGCCTCGTCGAGCGTTGCCAGTTGCTCGCGGTCCTGTTGCTGCGGCTGGCGTCACCCAGCGCCTAGCACTCCGCGCTCAGCACTACTCCAATGCCGGAGACAGGAATCGAACCTGCACGGGGTGTGAGCCCCAACGGATTTTGAGTCCGTCGCGTCTGCCAGTTCCGCCACTCCGGCGAGTGACCCGCTGAGCGTAGCACGGCCGTGCCCGTCCCTGCCAGGCAAGCAGAACACGTCGCCCGCGCCGCCGCGCGATCGCCCGCTGCGTGATCGTCCGGCCGCGCCTCCGAGTCACGAGCAGCCGGCGAAGAACACCGTGAGAAAATCGAAGAAGTCCTGCGAGTTGGTGGCACCGTCGTTGTTGAAGTCGGCGTTGCCCGTGAAGAGGGACGTCAGGAAATCGAAGAAATCCTGCGAGTTGGCCGCGTGGTCGTTGTTCCAGTCGGCCGGGCAGACGTTCATCATCACCACGAGCACGTCGGCGATCTCGTCGGTGAGAACCAGGTCGATGTCGCCGTCGTTATCCAGGTCAACGGGGATGCAGCACGAGGGGTTGGAGGGGGCGGGGAAGCTGATCAGCGGCGTGAAGGCGCCCGCGCCGTTATTGAGGTAGACGTACCACGTCCCCGCGCCGAACGACGACAGGATCCAGTCCAGGTCGCCGTCGCCGTCCAGGTCGGCCAGGTCGGTGGAGACGGTGTGCCCGCCCGTCGCGTAGACCGTCTCGGGTTGGAGCGTCCCGTTGCCGTTGCCCAGCAGGATCGACCCGTTCGACGAGAACGAGTTGGCGGCCGAGACGTCCATGTTGCCGTCGTTGTTCACGTCGCCGCAGACCACCACCCAGTTCGCGCCCCCGATCGAGCGGCTGGAGGAGATCGTGAACGTGCCGTTGCCGTTGCCGCGGAGCAGGGCGACGGTCTGCGAGTCGCGCCCCGCGACCACGAGATCCAGAATGCCGTCGTTGTTCATGTCGGCCGCCGTCATGCCGTACTCGCCGCCCACCCCGCCGTCGAAGATCGTCGGAGCGGAGAAGTGCCCGGCGCCGTCGTTGAGGAGAAGGTAGATGTTGTTGGAGACCGCGCAGGCGACGGCGATATCGAAATCCCCGTCGCCGTCTGCATCGACGATGCCGAAGCCGCGCGGGTTCGCCCCGACGTTGATGAGAGTCGGGGTCCGGAACGTGCCGTTGCCGTTGCCGAAGCAGACGGCGATCTGTCCCGCTCCGTCGCTGGAGGTGACGACATCGATGAGCCCGTCGCCGTCGAAATCGGCGACCTCGTTGGGGCTGGACTCGACGGGGAGCGGGGTGAACGGAGTGGTCATGGGCTGGAAGAGGCCGCTGCCGTCGGCGCGATTGAGGAAGACGCGGAGATCGGCGGAGACTTCGTTGATGGTGGTAATGTCGGACCAGCCGTCCCGGTTGAGATCGCAGGCCAGCCCGCCGTAGATGCGGGTCTGCGGGCCCGAGCCGCCGCCGGTGCGGTTCGAGATGCTGGCCATCTGACGGAAGACATGCTGGCTGTGGGAGGCCCGGGTAGTGAACATGAAGGTGTACCCGGCCTGGCGGAGGGCCGTGGTGTCGGCCGCGCGGAGGTTGTGCGACATCACGACCATCGCGACCTCCCCCGCAAGGAATGGGCGCGTCGGCGTAAGGGTCGCCGTCTGATTGGAGTTGGTGAAGGTCAGAGCCCCGACCATCGGGCCGGTGAGCTTGCCGAAGAGCTTGAAGTTGGCGCTGGTGAACGTCGCGGGGTCCACGGCCCGGTCGAAGGTGACGGAGATGGACGTGTTGAGGACGACGCTGTTCTGGTTGCGGGTGGGCGAGTGGGAAACGACGGTGAGCTGGGCCAGCGCCGGTGTGACGCAGGCGACGGAGACAACCGCCGCCACAGCGAACAGATTAGAACGAACCGTGAACATGCTGGCCTCCTCGACAGCGCCCGCAGGACCGCGCAAGAACGTGTCGGTTGGAATCGGCGTGCTTGATCCCGGCGAGCGTGTTTCGACCGAAGTGTACCACGCCCCAGGAGATGGGCCGCCGAGGATACATCCGGCGCGCGGCCGTCACCCTCCCGTGCGGAGCCCGGAGTCCATCTCCGCGCCCGGAGCGACCACCCTCGCCGGAGCGGCCGGCCCCATCCCCGGCACGGTCGCCGGCCTCGGCTCGAACACCACGTACACGTCGCCGAACTCCGGCTCCCGCGGCACCTGCTCCCGGCAGAAGCGCTCGATGCCGTCGTAGTCCAGCCAATGCTCGTGCGCCAGCGCCAGGCTCTCGCCGGAGGACGTGTTGAAGCGGGCCTCGCCCAGGCGTCGCAGCAGCCGGAGGCACTCCAGGGCCGGCTCGGGGCGGAACGGCGTGTATTCGAATGACAACGCCGGGATCGGGCGCGACAGTCCTTTCAGGACCTCCACCTCGAACCCCTCGACGTCGATCTTCGCGAACGAGGGCACGCCGTACTGCGCGATCAGCCGGTCCAGCGTCGTCACCTCGACTGTGCGAGGCGTCCACTGCGCGTGGCTCAGGTGCGGCTGACGCTTGCACGCCTCCACCCACTCGGGCGCCATGGTCGAGATGATGTCCAGGTCGGCCACGAACATGGTTGCCTGGCCCTCCGCCGCCCCGACCGCCTTCTGCACGAGCGTGAACCGGCGGTTGTCGTCGAACCAGTCGTCCAGCGCCTCCGCCAGGGCCGGCACGGGTTCGACCGCCACGACCAGCGCGCCCAGCGCCAGGAACACCTCGGTGCGGTTGCCCCGGTTGGCGCCGACGTCGAACACCAGCGAGCCGCGCGGGATCAGCGGACGGTAGAACGCCTTCTTCCGCTCCAGCTCGCGCATCCGCTCCGGCTGGAACAGCCGCCGGTGGAGGGTGCGTGCCGCGGCGTACACAGGCGTTCCACGAAGAAGCCGTTTGAACAACGACGCGATACCCATGACCACGTGCCTCTCACAAGGGGTGCGCGCCCTGCACCGGGCGAGGGCGACGTGCTCGCCGGTTGCGAGCGTGCGCACGCGCTGGCGCGTGTCCAACATACCTCGCGGAACACCCTGGCAACAGAGATCGGTCGACCGGCGCAGGTTTCGTAAGCAATTGGTGTGTGCGGGACGGTGTGTTCGCGTTCTGTTGCGAACCCGGGCGAGCAGGAGAGGTCAATGGAAATCGCGGGAGGCGGCGACCAGCTCCGGCAGCTCATCATCCACCGAGTTGATCCGGTTTACCAGCACGTGGATGACCTCCCCTTGTCGCTCGACACGTCCCTGCGCCAGCACCATTACCCCATGGCGCGCCGCCCGCCGGTACCGCTGGTAGATCTTCGGGCGCACGATCAGGTTCGCGATCCCCGTCTCGTCCTCGATCGTCATGAACACGATCCCTGACGCCGTCGCCGGCCGCTGCCGCACCAGCACGATCCCCGCCACCGCGATCCGCGATCCCGTTGGCCAGCACGACTCATCTCGAAGTTCCGCGGCCGGGGTCACGGCGCGGCCGGCGAGCGTCTCGCGCATGAACGAAACGGGATGAGCCTTGAGCGACAGGCCGATGGCCGCGTAGTCCTGCACGACCCTGAGCGGCCGCGGGATGGGGGGCAGGAAGGTCGGAGGGAGCGGGGCGGGGGGAAGGACCTGGCCCGGGTGATCGAAGAGCGGCAGGGTCTCGTCCTTCAACTCGCGGATGTGCCACAGCGCCGCCTGCCGGTCCAGCCCCATCGATCCGAACGCGTCCGCCGCAGCGAGCTTGCGGAGCGCCGACACCCGCACGCCACTGGCCCGCCACAGCGCCTCGACCGAGCGGAACAGCCCCCGCTCTCGCACCGCCGCCTCGGCCGCGCGAGCGTCGGCCTCGCTCAGGCCGCGAACCAGACGCATGCCAAGCCGGAGAGCGGGAGAAAGTTGCAGAGCGGCGGAGTGGCAAAGTGGCAAAGCGAAAGAACCGGAGCATCCACTCTCCTCCGCTTTGCCACTCTGCCACTCTGCCACTTTGCCACTCTCTTCGAGCCGGCAATCCCACCCGCTCCAGTTCACATCCACCGCCCGCGCCTCCACCCCGTGCTCCTTCGCATCGCGGACGATCTGCGCCGGGGCGTAGAAGCCCATCGGCTGGCTGTTGATGAGCGCCGCCGCGAAGGCCGTCGGATGGTGCTTCTTCAGCCACGCCGAGACGTACACCAGGAGCGCGAACGACGCGGCGTGCGACTCGGGGAACCCGTACCCGCTGAACCCCTGGATCTGCCGGAAGCAGCGCTCGGCGAACTCGAGCGAATACCCGCGCGAGATCATGCCGTCGATCAGCTTCTCGCGGAATCCCTGGATCGCGTTGGGGCGAGATTTCCACGCCGCGATCGCCCGCCTCAGCCGGTCCGCCTCCCCCGCCGTGAATCCCGCGGCCACCATCGCCAGCGACATCGCCTGCTCCTGGAAGAGCGGCACGCCCAGCGTCTTGCCCAGCACCTTCTTCACCGCCTCGCTTGGGTAGCTCACGAGCTCCTCGTGGTTGCGCCGGCGCAAGTAAGGATGCACCATGTCCCCTTGAATGGGACCTGGCCGGACGATCGCCACTTCGATGACCAGGTCATAGAAGCAGCAAGGCCTAAGCCGCGGCAACATCGACATCTGCGCCCGCGACTCGATCTGGAACACGCCGACCGTATCGGCGTGGCAGATCATCTCGTAGACGGCGGGGTCCTCGGCGGGGACCGTGGCAAGCGTGAGCTTCGCGGCTCCGGGCGATTCCTCTGCGACCAGGTCGAAACACTTCCTGATGCATGTGAGCATGCCAAGCCCAAGGACATCGACCTTGAGCATGCCGAGCGCGTCGATGTCGTCCTTGTCCCACTCGATCACGGTCCTCTCTTCCATCGCCGCATTCTCGATGGGCACCGACTCGCACAGCGGCCCGCGCGTCATCACGAATCCCCCGACGTGCTGCGAGAGGTGCCGCGGGAATCCCAGGATCTCCGTCGCCAGCTCGATCAGCAGCTGGATGGATGCATCCTCCGGATTGATGCCCAGCTCGCGCAGCCGCTGGTGCGACCGGGGCTCTCCCGCCCCTTCGCGCGCCCCTTTCCCCCCCGGTCCCAGCACCCCCTTGTCCCACCAGTCCATGTTCTTCGCCAGCCTGTCCACGCAATCCAGCGACAGCCCCAGCGCCTTGCCCACCTCCCGCACGGCGCTGCGCCCTCGATAGGAGATCACCTCGGCCGTCAGGGCCGCGCGGTCGCGACCGTACTTCCGGTAGATGTACTGGATCACCTCCTCCCGCCGCTCGTGCTCGAAGTCGATGTCGATGTCCGGCGGCTCGTCACGCTCGCGGCTGACGAACCTCTCGAACAGCACGTCGATCCGCGCCGGGTCCACCGCCGTGACGCCCAGGCAGTAGCACACCGCCGAGTTGGCCGCGGCCCCGCGCCCCTGGCAGAGGATGCCCCGCGAGCGCGCGTACACCACCAGGTCCTGTACCGTCAGGAAGTAGGGGGCGTACTTCAGCTCGTCGATCAGCCGCAGCTCGTGCTCCACCTGCCGCCGCACGCTCCGCGGCACGCACGCCAGGCACGTCACCGCCAGCGAAGGGCAGGCCGAGAGCGAGAACGACAGCTCATCCGCCGTCGGCGGCGCATCCTCTTCGCGCACCCCGCGATGCGACCCCTCGCTCGACATGCAACCGTTTGCCGCGTCCGATCCGATCGCCGTGGCCACGCTTGATCCGTTCCGCTGCTCCGCCGGCGCAAACCACGTCGTCGGGCTCACCTCGTAGCGATTGCCACGTCCATCAATACCTTGCCTTCCTCCCCTTTGCCCCTCCGCCACTCTGCCGCTTGGCCACTTCTCCCGCTCGCCGCCTCCCCCGTACCGCCCCACCGCTCCGTTCCACGTCAACTCGACCAGGTGCTGCATCGGCGTCATCCCCGCGGGGCAGACCTCGTCGGGGTACTCGTACCGGAGCTGGTCGAGGCTGAATCCCCGCGCGGTCCGCAGCGCCACCTCCGCCGAGCGCGCCACGGCGCGCGGGAACTCGGCGAACAGCCGGGCCATCTCCTCCGGCGCCTTGAGGTGCCGCTCGGCGTTGGGGAGCAGCCGCAGCCCCGCCTCGTCGATCGTGCACCCCAGCCGGATGCACGTGACCACGTCCTGGAGCGCCCGCCGCCGCGGGTCGTGGTAATGCACGTCGTTTGTCGCCACCAGCGGCATGCCGGCGTGCCCGGCCAGCATGCCGAGCTGACGGAGCCGCTGGGCGTCATCAGGCCCGTAGCCGCGACAGGCCGCCAGCGAGAGGCGGTCGTCGTCGAACACCCGTCGCAGCCCCAGCAGCACGTCGACGAAATCCTCGTCCAGCGGCAGCGGGGGGGGAGGAGGAAGGACCACCGCCAGCAGGTCTCTCTGGTATTCGAGCAGATCGTGCAGCACCAGCCGGCACTCGCCCTTGGGCGCCCGGCGCTTGCCGACGGTCAGCAGGCGGCACAGCCGCCCGTACGCCGCACGCGAGGTCGGGAAGACAAGAACGGAGAGCGGCAAAGGGCTCTTCGATTCGATCAGCGCCTCGGTCACTTTGCCCCTTCGCCCCTCTGTCCATTCGTCCCTCTCACCCAGGACCAGCCGGCACCCCACCGCCAGCGGGATCCCCACCTGCTTGGCCGCCTCGTGCGCGCGGACAACCCCCGCCAGGGAGTTCACATCGGTGATCGCCGCCGCGCCGTGCCCCAGCCGCGCCGCCTGCTGCACCAGCTCGTCGGGATGGCTCGCCCCCGTAAGGAACGTGAAATTGGAGGTGACGTGCAGGTCCGCGTAGGGAAGGGGCAAAGGGGCAGAAGGGCAAAGGGGCAAAGGAGAAGATCCCGGCGCCGGACGCTGGTGGGGGTGTGGCCGTTCCTTGGGTTCAGGCAGCTCGGGCATTCTCGCTGGTCTTCTTTTCTTTCACTCCGCCCCTTTGCCCCTTCCACTCTCACTCCCACACCCCATGCACAAACCACCGGTTCCCCTCCAGCTCGCGGTACACCCACAGCCACCGTCCCTCTTCGTCCTGAACCTTGAAGTAGTCGCGCGTGGCATGCCGCTCGTCCGGGCCGGCCCGCCACCACTCCGGCGAGAGCCGCTCCGGGCCGGTGCAGGTCACGATCCGGTGCTCCCCGCCGCGCCACTGCACGCGCGACAACGGCCCGTCCGGCGTCACCGCGATCACCCGCACCGGTTCCGGACTGTCCAGCAGCAGCGACGGCCGGTCCCACGGCGCGAGGCCGCCGCCGGGCTTCTCTCCGGCGCGGGCCCGGCGTGCCAGCATCGGGCACATCCGGAAGGCCCGCTCGGGGATGTGCGTCGCGACCGGCTCGGCGCGGGCGACGCGCTCGGGCCCGAAGCGGTTGGCGAACGTGTCCACGAGTTCCCACAGCGCCGCGTCGTCCGTGCCGCCTTCACGCCCCGTCCGCCAGCACTCGGCCTGCTCGTGCCGCAGCCGCCCGGTGCGCGAGGCGGTCATCGCGATCCCCTCGACCCCGAACCCCATGTTCACCCGCTCTATCCGCGGGCCCAGCAGCGCCCACAGGTGGTGCACGCTGCGGCTGGCCCGCCCGAGGATCACGGCCAATCGGACCGGCTCCGAATCCACGCGGGTCAGCTCGATGTCGATCCGCATCGCCCCGCTCCCGCGCCGGGCAAGCTCCTTCGCCATCGCTGTCAGCAGATCCCGGACCGTCACCTCGATCGCCTCCAGGCGCGCCGTCGGCCCGTCGAAGACCCGCTCGACACGCACTGGCTCGACCGGCCGCATCGGCTCGACCGGCCGCATCGGCTCGATCGTCTCCGGTGCCCGTCCCAGCGCCTGGTCCAGGCGCAGCAGCAACCCCGGCCCGAACCTCGCCGGGATCGACGCCCGCGGCATCGCCAGCGCCTCGCCCGCACGCCACACCCCGATCTCGTGCAGCGCCAGGCACGTCCCTTCATCCAGCCGCAACGACTCGACCGGGAGGGACGAGATCGCCTCCCTCGCGCCCCCCTCGGCGACGATCGTCAGGCCCTCCCCGCCGAACCGCGCCACGCCCCACGCGCACCCGAAGCTCGGCGCCACCGCCAGCCGCGCCGTGAACCCCAGCCGCTCCACCGCGCGGGCCAGCTGGCTCACCAACCGCCTCTCCCCACGGAACAGCTGCTGGCACCCGCTGATGTCCACCAGCAGCCCATCGGGCGGGTCGGGCGCTGCCAGTGGCGAGAACCGCAGCGCCCACTGCGCCAGCGCCCGCAACGAGGCCCCGTCGCGCTCGGGCGTGAACAGCTCGACCTGCACGCCCCCCAGCGGCAACAGCGCCCGCGCGTGCGCCAGCGACATCCCGGGGCGCACCCCTGCCCCCATCGCCCGTGCACAGCACCGCGCTACCACCTGCTGCTGACCCACCACCGCCACCAGCAGGACCACGCGAGGAAGAGTGCGTCTCCCCTCCTCACGCGGTCCTGCGGGTGCGCCCTCTCTCCCCTTCGTCCGTCGCTCCGCCAGCTCGACGGACCACATCGGCAGGTACAACGACAGCGCCCTGGGCATGGTCCCACTCAACAATCACGGGGCGCAATGCCCCGGCAACAGGCCGCACTCCCTTGCAGCGCAAAAGTTCGACGATCCATCGCGGCCCGCCCTCCCCCGCCTCTCCGCTCTCCTTCGCACTTTCCCCGGGCGACGGCGCTCGACGCACCAGCCAGCGCGTCGCCGCGGCCGAAAGCTCCCTCATCTCCTCCGCCGGCCGTGCCACCAGGCACAACGCCCGCCCGGCCTTCGCCGCCAGTTGCAGCCGGCGCGACCCCGCCATGTCCACGCCCCGACCGTCGGCGATCACCGCCGTCACCGCGCGGCAGCGCAGCGCCAGCTCGATCGCCCACAGCCGCCCACCATCGTCCGGCGGGTCCGTGAACACCGAGCGATCCAGCAGCGCCCCATCGGTGTCCCGCCCGCCCGCCAGCACGCGCGGATACGCCCAGCACCTGCGCCCGATCCACACCACCCACCCATCGCTTCCGCCGCTTTGCGCATCGACAAGCGACCGTCGCGCCAGGTGCGCGAAGATGCACAACGGGGGCGACCAAACCGACTGGCCGCCTCGGCCCCGAGCCGCATCCGGCGCATCAACAGGCCCGAACCATTCGTGCACCACGCCCCGCGCCAGCAGGCCGGGCGCGCCTGTCTGTCCTTGGACCGACTCCCCCTCCGACGCCGCTCTTGCCGGCCCCCATGCAACGCCCCAGCCGGTCGGCACACCCCTCGTATCCCCCTCTTGAGCCTGGCCCGCCGGCCGGTTCTCGATCGCTCGCACCCGTTCAGCGAGATCGTGCAGGCCCTGTCGCTGGGAAAGAATCGCTAGCATGAAGTTAGGATAATGCCCAAACAAGATACTGTCAAATATTTTGGTCTTTTTTCGGTATGGTTACCCAGCCACAACCGGCTCCACGCACTGCGGACCCTCGTTCCGAGGGTTGTTGATGTAGGCGCCGACCGGGAACGCCGCAAGCACCCCCGCCGCGCACGGCCGCAGCAGCCGGACCAACGTGTCCAGGTCCTCGACCGATGGGTCCATCCAGCGGTCGAAGTCTTCCGGCTCGATGATCACCGGCATCCGGTCGTGCAACTCGCGCATGAGATCGTTGGGCGAGGTCGTCAGGATCGTGAACGACTCGATCGGTTCCGGGCCGGCCTTCTCGCACCGCTCCCAGAGACCCGCGATCGCCATCGGTTGGTTGTCGGCGCGGTGGATAAAGTGCGGCTGTTTTCCTTTGCCCAGCACCTGCCATTCATAAAAGCCGTCCGCCGGAACGAGGCAGCGACGGTCCCGGAAGGCCTGGCGGTACGCGGGTTTCTCGTTGATGGTCTCCGCCCTCGCGTTGATCATCCGGTTGCCGATCGCCGGATCGTCCGCCCATTGCGGGATCAGCCCCCAGCGGAGGAGCTCCATCCCGCGGGTCTTCTTCTCCGCGGCACCGGTCCGCACACGCACGACCGGCGCGGCCTGAGTTGGGGCGATGTTGTAGCGGGGACTCAGCGACGGCGCGCGGGCCAGACCGAACAGTGTGGCGAGAAGTTCGGGGGGGCTGGTGAGGCTGTAGCGGCCGCACATGGGTTGGCTTTCTCGGAGGTCGCGCCGGCAGGTGGCGCTATCCTAACAGCAAGATGGCGGGATCGGAGAAACCGAGCATCGGTTCCGGGCCGCAGGTCGCTGTCTTGACGGCCAGGGATTCTCCAACATCTCAGACCGACGGCCCGGTGCAAGGGCGCCCCCATCCGTTGCTCCGGTACGGGTTCTCGTTACTGGCCGTGTCGGCGGCCCTGGGGATCAGGCAGCTGATCGCGCCCGTGACCGGTGGCGAGGGTGTGTATCTCGCGTTCGTGGTCGCTGTCATGGCGGCGGCGTGGTATGGGGGGCTGGGGCCGGGGCTGCTCGCCATTGTCGCATCGCTGGCGGCGATCTATGCCGTGGTGCCCCGGAGCAGGTTGGAAGCCGGAGGAATCCTGCTCGTCGTCCTCTTCACTGTGCAGGGCGCGATTGTCAGCGCGGTCTGCGAGGTCCGGCGCCGGGCCGCCGTGGCAAGGGAAGACCTGCTGCGGGCAGAGCTCGAAAGCGAGCGGCGCTTCCGCATCATGGCGGACCATGCTCCGGTGCTGATCTGGATGTCCGGCGACGATGCGCTCTACACGTATTTCAACCGCCCATGGCTGGAGTTCACCGGCCGGCTGCTCGAGCAGGAGGTGGGCAACGGCTGGACCGAGGGGATCCACCCGCTGGACCGCCAACGGTGCGCCGAGTCCTATCTCGCGTCGTTCCAGGCCCGTGTGCCGTTCCAGCTCGAGTACCGCCTCCGGCGTTCCGACGGGCAGTTCCGCTGGGTCCTGGACTTCGGCGTGCCCCGGTACGGTCCGCGCCGGGAGTTCCTCGGGTATATCGGCTCGTGCGTCGACATCACCGAGCGACGGGAGGTCGAGCTGAGGACCCGGCGTCTCAACGACGAACTCGAGCGGCGGGTGACGGAGCGCACCAACGCGCTGGAAGCCACGAACGATCGTCTCCAGCTCAGCGAACGTCTCGCCGCGATCGGCACCCTCGCCGCCGGCCTGGGGCACGATATCCACAACCTCATCCTGCCCATGCGGTGCCGCCTCGATGCGTTGTTCGCCGCCGATCTCGGCGACGAGGCCGGCGAGCACCTCGAGGGGATCGCGCACGCAGTGGAGTATCTCGACAAGCTGACCTCGGCGCTGCGGGGGCTGGCCAAGAACCCGCTCGCCGAGTTCGCCAGCGGCGCCTTGACGCTCCTCCCCCAGTGGTGGTCGGACATTTCCCCGCTGTTGCGGATGATCCTGCGGAAGGACATCGACCTCATCTCGGAGCTCCCATCAGGGCTGCCTCCCCTGGCCATCCCGTCCCACGCCCTGACGCAGGCGGTCGTGAATCTCGTGACCAATGCCGGCGACGCCATCGTCGGTACCGGCCGTGTCCGGGTCTGGGCCCGCCTCGTGGCGGGCGAAGGTCCCCTCAGGCGCGCGCAGGTTGGCGTGACCGATAACGGCCCCGGGATGGTGGCCGACGTCCGCAATCATGCCCTGGACCCGTTCTTTACGACCAAGACGCGCCAGTTCTCCACCGGCCTAGGGCTCCCGCTGGTGAACGCGATCGTCGCGGCGGTCGGCGGATGGGTCGAGATCGACTCGGCCGCGGGCAAAGGAACGACTGTCATCCTGACGATCCCCGTCGTCAAGCAGGAGACGGGCGAGGCCGTCGCGCCCGGCTCCGAATCGGAGGAGCGCCGCGTGGCCACGATCGCCGTCCGCGACGCGCGCCTCGCCGCGCTGATGGCGGCCATGCTGCGCCCGCTGGGCTTTGATCTCGCGCCGGACTCCCAGCACGACCGGCGCGATGGGGGCCTCCTGATCACCGAGCCCGTGCCCGGCGCCTACGAGACCGCGTGCCGCTACCTGCAGGAAGGGCCGTCCCGCCGCGTGATCGTGGTCGGCGGCGATGGCGAGGAGTGGCGGCGGATCGGCGCGATGGTCGTTGATCTGTCGCAGGGCACCGTGGAAATCCGCGACGCGATACTCGCGGCGGCGAAGCCGCCGTGTGCGCCGAGATGAGTCCCGATCCGAAGGCAAGACCGAAGCCCGCGATCAGACCTCCACCAGCCCCTCGCGTATGGCGTACCTGGCCAGCTCGACTCGGTCGTGAATATCGAGCTTCTCCATGATGGAGATGCGGTGCGCGTCCACCGTCTTGGGGCTGCGGTACAGGGCCGCGGCGATCTGCGCCCGCGAGAGGCCCTTGCCGATCATCCGGAGAACTTCCTGCTCGCGCCGGGTCAGCGTGTCCAGGCGGGAGGGCGGTCCCTGCCGCGACACCGGCGACTCGCCCTCCGCGGCGCGGAGGAGCTGGCATCGGCGCAGCACCTCGGGCCCGAAGGCGAACTCGCCACGGGCGACCCTCCGGATCGCGTCGATGATCGCCTCGGGCAGGTCGTTCTTGGAGAGGTATCCCCAGCCGCCCGCTTTGACCGCGGCGTCGATATAGTGATCGCGCACGTAGGCGCTGAGCAGTATCACCCGGCTCCGCGATCCCTGCCGGCTCAGGTCGTCCATCGCGGCGAACGGATCCGGGCCGGGCATCTCGATGTCCAAGAGCACGATGTCCGCGCGCAGGCGTTCAGCCTCCGCCGCGAGCCCCTCGGTCGTCGAGAGGTGCCCGGCGAACTCCAGGTCCGGTTCGAGCGCCAGCCGCGAGCGCAGCCCTTCGACGACGAACGGGTGGTCGTCCACGCACAACACGCGGATACGCTCGTCGGCCATCGGTGACTCCTTTCTTTGCGGCTCGTCCGTTCAGACACCGTTCCATCCATCGACGCATCATTCAGTGAGAAGGGCCCCGATAACAAAGTCTAACCCGTCCGGGTCGATGCTCCAAGCGAATCGTTCCACAAAGCGCTCGCCGACTCATAAGGAGCCTGGGGTTTTCGCCTGCCCTCAACGTGGGAATCCTACGCGGGCTGGGCCGGTTGCTCCAGATGCGCCGGGATTGGGGCCTGCGCCGGTCCGCAGAGAGTGCCCCCGGATCCGCTCGGACTCGAACTGCGCCGCCGGATGGACGATGCTCATCCGTGGCCCGAGGCGAGGGTGGGGGGGGTG
>JBGPJM010000097.1:0-16724 GCA_041485385.1 Phycisphaerae bacterium | reverse complement strand
CGCGAGGGTGACGCCGCGGTTCGCGGGTCTGTGCACGTTCTGCCGCTACCCGATGCTGGAGGCGGTGGCCCCCGAGAACCGTCCTGTGGACTGGGTGATCTACGGCGTGCCGTTCGATGCCGGGGTGACGTTCAGGCCGGGGGCGAGATTCGGGCCGCGGGCGATCAGGGAGGCCTCGCAATACGTCAAGCCGTACTCGATCGAGCACGGCGTGAACATCTGCGACGTGCTGAGCCTGGCGGACGCCGGTGATGCGCCGATCAAGCCGTTCGCGCTCAAAGGGACGCTCGACAGTGTCAGCGAGTTTGCCGTCGGTATCGGTCAACGTGAAAAGGGCGCGCGGCTCATGGCGGTGGGCGGCGACCACTCCATCGCTTACGCCAACATGAAGGCGACGTGGGAGCTGCGCGGACGCCCCGCGGGCGGCCTGGCGCTGGTTCATTTCGACAGCCACCTCGACACCATCGACATGACCGGCGGCGAGAAGTGGTCGCACGCCTCGCCGTTCCGGCGCGCCGTAGAAGACGGGATCCTCAACCCGCGGAGCATGCTCTCGATCGGCATCAAGGGCCCGATCAACGCGGGGACAGACTTGGATTATGCGCGCGACAACGGAGTCACCCTCGTCACGTACCAGCGGTGGCGCAGCGAGGGAGTGAAGACCATCGATGCGTTCCTCGCGCGGCTGAGTGACCAGCCGGTCTATGTCACCTTCGATATCGACTGCGTCGACCCCGCGTTCGCGCCCGGCACCGGCACGCCCAGCATCGGCGGCTTCACCTCCGCCGAGGCGTTCGGCCTGATTCGGCACCTTGCCCGCGCCGGGCGAGGATTGGACGTCATCGGCGCGGACGTGGTTGAGGTGCTTCCCGATCGCGACGTCGCGGGGATCACCTCGCTCTTGGCCGGGCACGTGATGTTCGAAGTACTGTGCCTCAATGCGCTGGCGCGGAGAGCCGGCCGCGGCTGACTCACGTCGGCGGACTCCCGTGCTCGGGTGCGGCGTCGGGCCTTGTAGGGCCAACTCGGCTACACGCGCCGGAGGGCCAGCATGAGCTGAACGGTGCCCGGCGCCTGATTGAGTGCCTTGGCGATCTGCACGGGAGTCTGGCCCTGGTCGGCCAGCGCGTACACCTTGCGAGTGAGAGCATCGGCGCCCGTGGCGGGGGAGGGGCGGGCCGGGGGATTCCGCGCGGGCGGTTTCGGCTCAACAAGGGCCCGCGGGGCGGCGGGCTGCCAGCGGGCCGTCTCCGGCGGAGCCTGCGGGCAATTCCCCTCCATGTCCAGGGCGGCCTCGAGGCGGAGAAGCCGGTCGTCGGCGCGGTGCAGCAGGCGCTCGATCCGCTCGGCTTTCTCGTCGAGCCGCTCCGCCAGGATCTGCGCAAGGTCCTCGCCGTCGTTGCGGACTGCCGCGAGGCGGGCCTCGGCGGCGTCGGCATGTTCACCGGGACTCGGCGTCCTTTTCGCGGCGCGGGCTCGGCCCAGCGCCGTGAGTCCGGCGATGACGAAGAGAACAGCACCTGCGATGGTCAGGCCGATGGCGATCAGCAGCGGCACCCCTAGGCCGTCGGTCAGACCGTCGGCGCACAGAACACCCGGGATTGCAAACATCGATGCGCTCATCCGTTGAGACCCTCGACGTCTGTTTTTGGAGTTATCGGCGCGAATATGATCAGTCGATGAAAACTGGCCGTGGCAAAGACCGTTCGCTGCTCGTGCGTCCGTCTCGACGCGACCCCGCCGTGGCGACGGTGATCAGGGCTTGGCGGACGCTCACTTCGCCCGAAGGGGAGCGGGCCGGGCCGGGCGAGCGGACGCTCGTGGCCTGCTCGGGGGGCGCAGATTCGTCGGCCCTGGTGCTGGCCTTGGCCGCGGCGACGGACAAGATCGTCGTCGGGCATGTCATGCACGACATGCGCGCGGCCGCGGAGGCGATGGCGGACCGCGACTCGGTCCGGGGGCTGGCGGCGGCGCTGGGGCTGGAGTTCGCCGACGCCGCGGTCTCCGTGAAGGGGAAGAAGGACAACGCCGAGGCGCTGGCCAGACGACTCAGGTACCGTGCGCTGGGGGTTCTGGCGGCGGAGCGGGGGATCGGATTCGTCGCGACGGGGCACCACGCCGACGACCAGCTGGAATCGGTCCTCATGGGGCTGGTGCGGGGGGCGGGCCCTGACGGGCTGCGGGGTGTGGCGCGCCAGCGGCGGTTGGCCCGGGGCGACGGGGAGGGTGATGCGGGCGTGTGGCTGCTGCGGCCGATGCTGGGCGTGACCCGGGCCGACTGCGAGCGCATCTGCCGCGAGGCAGGGTGGGTCTGGCGGGTGGATGCCACCAACAAAGACCGTGCCCATCTCCGGGCAGCGCTCAGGCACGGCGTGGCCCGGGACTTGGCAGCGCTCCGTCCGGGCGTGGAGAAGCGGGTGTCGCGCACGGCCGCGCTGATGCGGGATGTCGCCGGGCTCGTGCAGGACCGTGTGGACCGGCTTCTGGCCCGCGCGGGCGCCGACGGCCCCGCGGACTTCATCTGGGAGCGGGACGCGCTGCGGGATGAGCGGATGATCGTGCTGGGCTCGCTCTTCCGGCGAGCCGCGGGTGTGTTGATGGCCGGGCGCGGCGCTGACCGGCTGGGGGGCAGGCACATTGACCAGGTGGTTCGGGCGGTGCGGGATCGACAGCAGGAGCCCCGCCGGTTCGACTGGCACGGCATCGACGTCACCGTGACGGCGCGGTCAGTGCAGATGGCGAGAAAGACGGAATGAGCGAGACCTCGCTGCGGATCGTGCTGGTAGGCCACTGCGGGCCGGATGCGTTCATGCTCCGCAGCGCGGTCGGGCGCGCGGTGTCGGGCGCGAGTGTGGAGATGGTGAGCGACCGCGTCGCGCTGGACCGCGCCAAGGAGGGCGCCGCCGTGCTGCTGGTCAACCGCGTGCTGGACGGGGAGTTCGACGGGCTGGGGGGGATCGAGCTGATCCGGGAACTGGCGAGCGCACGCGAGAGCGGCGGGCCGGCGATAATGCTGGTGAGCAACCTTCCGGAGGCGCAGGCGGAGGCCGAGGAAGCGGGGGCCGCGCCGGGGTTCGGGAAGAAGGACGCCAACAGCGAGCTCGCACGCCGGCGGTTGGCCCAGGCGATCGCGGGTCGGGGTGGAGAGCAGCACTCCTGAGCAAGAGTGCGGAACGGGCGAACATGCGCACATGGACCCTGCGCCCACGCGGGGCCTTGGCGGAAACCTGCGCGGGCGATCTCGGTACGCTGTGCACCATGATGGAGACAGTCACGACGGTCAAGCCGCGGATCCCGCTCAGCGAATACGTGGCCAGGCGAGAGCGGGTGCTCCGGGGGCTGAAGGGGGCGGTCGGGATGGTGCTCGCCGGCGAGGGCGCCCCGCCGCTGTTAGGCAAGTGGCGGCCGGACTTCAACTTTCTGTACCTGACCGGCCTGGAGAACGAATCCGGCGCGGCGGTGCTCTTTGATCCGACCGCCGAGAACCCGAAGCGCCGGTGCATCCTCTTGCTCCGTCCGCTTAATCCCGAGGCCGAGCGTTGGGACGGTTACCGCCAGGAGATCTCCGAATCGCTGCGGAGGAGGCTGGGATTCCAGGCCGTGATGCGGGCCAATACCCTGCCGATGCTCCTGGCGCAGGCCGTCCGGCGCGCGAAGAGGCTGGCCTGCCTGCACCCGTTCGCCGCGCACACCGATAGCATCTCGCCCGACCTGACGATCTTCCGGAAGGTCTGCGAACGGGTGCCCGGCGCGGGCATCGAGGACCAGACGGACCTGCTGCCCTCGCTCCGTGCGATCAAGTCGCGCGCGGAACTGGTGCTGATGAAGAGGGCGATCCTGGCGACGGCCGCGGGGTACGACGCTGCCGTGCGGGTGATCCGTCCGGGCGTGACCGAGATGGCCGTGCAGCAGACGATGGAGAACGTCTACCGCGAGCACGGCGCGATCGGCCCGGCGTACAACTCGATCGTCGGCGCGGGGCTGAGCGGCACGGTGCTGCACTACATGGACAACAGCGGCGTCGGCGCCCCGGGTGAGCTGATGGTGATCGATTCGGGCGCCGAGTACGCCGGGTATGCGGCAGACGTCACCCGCACGTTCCCCGTCAGTGGCAGGTTCACGCGGGAGCAGCGGGAGATCTACAACATCGTGCTGAGGGCGCAGCTCGCGGCTATCAGGGCGGTCCGCCCGGGCGCACGAATGCACCGGGTCGACCAGGCGGCGCGGGACGTGATCGAGAGGGCGGGGTATGGCGACGCCTACATGCACGGCATCGGGCACCAGCTGGGCATGGAGGTGCACGACGTGACCCCGGACGGCCCGCTCAAGGCCGGCATGATCATCACGATCGAGCCGGGGATCTACCTGCCGGAGAAGAAGATGGGCATCCGTATCGAGGACGAGGTGGTCGTGACCAGCACGGGCTGCCGCGACCTTACCGCGATGATCCCCAAGACGGTCGAGGAGATCGAGGCCGCCATGCGGAGGGGGGCGAGGTGAGCGATCTGCGTTCGGGAAGTACGGCGCGCTGCACGAACGAAAAACTCCCACGCAGCTCACGTCTTGCGCCGTTTCCATTTCGGCGGGTCGACCTGGCTGCGGGGGAGAAGAAGGAGTCTCGTGCAGGTAGCGCCGTGCGCGGGGGCACGCCCATCAGGCAAGGGAGTGCATGGCGATGGAGAACTGGGGGTCGCGGCGTGCGCCGGGAAGGTGGGCTCGCGAGCGGGAACGATCGGCGGAAACGAGAAGGCGGGCGGCGCGCAGCGTAATCGACGCCGCGGCGCCGACGGCGGGCATCAGCTCCAGGTAGGCCTGGCTGGCGCAGGCCGAGGCATCGGCGAGCATGAGTTCGACGCGAAGCCAGGTCGCGGCCTGGTCGGTCAACGCCATGGCGTCGTCCAGTACCCAGTTCAGCTCGGCGGGGCAGAGTCCCAGGTCCGACGCGTATTCCATAAGGATCGCCTCACGAAGGGTCTCGTCGTCGGCGCGGCCCGGCTCGACGCCGGTAAGGTCCCGTGCCCTCCGCAGGACGCGCTCGGCCAGGCGGGCGCGCCTGTCGGGCCCGACCGACCCGAGCCAGAAACAGAAGGGGTTCTGCGCGGAGCCACCGTTGGAACGACATGATGCCGAGGAGCAGGAAAAGAAGCGGGAGCCCAGGGCAGGGGCACGGCTCGGGGCTCCCGCCGATGTTGGACGCGTGGTCGTTGCTGTGTTCTCGCCGTCCCTGGCGAATCTCCGGCGTTCCATGCCGCTGCCTCCGTGGCTGTCGGTCGCGTCCGGTCCTTTGGCGATCACTCGTTTCGTCGGGCGTCCTTGCGCGGCGGCGGAATGATCGCGCACTAATCGCGCATCCGCCGCGCCCTGCGTGCATCCTTGAACACGGGGCGGACGGAGTTTTCTTGAGACGTCGTAGCTGGGAAAGTAGGGTTTGAACGGCTTGGCCCATGACAAGCGGCGAGTGAGTTTGCGCTTTCAGTTGGAACACCGATTTCGTGTGTCTTTGCGGCGGGGTGTGTTGACTCGCCTCGTGACGAACGTAGCGTCTCGCCTTGTCTCGGGAGCTCCGCCCCCGGGCAACGGCCTGTTGGTGGGACGTCGGGCGACGATCGGGTGGGTTCTGATGCCGTTCTCGCGACCGGTCCTTCTGGGATCCGGCAACCTCGGCGAACAGGGACGCGACGACGGGTCTTGCTTCCATGACCACAGAGCGAGCGCCTGCGTTGGAGCGTCTTGGATGGCGAGTAGCTCTTCAGCCCTCTGCAACCACCGGCTCGGGCATGGGCGGGAGGTGACCGGTTTGGGACCACGCGCGCAGGGCCTGTTGGATCTGGGCAAGGGGGTCGTGGCCGCGGAGCTTGAGGGTGCGGTACACGCTCATCAGCACGGCCTGAGTCGCGGCGCCGCGCTGGCTCCGGTTGCACTGGCTGTTCTTCCGCAGGATCACCGCCGGGCGGATCTGCCGCTCGGCGAAGTTGTTCTCCCACGACGCCTCGGGCCGGTCCAGGAACGTGAACAGCTCGTCGCGGTGGCGTGACAGCCGCGCCGCCAGGCGTCCGGCGTCGGGGTCCTCGTACCGGCCCTGGGCCAGGGCGATCAGCCGCTGATCGATCCGACCGATCCGGCCCGCGTGCTTCTCCGGCGTGAAGCCGGCGCGTCGGCGCAGGCGGATCCCGTCCCTGATCAATCGCCGCAGCATCTTCACGAAGCCGCACCACTCCTTGGCCCGGTCCGGCGGCTTGTGCGGCAGCACTGCCGCTCACCTCCTTGCTCCAGCGCCACCGACTGGTACGGACCCCAGAAGTCGCTCATCAGGACGCCCTTGAACGCCTCGGTGAAGAACTTCCGCAGCGCCTCGGTCCCGCGGCTGTGATCGATCAGGTAGCAGCAGTTGTGGTGGTTGCAGAAGCACCACAGCCAGTGCGTGTCGCCGTCCACACGCCAACTGGTCTCGTCGGCGTGCAGCGTCGCCGCGGCCCTGGCCTGCTCGCCGATCTCCTGGTACCACGGAAGGAACACCCCGCCCGCCCGCCGCCACAGGTCCACCAAGCCCCCGGCGCTCAGCGGTGTCCGCAGGTGGCTGGCGAAGATCTCGCGTACCTGGTCGATCGTCAGCCCGAGCCCGTAGTGCATCACCGTCGTGAGCGCCACCACCCCGTTCCCCAGCGTGGCGTTGGGCATCGCCGCGGCCACGCCCGGCTCGACGTGCTTGCGGCAGCAGGGGCACCAGTGCTGCGGGATCGAGTACTCGACCGCCTGGGCCTTGAGGTCCGGCGGGATGTCTTCGACGGTCCGGCGGCGACGCTTGCGCACCGGGAGCACCGGACCGTGGCAGTCGGGGCAGGTCGTGATCGGCGCAACCTCTTCGCGACGGTCGATGCTTGGCGGCGCCGGCCGGCGATGACCGTCGTGACCGCAGCGGGCGCCGGGCCTGCCGCGCCGCTTCCGCTTCGTGTCGCCCTTGGCGTAGGGCGGGATCGCGCCCGAGGGTGTGTGCGGGCCCGCGCCCGAACTGGTCTTCCCCTGCAACTCCGCGATCCGCCCGCTGGCCGCCAGCATGACCGCCGCCGCGGCCTCCACCCCGAACTCCGCGGCGCGCCGCGCAGCCCCCATGGTCAACTCGCCTCGCACCGCCGCGATGATGATCGTCCGGATCTCCGACATGTCCGCGGCGTCCATGCCCACGAACAATCAATATCCGCGCGAAGATCGTCGCGCTACTCGGGCGCTGTTCGGATAACGCCGTTGCACGCGGCTGAAGAGTTACGATGGCGACAGAACGACAGTGCGCCGTGGTGTTGGACCTGTTCGAGAGTTCCTTTGAACGGGTCTATCGGTTCGCCCGTCGTTCGGTGGACGCCGAGCTTGCGGAGGAAATCGCGCAAGAAGTGTTCGTCCGCCTGCTTTCTCTTCAGGATTTTGAAAAGAAGCAGTTGTCGGTGAGTTATCTTATTAAGATCGCTGACAATCTCCTCAAGCGACGGCACCAGCGCCGGCGAGGATGGGAGAACATCAAAGGCGACCTTGCGAGGGATTCCGTCGCTCGTTCAGGGGCCAAGGCTGCCCGTCCTCATTCCGAGATCGATGACACGCGGGTTACGGCCGCGATGGATCGGCTCAGTAGTGACGAGCGGGCGGCCGTACGTCTCATAGTCTGCGAAGGCTTGAGCTACGAGGACGCCGCCCGGTCGTTGGGTGTGCAGGTCTCGACCATCAACAACTGGAAGCACCGTGGAATCCAGAAGCTCAAAGATCACATCGGCCCCGATGAAGGACTGTGCAGCGGGCCCGCTGGGCGAGCCATCGCCCGAAGAGGTGAGCTTGGCGAAAGCGCGGTGCCGGAACAGGCTGCTCGCCCTCATGGCGGACCTGAGGGGGACCAGTGAGTTCAGCAACTCGATGAAGAATCGCCCGGCCGAAGAGCAGCTGCAGCCCAGTTGACACTGGCGCGGGGTGGGAACGCCCGGCTCGTGACGCCGAAGTCCCGCCGATCGATCGGGCGCTGACAGCGACGAGTGGGATCGTCTATTTTCTTGGCGCCAGCCGCTCGGCCGCCGCCCGCGCCCTCGCCGTGAACTTCTCGAGCTGCGCCTGGTCCTGGATGTCGGTGCACATGCTCAGCAGGCGCCCGTCGGGGCCGACCAGTGCGAGCCAGGCGGGGTGGCGGATGTTGCTCATCTTGGTCCCGTCCGGCAGATCGATCACCTGCTCGGGGCGCTCCTCGATGGCCCACTTGATGCCGTCGTTCAGGATCCCCCAGATGACCGCCTTGTCGCCGGTGATGAATGCCCAGCGCGCGAGGTCGATCCCGTTGAGGCGAGCGTACTCGCGGAGGCGCTCGGGCGTGTCCCGCTCCGGGTCCACGCTGAAGCTGGCGAACCGCACCGGCGTCCCGGCGAGCTTGTCGGCCATCGACGACATCGTCCCCGTCAACGTGGGGCAGATGAACGGGCAGTGCGTGAAGACGAAGTCGATGACCGTGACGCACCCGCTGAAGATTTCGTTGCTCACCGGCTTGCCGTCCTGGTCAACGAGCTTGAACGACGGGATGACCAACTCCGAGACGAAGTTGTCCGGCATGGTCGGATCGTCGGAGGATCGTGGCTGCTCGACGACGACACCAGGGGGCGGCCCGTTGCCCGGTGCCGGCGACGCCGGATTCTTGAGGATCAACACGGCGGCCGTCGCGGCCACCACGCCGATCGCCGCGACGATGATGAAGAACTTCGCTCCGCTGGTCATGGCTCGGTCCGGCGCTGTGTTTGCGAGGGCGCTGTTCAGAGTATCGCGGTCAGCAGGGCATCGGCCACCATGGCGACCAAGAGGAGCGGCAGGTGGATGATTGACGCAACGAAGACACGCTTGGCGTTGTCGCGGGTGTGTGTCCGGGCCAGTCGCGACGCCATGGCGAGGTAGCCGAGCCCGGTGATGGCCGCGACGATCGCATAGCCAAGGCCGAGTCGACCGGACATCGCCAGGCCGGGCGAGAGAGTAGCGGGGATCAGCGCCAAAGACCAGAGGAGGATCGTACAAGCGGTGCGATTGCCGGTCGGGTCCACCAGCGGGAGGATCTTGTAGCCGCCCTTGGCGTAGTCGTCCTTGTACATCCACGCGATCGCCAGGAAGTGGGGGATCTGCCAGACGAACATCAGCAGGAACAGTGACCATCCGCCCGCCTGCAGGAGCGGCGCGAACGGCGAGCTGGCCTCGGCGGACCCGGCCGCGCCGGCCGCGGCCCACCCGATCAGCGGCGGCAGGGCACCGGGCACCGCGCCGACGATCGTCGCGATCGTCGTCACGGGCTTGAGCGGGGTGTACGCCAGCAAGTAAAGCAGGATCGTTGAAAGGGACACGAGCGCGGCAGCCGGTCCGGTCGTCAGGAGCAGAGTCGTCACACCGAGGACGCAAAGGCCCGCGCCGGCGATGAACGCCGTGCCGGGCGTCACCCGCTGTTGCGGCAGTGGTCGAGACTGCGTGCGGGTCATGAGGGCGTCGCGACGCCGCTCGATCCACTGGTTGAGGGCGCTGGCCCCGGCCGCGGAGCACGCGGTGCCGAACAGGCAACCCAGCGCGGCGACGATCAGTTCCGCGGTCGGGAGCGTCTCCCGCCCGACCGCCGCCATGACGAAGCCGACCCCCGCGGTGATGGTCACCAGGCGGGTGATTCGGGGCTTGGTGAGCTCGATGATCGCGCTGATCTGCTGTCGCACCGCCGCGGCCGCGGGGGCTCCGGCGATGGGTGCGCGAAGGGCGATGATGTCGATGGTGGGCTCTGCGGGGGGTGTGGTCGCAACGGGTGTGTTCATGGAGCGTTCCGAGACCTTGGTGCGCGCCGCCGAGAGCGATATCTTTGGAAGGGTGCCGGGGATTTGCTACTGGCAGGGCGGAAAGATTCCGGTAGGACAGAACGCGGTGGGGAGGGGTCGGAAGACGACCGCTGGATGGGGACGAGGGGGGGGCGGGGGGCGGCTGACCTGCTAGAGTGATCCGTTCGGGGGGGGATCAAGTCCCGGTAGCTCAGTTGGATAGAGCAGCCGCCTTCTAAGCGGCAGGTCGGGCGTTCGAGTCGCCCCCGGGACGTTCAGCCGTCCGGCGCCCCGCGGCGTTGGCGCGCGGGCCGGTGAATGAACGGTTCAAGCTCGGGTGGGATCACCTTCAGCCCCCGCCGCCTGGCCTTCGCGACCGCGTACCACAGCGACTCGTGCATCCGATGGCGCACGCCGTCGGTGATATTGAGGCCCAGAGCGTCCATCGTCCTCATCGCCCAGGCCCAGGCGTGGTATTCCTCGAGACAACGGGGCTTGTATACGTCGAAGCCGATAACGTGGTGGCCGACCTCGTGGAGAAAGACCGCGGCGGACATGGGGCCCTTGGGGCGGGGGGCTTCGATGAGCCTGCTGATGCGCCCGTCCTGGTAGGTGACGTACCACGCGATGCCGGACATGGACGTTCGCCATTTCCGCACGCGGATGGTGTGAGCACGCAGCGTGTCCTGCGTGATGCGGTCGTAGCGATCCTGCATGGATTCGCGCGCCGCGGGGGACGCCATGGCGGGGGCACGGGGCGCGACGTGCCCGTTGAGCCTCGCTCTGCCGTTGGGCGACGCCTGCGCGACAGCCTCGGGCTTGACCGCGACTGGTGAAGGCGCCCGTGGGATGATCGATCCAGGACGCCCTCGATTCTCCGGCGCGCCCTGGTCGGCGCGCCGGCGCTTGCCGGGGCGGAGAATCGGCTCGATGAGATCCCAGAGCGTCAGCACTGCGGCGGCCCTCCGACGAGGGTTTCCTGGGATTTCACGCGATGCCCGTTCGCGAAATCCTGCCACGGCATGACGCGTTTGCCGGGGGGCTGGACCTCCAGCAGGCGCAGGAGCGTGCCCATTCCGCAGGCGACCACGCCCTCGTGCGTGTCGATCACGCTGCCGGATGGGTCCGACGGGTGTGCGTGGCTATTCCCGCGGACCGTGGCACGGACGAGCTTGAGCGGTTCGCCGCGGAACTGCACCGTCACGCCCGGCCATGGCGAGAGGCCGTTGATCCGCCGCCGGCATTCTTCGGCGCTGTGCGAAAAGTCCGTCCAGCCGTCGGCCTTGCTGAGCTTCATCGCCCTGGTCACCAGCGATTCATCCTGCGTACGCGCCGTGAGCCGCCCGGCCTCGCTCTCGGCCAGCACGCGTTGGACGAGCGCCGGGCCGTCGGAGGCGAGCAGGTCGTGCAGCTCGCCGGCGGTGATCTGGGGCTCGATCGCGCGCGTGGATTGCGCGAGCACGAGCCCGGCGTCCATGCGCTCCGAGAGCGTGATGACCGAGTCGCCTGTCTGCACGTCGCCGGCGAGGATCGCTGCGTTGATCGGCGCGGCACCTCGCCATCGCGGCAGGAGCGACGCGTGGAGGTTGATCGCCAGCACCCCCGCCAGAAGCGACCGCGGCAGCTTCTGGCCGAAGGCGATCACCACGAAGGTCGCGGGCGCCGCGCCGTCGTCGGCCCGCGCGATCGAGCGCAGCTCCGACACGACATCGGCATCGCCGACCCGCTCCGGCTTGATCAGCGGCACGCCCGCAAGATTCGTGCCCGCCCACTCGCCCACCGGTGTAGCCGTGGGCTTCCCGCCCCGACCGGCGGGGCGGTCCGGTTGCGTGACCACGGCGAGGATCCGGTGATCGCGGACGAGCGCCCCGAGCGTGGGAAGGCCGAACTCGCCGGAACCGAAGAAGAGGATGTCCATTGGGGGCGTTGGGGGAGGCGCGGAGCGCGATGGCGTGTCAGCGTTTGGAGCCTTTGTTCAGATCGCGGATGGCCGCCCGGTTCTTCAGGCGCGACATCTGGGTCATGCGATCGATGATCAGGATACCGTCGAGGTGGTCGGTCTCGTGCTGCCAGCAGCGGGCCAGCAGCCCGGCCCCCGTCTGGGCAAATGTCTTTCCCTCGAGATCGCTCGCCGTGATCGTGATCGTCGTCGGGCGCAGCACCTCGCCGTTGATATCCGGGAGTGACAGGCACCCCTCCTCGTACGGCTCCGGCGGGCCGACGGGTGACGTCAGGATGGGGTTGATGTACACGCGCGGCGACGCGAGGGCGGTGATCGGCGAGGACTCCGGCGATCGCCCTTCCGCCGGTGGCACAAACGCCACGAACAGACGCCACGGCAGCCACACCTGCGGGGCTGCAAGGCCGACCCCCTCGGCCTCGTGCATGAGCTCGACCATCCGGGCGGCGACGGCGCGTACTTCCGGCGTCACCTCGGTCATCATCGCCGCTTTTTTCCGCAGCGACGGGTCCGGATAGAGAACGATCGACAGCTTGGCAGGGTCCGTCGTCATCGGCGGAGTCTAGGACGGGCCGCCACGTCGACCGACCGTTCCGGGCGGCGCGCAGGGAACAGCCTGGCGGGGCGCACGGATGGGATGGACGGCGTCGGCGTTGCCGCGCGGAGCGGGGTTCTGTAGCATTGGGCATCCGCGGGTGGGACAGGGGGAGGGCCGGCGGCTACAGTCGGGCGGCCGTTCCGGGCGTGGTTGTCCAAGGAGCCTTGGTTGGCGCTGTTTGGCAGAAAGAAGACCGACGAAACGGCCAAGCCGGGAGCGAACGGGACCACCGGTGGCACCGGCGCGGGGGGTACCGGAGGGGGCGCCGGCCGATCCGGGGGTTCGGGCACGGGCGAGGGGGACGGGATGGAGTTCTCCCCGGACAAGGCCCACAAGTTCTTCGAGCGCGCCAAGACCGTCCACGAGGCCACCAACTACGAGTACGCCGTGACGCTCTGGCTCAACGGCCTGCGTCAGGATCCCAGCAGCATGGACGCGCTGCTGGCGTTGTTCGTCTCCGCCGCTGCATTTCTCAACAGCAAGGAAGGGGCCAAGGGCGCCAGCCGCGACACCGTCAAAGAGTTCGCCTCAGGCAGGAGCGATCTGGAGCGGTACCTCTTCCTGCTTCTGCAGACCGCTCTGAAGCGGACGGAGGCCTCGCCCGCCGTTCGATCGGCGGAGTCGGCGGCCAAGCTCGGGCTGTGGCCGGCGGCGACGTGGCTCGCAGAGCGGGGGTTCCAGATCGCCCTGGCGGAGAAGCGGCCACGCAAGGATCACTTCGTCACGTTGATGAACGTCTTCCGCACCGTCGAGGCTTTCGACAAGGCCGTCAAGGTCGGTGAGGTGGCCGTCCGTCTGGCTCCGGAGGACGGGAAGCTCGCCGGGGAAGTGCGCAACCTTTCGGCCGAATCGACTATGACCCGTGGCGGCTACGAGCAGGCGGGCAAGGAGGGCGGGTTCCGCCAGAATATCCGCGACGCCGAGTCGCAGAAGCGGCTGGAGGAGGAAGAGCGGCTCGTCCGGACCGAGGAGACGCACGACCGCATGATCGACCGGGCTCGCATGGAGTACGAGGGCAACCCCTCCGATCGCGCGCTCATCTCCCGGTACGTGAAGCTTCTGAATGAACGTCGGCGTCCGGTCGACGATGAGACGGCCCTCGCGGTCCTTGAGCGGGCGTACAAGGACACGCAGGAGTTCCGATTCCGCGAGCAGGCCGGGGAGGTCCGTCTCAGGCGGCTCAAGCTCGATGTGGCCAGGCTCAAGGAGGCCGCGGAGAAGGCCGGCCCGGACGACGCCGGCGCGGCCGAGGCCTACGAGGCGGCCAAGCGGAACCTGGTCGAGCAGGACATCGACGAGTGGCGGGCACGGGTCGAGGCCTATCCCTCGGACCGCGTCTGTAAGTTTGAGCTTGGCAAGCGGCTCTTCGAGGCCGGTCGGTTCGAGGAGAGCATCGGCTTCCTTCAGGCGGCCAAGGACGAGCCCAAGCAGCGGATCAGGGTGCAGGGATACCTGGGCCAGGCGTTCCTTGCGATCGAAATCTTCGACGGCGCGATCGAGATGTTCCGCTCCGCGATAGAGGCCGCGGGGAACATCGACGGCGAGCTGGGCATGGAGCTGCGCTACGGGCTGATGCAGGGCCTCCAGGGGCGGGCCAAGGAATACGAGGACATCGGCAGCGCCGAGGAGGCCTACAGAATCGCCACCTCGATCGCCATTCAGCAGTTCACCTACCGAGACATCAAGCAGCGTCGCGAGGACCTGAAGGACCTGGTTGCGCGCCTCAAGCGCGGCGACTCGGCGGCGATGTGACCGATCGATCCAACTCAGGAGGTAAGCCCGGCAATGAGCGGCGCAGTGGCGATCATTCCCGCACGGATGGGCTCCACGCGCTTCCCCGGCAAGGTGCTCGCCGCCCGCACGGGCCGTCCGCTGGTGCGACACGTCTACGACGCAGCCGGGCGGGCCCGTCTTGTCGGACGCGTCGTCGTTGCCACCGACGACGCGAGTGTGATGGACGCCGTCACCGGCTTCGGCGGCGAGTGCGTGATGACGCGCACCGACCACCCCAACGGTACGAGCCGTCTCGATGAGGCCGCAGGGCGGCTGGGCCTGCCGGGGGACGCGATCGTCGTCAACGTCCAGGGGGACGAGCCCGAGGTCGAGCCGGAGGTGATCGACGCGGCGATCGAGGCGCTGACGCGGACGGGGGCCCCCATGGCGACCGTGGGCGCGCCGTTTGCCGTCGGCGACGACCCGGCCGATCAGAACATCGTGAAGGTGGTGTGCCGTCTGGACGGCACGGCGATGTACTTCTCTCGCGCGCTCATACCGCTGGACCGCGACCGGCGAGCGGGCCCCGACGCGCGCCCGTTGCGGCACGTCGGGCTGTACGTGTACCGGCGGGAGTTCCTCAGCACCTACGTCGGCCTGGCCGGCACGCCCCTGGAGCGGTGCGAGCAGCTCGAGCAGCTCCGCGCGTTGCAGCACGGCTTCACGATCGCCGTTGCGATCTCACCCAAGCCCGGGCGCGCCGGGATCGATACCCCCGAGCAGTACGAGGCGTTCGTGCAGCGGTGGCGGGACCGTCCTCGCGGCTGACTCAACCACCCTGAGCGGGCTTCGGGGCCTCGAGCTTGGCCTGCAACTCCTTCACCATCCGTCTCGCCTGGTCCCGGGCGATTGCGCTCCTGGCGTTCTTGCCGACCTCCTCCAGCAGCGGCAGCGCCCGCGCGTCGCCGAGCTTGACCAGCGCGTTGCCGGCGGCGCCGACGGTCCGCATCTCGTGGTCGCCCAGCAGCCCGGCGAGCGTGTCGAATGCAAGCTGTGGGTCGTAATGGCCCAGGACGCCCACGGTCTGCACGGCCGTCGGGCGGGTGCGGCTGTAGGTGCCGGGCCGGGTATATCGGGCCGCCACCGCCAGGCCTTCCGGATCGTCGAGCGTCGCCAGGGCCTCCAGCGCGGCCTGCCGGATCTGGTCGTGCTGCGACTCGACTCCCGCGGCCTCGAGGATCACCGGCTTGGCCTCCGGCAGCTTCAGTTCGCCCAGCGCCCGCACGGCGCTGGCCCGCACCGCGTACGAGGCATCGCGCCGGGCGGCCTGGCGAAGGTCGTCGATGAGCCTGGGCGCGCCGGATGCGGCGCGGGGCTGCTGGGCCTTGTACGCCGCGGGGACCTGCTCGACGACCGTGCGACGAACCTTCGCGTCGTCCAACGACGACCGGAGCAGGTCGGAGATCACGTCGGCTTGGCCGGCCTTCCCCAAGGCGGTGACGGCGGCGGACCGCAGGGCGTGGTAGGCCCTCTTGTCGCGCGCGATCGAGCGCAGCGCTGCCACGATCTCGGCGGAGAGCCCGCCGGAGTCGGGCGTCTCACCTATCTTCTGCAGCCCGGCGATGGCCTGCAGACGCGAAGCGATCGTCGGCCCGGCGTCGAGCTGCCCCAGCCACACCTTCGCCGGCTGCGAGACGTTGAACCTGCCCAGAACCGAAAGGTTCGGGTCAACGGCGATCACCGTCGGCTCCGCGTTCAGGGGAAAGCTCTGGGTGGCGGATCGCCCGTCCATATCCATCGACAACCATTGTCCGTCCTTCGGGCCGCTGGGCGTCTTGACCCAGATGGGGAGCGTGAAGTAGAACGCGGGGTTGTACCCGTCGATGTTCTGCGTCTGCGCGAGCGAGACGTCGAGCGCTGAAGCCGCGGAGTCCCACGTGAGCGAGACATCCACGGTCGGTGCGCCCGGGTGCTTGCACCACTGGTTGAAGAATCGCTCGAGGCTCAGCCCGCTTGTGTCTTCGAAGGCGTAGCGAAGGTCGTCGGTCTCCGGCGACGCGCCTTTGAAGCGGTCCACGTAGAGCACCAGCGACTTGAAGAAGAGCTCGTCACCCACTTTCTGACGGAGCATGTGCAGGATGCTGCACCCCTTGCCGTAGGGGTTGGCCGGGCGGCGGAAGACCTCCCAGGGGTGGATGTAGGTCCTGCTGCACATCGCGGCGGCATACGGGGCGTCGGCCTTGTCCGCCGCGGCGACGCCCTGGAAGGCGCCGTAGATGCCGCTGAGGTACGCGTCCTTGCCGTCTCGTTCCTCGAACCAGAGGTTGGAGAAGTATGTGGCGAAGCCCTCGTTGAGCCAGATGTGCTCCCAGGACTTGCAGGTGAGCAGGTCGCCGAACCACTGGTGGGCCAGCTCGTGCGAGATCAATCCGTCCAGGTCGCCGTCCAGCAGGGCGGTGCTGTCGAGAATGGCCGAGTCGTACATGGTCGTGGCGGAGGTGTTCTCCATGCCGCCGGCGCCGAAGTTCCAGACGATCACCTGGGCGTACTTGTCCCATGGGTAGGGCTCATCAACGAGCTTGCCGAAGAGCCTGATCATGTCGGGCGTGTGCCCGTACGACTGTTTCACCAGCGAACCTTTGCCCAGCGG
>JBGPJM010000096.1:0-16871 GCA_041485385.1 Phycisphaerae bacterium | reverse complement strand
CGCCGTGGACGTGATCATCATCGACTCGGTCGCCGCCCTCATCCCCAAGGCCGAGATCGAGGGCGACATGGGCGACTCCCACGTCGGCCTCCACGCCCGCCTCATGTCCCAGGCCATGCGGAAGCTCACCGGCGTGATCTCCCGCTCCAACTGCACCGTCATCTTCATCAACCAGATCCGCGAGAAGATCGGCGTCATGTTCGGCTCGCCCGAGACCACCACCGGCGGGCGGGCCCTCAAGTTCTACTCCTCGGTCCGCATCGATATCCGGCGCACCAGCTCCATCAAGGAGGGGGATGTCGCCGTCGGCAACCGCGTCCGCGCCCGCGTCGTCAAGAACAAGATCGCCCCGCCCTTCCGCGAGGCGGAGTTCGACATCATGTTCGACGAGGGCATCTCCACCACCGGCGACCTCATCGACCTCGCGGTGGACTCGTCGATCGTCGACAAGAGCGGCTCGTGGTTCAGCTACAAGGACCTGCGCATCGGCCAGGGGCGCGAGACCTCCAAGAAGTTCCTGAAGGAAAACCCCGAGCTCTTCGCCGAGATCCGCAAGGCGGTCCTCATCGCCCGCGCCGCCAAGCCGTTCCCGGCCAAGATCGTGGTGGAGGCCCAGGCCCCCGACGAGGAATAGCCCCGTTGCGCTGGCGCACCGCCGCGTTGCCGCCCCCGCCGGGCGTGCGTATCGTTGCCCCAGCTACGCGGATGTGGCGAAACTGGCAGACGCGCTAGGTTCAGGTCCTAGTGGGAGTAAAATCCCTTGGAGGTTCGACTCCTCTCATCCGCATTGGGCCCCGTGCCGTCACGGGGTCTTTTTCGTTGGGCGCGCGGGGGCGCCCGGCCCTCCCGGCGAGCACGAATCTGTCGGTTGCGCACGGGCCGGAGGCGGGGCCAGTACCATCGCGCTGTGCCGATCATCATCGCCGGAATCGACGAGGCGGGGTATGGTCCGTTGCTCGGCCCCCTGAGTGTGGGGATGACCGTCTTCCGATTGGACGACTGGTCGCCGGGCGACCCCGCGCCGAACCTCTGGAAGCTCCTCGCCGGCGGCGTCTGCAGGAAGCCCGCCGACAAGCGCCGGCGAATCGCCGTCGACGACTCCAAGAAGCTCAAGCGCCCCAACGACTCCGACACCTGCCACCCCCTCGCCCACCTTGAGCGAGGCGTCCTCGCCTTCCTCGCCTGCCTTCCGCCCCCGTTCGCTGACGCGCCGCCAGCGCTCCCTCTGACGGACCTCGCGCTCTTTGAAAGCCTCAACGCCTCCCTAGAGCCACACCCCTGGTATGCGGGCGACCCGCTCCCCGTCCCGGTCTCCACCTCCGCCGCCGAGATCGCCATCGCCGCCAACGTCCTCCGGACCTCCCTGGCCCGCGCCGGCATCGGCATCCTGGGCATGCACTGCCACGCCATCGGCGAGGCCGCCTTCAACGAGATCGTCGCGCGCAGCGGCACCAAGGCCGCCGCCACCGGGCAAGCCATCACGCGCTTCCTCCGCCTTCTCTGGGACCACCACACCGTGGATGACCCCGCCTGCCCCGGCGGCCCGCGCCTGGTCTGCGACCGTCAGGGCGGGCGCACCCGCTACGCCGATTCCCTCGGCGCGGCCCTCCCCGGCGCCTGCGTCGCCGCGCTGGAGGAAGCCCCCGAGCGCAGCCGCTACCTCATCCAGGGCGCGTGCTCCCGCATCCCCGGCGACGACCGCCCCCGGACCATGACCGTGACCTTCATGCCCGAGTCCGAGTCGCGCCACCTCCCGGTGGCGCTGGCGTCCATGCTCGCCAAGCTCGTCCGCGAGCTGGCCATGGCCCGGTTCAACCGCTACTGGAACTCGCTCATGCCCGAGCTCAAGCCCACCGCGGGGTACACGCAGGACGGGCGCCGCTGGCTCGTCGACGCCGCCCCCGTCCTCAGCGGCCCTGTTCGCGCCACCCTTGTCCGCCGTGCCTGAGTCGCCGCATGCTCGACGCCAAGCGATATCTCGATATGGCTGCCCGAGCCGCCCTCCGTGCCCAGGGCGACGTCGAGCCCAACCCGCTGGTCGGCGCGGCGATCGTGAAGGACGGGGACCTCCTCGGCCTGGGCCACCACCGGCGCTTCGGCGGCCCGCACGCCGAGATCGAGGCGCTGAGCGCCTGCCGCGCACGCGGCGCCGACCCGCGCGGCGCGACCATGTACGTCACGCTCGAGCCCTGCCACCACCGCGGCAAAACCCCGCCGTGCACGGAGGCCATCGTCAAGGCCGGTATCGCCCGCGTCGTCTGCGCCCGCCCCGACCCCAACCCCGTGGCCGCCGGCGGCGCCGAGGCGCTCCGCGGGGCCGGCATCGCCGTCGAGTTCACCGATGCCAGCCCGCTCGCCCGCTCGATCTCCGACCCGTTCGTCAAACGCATCACCACCGGCCTCCCCTGGGTGATCGCCAAGTGGGCGCAGACGATCGACGGCTACATCGCCGACCGCGACGGCGACTCGAAATGGATCTCCTGCGAGGCCTCGCGCCGGCGCGTCCACCGGCTCCGCGCACGCGTGGACGCGATCATCACCGCCAAGGGCACGGTCATCGCCGATAACCCGCTGCTCACCGCCCGCGGCGTCGCACGCCTGCGGCGCACCGCCCGGCGCGTGCTGATTGATCGCGACCTGGACCTCCCGATCGTTGAGGTTGTCAACAGCACGAAGTACAAGATCTTGGAGACTGCGCGCCAGAGCCCGGTGCTGGTCTGCTGCCGCAAGTCGCGCCACAAGGAGAACGAGGCCAGCCGCGCCCGCATGGAAGAACGGGGCGTCGAGGTCATCGCCGTTCCGTGCGTGAGCCAGACCAACGACCTCGACTTCCACCACATCCTCAAGCTGCTCGCCGATCGGTACGACGTCTCGACCGTCCTGGTGGAAGGCGGCGCCGGGCTCCTCACGCGTCTTTTCTTCTACGACCTCGTCGACGAAGCCATGGTCTTCGTCGCCCCGAAAGTGCTCAACGATGGCAAGGCCCTCTCGCCCCTCGGCAGTGGCCGCCCCACGCCCCTCTCCAAGGCCGCCCCCTTCCGCCTCCATCGCCTCGCCCCCAGCGGCGAGGACGCGATGATGGTTTACCGCAGGGCACCGCCCTCCTAATCCGGTCGGCGCCGAGCCAGCGTCATCCGCGCTCCGGCTTCCAGAACGCCAGCCCCTCCTGCACCACGCACGGCAGCACCGCCCCCTCCGCCTCCACAAACAGCTTCGTTCCCGCCGCGATGTGCTTGTACTTCACCATCGCCAGCGCAACGGGCGTCGCGGCCAGCATCGGGCTGATCGCCGAACTCGTCACCGCGCCGACGACCTCCGGCGGTTTGTCCGCAACGGGCCCTTCGGTCGCGAAGATCGGCGCGCCCGTCTCGGGCAGGCGTGCCTCGCCCCTCGAGGCCCGCTCCTCGTCCAGGATCTTCAGCCCCACCAGTTTCTGCTTGGGATGCCCGAGCGAGTGCATCCGCGCCACCACCTCCTGCCCTAGGTAGCACCCCTTCTTGAAGCTCACGCGGTCGTCCAGCACGCCGGTCTCATGCGGGAGCGAGTCGGGCCCGAAGTCGATGTTGTAGATCGGCCACCCCGCCTCGATCCGCGCGATGTTGTACGCGTGCCACCCGATACGCCGCGCCAGCCCGGTCTGCCCGTCCATTGAGCGCGTCGCGCCCGTCGACGAGCCCTCGGGCGTCGGCTCCGAAATCGCGTCGTACACGGCCGCCGCGTCCCCGGCCCGCACCAGCAGTTCCAGCCCCACCTCGCCCGCCGAATCCTGCCGATCGACGATAACCTCGCGTCCGGCGATCTTCACCAGGCACGCCCGACCGATCCCCAGATCCCCCGCTGCCGCGCCGCCGGCGGGCTCGCCGATCCTCGCGAGCAGACCCGGCCCTCCCCGCCCATGCAGCGCCACCCGATGCCACGCCTCCGTCCGGTCCTCGATCTGCACATCCTCGGAGAACAGGAACGACGCCAGCCCGGACGCCGCACGCCCCGCGGCGTGCGCGTCCACATCCACGATCGTCCGGTCACCCAGTTCGATCAGGCGCAGGTCCGCATCGATCCGCCCCTTGCGGTTCAGCCAGAACGACCGGCGCACCTCCCAGGCCGCCAGTCCCTTCAGCTCCTGCGTCACCATCCGGTTCAGGAACCCGACCCGGTCGGCTCCCCGCACCTCCAGGGTGCCGCGCGACGGCAGATCTAGAACCGCGGCGTGCTTGCGGATCGCGGCGTATTCGACCTCGATCGGATCGAACGCCTCGACCAGCTCGATCCCGGCCTCCGGCGGCCCGTAGGCGCGCAGCGCCGCCCCGGCGGACTCGTGCGACGAACGAAGGGGCGTGCGATGGGCCATGCGACGGCAATCGTAGGGTCGGGGCTGTCCCCCTCCGGAACGCGATTGGACTTTCCGGCCATTCCCGGGGAAACTGCCGCCTGAGCAGCCCGTCGAAAGGAACCGTCTTGGCGAAGCTGAACATCGATCTTCTCAAGCGTCTGTGCGAGACCCCGGGAGTGCCGGGTCGCGAGGAGCGTGTCCGGGCCGTCATCGAGGGCGAGGTCCGGGGCCTGTTCGATGAGGTCCGCACGGATCCGATGGGCTCACTCATCTGCCGGCGCGGGCCCCGCTCGCGCGCGCGCGCCAAGCCGAAGAAGGGCGCCCGGCGCTCGAGCGGCGGAAACGGCCGCCCCACCCGTGTCATGCTCCTCTGTCACATGGATGAGATCGGCTTCTACGTGACCCACGTGGACGAGAAGGGGTGGCTGTGGATGAACCCCGCCGGCGGGTTTGACACGCGCAACCTCTTCGCGCGGCGGGTGCTGGTCTGCACCGGCGACGGCGACCTCCCCGGCGTGATGAACCCCGGCGGCCGCCCGCTCCATATCTCAGGGCCGAAGGACCGCGAGAAGATCCCCGAGGTCAAGGAGTTCTACGTCGACATCGGGTTCCCCGCCGACGAGGTCAAGAAGCGCGTCAAGGTGGGCGACTTCGTGGTCATGAACGAGCCGCTCATCGAGGTTGGCAACAAGGTGGTCTCAAAGGCGATGGACAACCGCATCGCCTGCTGGCTGGGGATCGAGTCCATCCGCCAGCTCGAGGCCGAGGGCCTGGGGCACGCCTGCGAGGTGTACGTGGCGTTCACCACTCAGGAGGAGGTCGGCCTCCGCGGCGCCCGGACCGCTTCCCACGCTGTCCAGCCCGATATCGGCCTGGGGATCGACGTGACCCTCTCGTGCGACACGCCGGGCGTGCCCGCGGAAGAATCGGTGACCATCCAGGGCAAGGGCTTCGGCCTGCACATCAAGGACAGCTCATTCATCGCGGATCACCGGCTCGTCGCCGAGCTCGAGGCCGTGGCGAAGAAGGGGCGCATCCCCTACCAGCGGACGATTCTGGCTGCCGGCGGCCAAGACGGCGCCGCCGCGCAGCAAGCCGCGGCGGGCGCCAGGGCCGTGGGCATCGTCGTCGGGACCCGCTACATCCACACCATCACGGAAATGATCGACAAGAAGGATCTGGCGGCCGCCCGGGACGTGATCGCGGCGTACCTGCCGACGGTTGCGTAGTGCGCACGGCCGTTTCCAAGAAGAGACACCGCCGCGCAGTGGGAACGGCGCGGCGGTGGCGTGCGATACCGTCCTTGCCCGGGCTGAAACAGATCCCATGCGGTGCGGCATCGACGGTGGTGGTCTGGGCGGAAGCGGGGAGGGATCAGTGCACGACCGACGTCGCGCTCTCGATGGCCTCCACGACCTGCCGGAACTGGAAGGGCTTCTTCAGGTACCCGTCGAACCCGCTGGTCTTGAGGCCCTGGAGCTGCCCGTCGGTGAGCTTGCCGCTCATCGCGATGATCCGGGTGAGCTGCAGGTCGTCGTCGGCACGGACGAAATCGGCGACCTGGCGGGCGTCGCCCTCGCCCAGGTGGACGTCCAGCAGCATCACATGCGGCTTGAAGCGCTCGCACTCCATCCCGGCCTCGAAGCCGTTGGCGGCGGTGCGCACGTCGTAGCTCGTGTGTTCGCGCAGGCCCTTCTCGAGGACCCCCGCGACCTCGGGATCGTCGTCGACAATGAGCACGCGGGTCTTCCCCCCGGCGATCCCGTCGAAGGGGATCCCGTGCTCCTTCATGAACCTGAGCAGCTGTGCAACGGGGATCCGCCGATCCTTGGACCCGGGAATCCTGTACCCCTTCAGTGCGCCCGAATCGAACCATTTCGAAACGGTGCGGGGGGCGACGTTGCAGATCTTGGCAACCTCTCCCGTCGTCAATACCTCTTTGTCAAATGGCATCATCTCACCCTCTGTTGGGCCGTCCCACGTTGTGTAAACGTCAAGCAACGCACGGCGACCCGCGAGAAGCATCGGCGAGATGCCCAAGGGGCTTGACGCGCTGATATCCGGTATGGCGGAAGTTGGTCCTTTCGGACGTCGGGGCGGGCGGACCCGACCTGTGCGCGCAAGCGGGTTGGAGCGATAACCGCGATCGCCGCGAGCGTTTGCCGCACCCCGCCGCCACGACGGGACGGAGCGGGCGAAACTCCGGCCCTTTCGGCCGCCTGTCTCCTCGACGCTCGCCCCTTCGCCCGGGCTCCCGCCTACGCACTCCAGCCCCGGACCACGGATGGTTCGATTGACACACCCGCGCTCGGGGCGGTAGATTGCCACACCCGCGTGCCCGAACGTCCGCGCCGGCTCGGTGCCCAGCGCGTCGCGGCGCCGTTCGAGGAGGACGGTCGGTGGGATCCGTTTGGCGGCCCAACTCGTACCGTCTGCGTATCGCCCCCCGCTGCCGGCGGGCCCAACCCACGCTCGACTTGTCGATCCGACCCGACGACCTGTAGGAGTTCAACGTGCCAACCCGACCCGCCTCCCGCCTGCTAGTCCGCGCCGCCGCCATCGCCCTCATCGCCGCCCCGGCATTCCCGGCCTTGGCGCAGAAGCAGCCGGTCGTCCCGAAGCCGGCCGACGCCCAGAAACAGCCGGCCGATGTCCAGAAGAAGCCGGTCGAGAAGAAGGCGGCCGAGTCCCCGAAGCAGCCGGTCGACCTCCAGAAGCAGCGGGTCGCCTGGATCAAAGACTGGATCCACTACACGCGCATACACAGGTTCGACCAGGCGCAGTCGAACGCCAAGGCCCTCCTGGACAGCGGCATCACTGATACCGAGCTGGTCTCGCTCATCGACGACACCGCCAAGGTCGAGTCCGACTTCAACGACGTCGTCCTCCGCTCCCAGAGGCACGCCGAGGTCGAGGCCATCGCCGCCCGCCTCCAGAAGAGCTACGAACAAGGGAAGCTCGCTCATGCGAGGGAGGCCTCCGAGATCGCCCGGAACATCAGCCTCCTCACCGGCACGCAGCGCGAGCGGATCTTCGGGCGCGACCGCCTGAAGTTCGCGGGCGAATACGCGGCCCCCCAGCTTCTGTCCGCGCTCCTGGACCGCGCCAACATCGAGCTGCAGGCCCAGGTCCGGTCGGTGCTGGTGGAGATGTCGCGCCAGGCGATCGTCCCGCTGGTGACCGCCCTCCCCGGCCTGGACCCCTCCAGCCAGGAGGTTGTCGTCGGCCTGCTGGGCGACATCCCCTATCCCACCTCCGTCCCCTTCCTTTATGAGCTGCGGGCCCAGACCAAATCGGCCGCGGTGCGCGGCGCCTGCGAGCGGTCGATCTTGAAGGTCGCCGGCGCCGTCAACGACCAGATCCCCCTCGCCGAGCGCTTCCTGACCCTCGCCAACGAGTACTACCAGGAGAGCCGGAGCCTCACCAGCTTCCCGGATGAATCTGTCCAGCTCCTCTGGTCATTCGACCCGGGCGTCGGCCTGATACCGGTGGCGATCGATACCTCCGTCTACCACGAGGCCATGTCCATGCGCCTGTGCGAGCGCACGCTGCGGCATGATCCGCAGAGCGGCCAGGCCCTCTCCCTCTGGATCGCCGCGAACTTCTCGCGCGAGATCGACAGCCCCGCCGGCTACGACAACCCTGCCTACGGCAAGGACCGTCGCGACGCGACCTATTACGCCGTCGCCGCCGGCGCCGCGGCCGACCAGCGCGTGCTCGCCCGCGCGATCGATGATCGGGACACCCAGCTCGCCCGCAAGGCCATCGCGGCCATCGAGAAGACGGCCGGCGGCAACGCCCTCTGGGCGGGCGACGAGTCCCGCAAGCCCCTTCTGGAGGCGATCACGTATCCCAACCGTCGCGTGCAGTACGAAGCCGCCCTGGCCCTTGGGGCCGCCCAGCCCCGCACCGAGTTCCCCGGCTCCGAGCGGGTCGTGCCGGTCCTGGGGAGCGCCATCCGCAACGCCGCGGCCCGGTACGCCCTGGTTGTCGCAACGACCCAGGAACTGGGCAACGGACCCGCGCAGATTCTCCGCGCCAAGGGGTACACCATCCTGCCTCCCGCCAAGCAGTTGTCCGAGGTGGAGCAGGCCATCGCCGAGTGCCCCGGCCTCGACCTTATCGTGACCAACCTTCCCGCCGCCCAGACCGACGCCCTCATCGCCGAGGTCCGCGGGCGCCACACCCTGGGCGCCACGCCGGTGCTGGCGCTGGTGAGCGTCGCGGCATACTCGGAGCTGGGCGCCAAGTACCAGACGGACCAGGCGACGCGAGTCGCCCGGGAGGGCCTGAGCGGGGATGAGGTCGGCGCCGCCGCCGACCAGCTCATCAACGCCGCCGTGGGCGGGCCGGTGAGCGCCGAAGAGGCGACGCAGTACAAGAGCAAATCCCTGTTCGTGCTCCGTGACCTCGCCGTGTCGGGGAGCACCGTGCTGAACGTCGGGGACGCCGCGGGCCCCTTGGTCGCGGCGCTGGCCGAGAACACCGGACCGCTCAAGCTCCTGATCGCCGAGGTGCTGTCGTACATCCCCGCCAAGAGCGTGCAGATCGCCCTCATGGACGCGGCCATGGCGGCCACCGGCAACGAGCAGATCGTCCTCCTGAACAAGGTTGCCGACTCGGCCAAGCGGAACGGCAACATGCTCGACGGGCGCCAGATCAGCGCCCTGGTCCAACTCGCCACCGGCGGCGGGAGCGACGAGCATGCCACCGCCGCGGCGGCGTGCATGGGCGCGCTGAACCTCCCCAACGCCGAGCTCATCCCGCTCATCATCGGCAAGAACAAGTGAACATTGCCCCGGCAAGGGGTGATCAGCAGTCCGCAGGACGGCCCGGGGACGATTCTCCCCGGGCCGTCGTTGTTCCCACGATGACAGGGAAACTTGTCCGACCTGTGCTGAGCATCAGCCGAACGTATGGCTCGCACATCCCGCAGCCCGTGCAGCAGCCGGTGCGAGCCCGCAGGGCGTCGAAATCCAGCCGCTCGGCGGCGGCAAGGCGATTGAGCGTCTGGAGGGTGATGTCGTGGCAGACGCAACGGGTGACGAGCATGCGATAGGGAGGGGCTATGGGTAATCGTACAGGCTGTTGTCGTCGGCCCGGCCGCACCAGCCGATCTGGGCGTCCCGGGGGTCGGCGCCGTACAGGCCGCTGGACCAGGAGTGGGTGAGGCGCTCGGCAGACACGTGCCCGTCGAGCCAGGTGATGTTCGCGCCGGCGGCGGCGGAACGGGCCAGACCGGGCGGGGGATGGCGGAAGTGAACGGAGGGATCCGCGGGCGATCCTGGCGCGCCGGGCCAGTACCGCGGCTCGGCGAAGCTGTACTCGATGACCGGCGCCTCCCACGAGCCGGCGCCGGTGTCGGCGGCGAAGGCCGCGTCGGCGAAGGTGATGGTCTGGGCCGGGGTCTGGAACATCGATGCCGGGGAGCCGGTGCGGTCTGTGCGGACGTCCCACACGCCCGGCGCGACCCGCCGGCGGAGTGTGCCGACGAAGGCGTTGTTGTATCCGTACCCGCCGGCGGAGCGCTCGAACCCGAGGTTGCGCTCAGCCAGCGCCCGCAGCGTTCCCGCGAAGGTCGGGCACTCTCGCACGCCGATGGCGGCGGGGGCCGCGTCGCCCGTCTCATCGGCGCCGAGGTACGGCGTGAGCGGTCCGCCCCGCGGGGAGAACGCCTCCGAGGGGTGCTGGCGCGTGCCGTGCCAGCGGTTCAGGTTCGCCAGAAAGTCCGATGCCCCCGGGGCGTAGAGGTCGCGGCTGTCGGCGGCATAGAGATTGCTAGCGATGCCCAGTTGCCGGATGTTCGAAGCGCACACGCCCTGCCTGGCGGCCTCGCGCCCTCCCGTCAGCGCCGGCACGAGCAGGCCGACCAGCGTCGCGATGACCGCGATCACCACCAGCAGCTCGATCAACGTGAACGCGCGCCTGGGCATCGGGTCTCCGTGAAAAGAGGGATCGGAACGGGCGGTGAGAGTGGGGGGGGTGGGGGGTCAGCCGCCGAAGAAGGCCGCAAGGAAGTCGAAGAAGTCCTGGCTGTTGATCGCCCCGTCGCGGTTGAAGTCCGCGCCGGCGTCGCCGGCGAAGAAGGCGAGGAGATAGTCGAAGAAGTCCTGGCTGGTGACGATCCCGTCGCCGTTGAAATCGGTACGCCGAACGGGTCTCACGGCCGCGACGCCCCCGATCTCGGCGGAGACCTCTCCGAGCAGCCCGTCGACATGGTCGACGGCGGTGGAGATGCGGATGAAGTCGAAACCAGCCAGGGGCGGGGAGGGGGGCGAACCCGTCGTCGGATCGATCGCCCAGGCGATGTCGAAGGCGTCGCCACCGCCGCCAACGCCGGCCCGCGAGCCGAAGCCGGGGCCGATACCGATTAGGCGCGGGTCATCGGGTACCGTGTAGAACACGCCCGGTGTGAGGCCGGGGTCGTCGATCGCGTTGTCCCCGTTCGTGTCGCCGAGGATCAGCGTCGGCGAGGTATCGGCGTACCCGAAGACCCCCTCGACGGAGGAGTCCAGCCCGTTGGGGTTCACCAGCACGCCGCCCGCGCCGAACGGCGGATTGGGCAGGAGGTACCCGGTGGTCGTCCAGACGCCGCTGCGCTCGGGCGGGATCCAGGCCTGGTTGGATGGCGGGTACGTCGAGTCGTCGGTGTTGTCGTCCCATGTGCGTGCCGCGCGCTGCTCCGGGGTGCCGCCGATCCCGAGGTGGGAACCGGGGATGAGGTACCACGGGTCATCGGGCAGCCCGTTGCCGTTCACGTCGAGGCTGATCTCGATCGCCGCGCACTCGGCGAACCGGCGCGAAGGGTTCCCGCCGACCCATACCGCGTTGCCGAAGACGATCGCGTCCAGCCCAAGGGGGTTGGCGGGATCGTGCAGTACGGTGTGGTCGAACCCGAGGATGATCGAGCCGCCGAAGCCGCCCAGCGACACGAGCTTGGAGTTGTTGGCCGCGACGGTGCCCCCGCCGACCGGCGGGCCCAGCGCGCGGGCCGGATCGTTGAACAGCGGATTGGTGACGAACTGTCCGGGCGCGGGGTCATAGGCGACGACGCGCGTGGCGAAGTCGTCCGCGTGAATCGGGGAGCAGAACAGCAGACCGGCGGCGCCGCAGAGCAGCACATGAGGACTGGGCATGAAGCGGGCGATGATGCGGGCTGTTTCAGGCACGGCGGCGCCTCCTCGATGCCAGGATGCCCAGCGCGAGGGCGCCCCCGCTGGTCGGCGCGGGGATCGTCGCGTACCACGTGTTGCCGCCGGTTACGAAATCGGTGACGGCCGCGTACAGCTCGCCCGTGACCGGGTTGTACACGCCGTCGTACAGGGCGCCCCCTGTGCCGAGTGGATCGAGCCGCCGCATGACCGCCGGGTTCGCGGGGTCGATCGGCCCCGCGCCGCCCAGCACACCCGCCAGCGCGACGGCGTTGATCACGCCCAGGTATCCCAGGTCCCCCTGCGCGACGTCGCCACCGCCGACGAAGAGGTTCCCCTCCGTGTCGAACCCCAACGTGCCGGCGGAGAGGGCCTCGCCGACAAACAGGCCCGCCGTCTCGAAGTTCGCCGCCCCGCCGGCCCAATCCCCGGGCGAGAACGCCTTGATCCAGCCGGTGCCGCTCCCGCCGGGGGCCGCATCAAACCCGTTCCCGGTGAACAGACGCCCCGCGCCGTCGAAAGCGATCCCGGCCGAGGCGCCGCCGATGTGGTCGATGATGCGGGGGTTGTCGGGGCCCGCGGGGCTGCTGGCCGTGTCCAGCAGCGAGACGTACGCCGCGGAGCCGAAGGCGCCGGCGGTGATCGCCAGGTGCGTGGCGTCGGCCCACGCCGCGTCGTAGTGAGGCACATCGAACGCCAGCGCGTTCGACGTCGAGATGGTCGAGGGCGCGCCCGGGGCGCCCAGCTGCGAGGAATCGAAGATCACCACCGGCCGGCCGAACCCCGCCCCCAGCGCGATCCGCCCGCCGGGGCTCACGCGGATGAACGACGGATCCGTCCCGGTCACGAGCGACGCATCGAGTGTGGCCGCGGGCTCGACGTGCCCCGAGCCCGGCGCGGTCTCCACGAAGATCGTGGAGCCGGTCACCGCGATGATCCGTCCGTCGGGCAGAACATCGCCGGCCAAGCGGAAGGAGCCCGTGCCCGTCGCCGGCATCGCAAACGAGCGGTAGGAGAACCCGTAGGTGTCGAACGCCGAGCGGGCCAGGGCGGGCAGAGGCGCGGACAGGGCCACGCAGGCGCCGGTGACGGCGCGTGCACGCACACAGGAATGGCTCATGGACACGGACTCCGCGTTCGTCCTGATTCGCGCAGGACGGCTCCCGGCCGTTTGAGGCCCTTGCGCCAGGGTTCGGGGGGAGGCCGGGAGTGAGTTCCGCGGGGAGCGTGCGGGACTGCTGCCGGCGCCCTGTGTACGCGAGGGCGACCATGACACTCGTCCCAGGCAGGTCTTCCGGCTCCGGGCCCGCACAGGTCCTGCCTTCCCGCCGCGTGACCTCGGAGTCGAGGAGCGGCAGTGGCGAACCCTTCTGAATGCTCAGAAGGGGGACCCGCGGTGTGCACCCGATACGGCGGCGCGTCCGCGGTGGCTTTGCACCACACTTCCCTTTTCAGCCCCTGGGTTCCTGCGAACCTGGGGGCACCTGGAACGACGACAGGATACTCCCACCGACCCCCGTGTCAATCAGGGGCGACGCGGAGGAAAGAGTGGAGACGGAACGAGCGAGCGGAGCCTCGCCGCCATCTCCCTTGCCGCGGCGCCGCGATGGCTCAGCCGGTTCTTCGTTTCCTGGGCGAGCTCGGCGCTGGAGCCCAGGAAGTCCGGTGCGACGAGGAACAGCGGGTCGTACCCGAACCCGCCCGCGCCCCGCGGCACTCGCCCTGGCTGGCCGATCCGCCCCTCGAAGGTGCCGCGGCTGGTGGCCAGGATGCGCCCGTCCGGCGCCGCCAGGCACATCACGCACACGAACCGCGCGGCGCGCCGATCGTCGGGCACGCCGGCGAGATCGGCGAGGAGCTTCGCGTTGTTCTCGAGGTCGCGCTGGGCGCGCGGTGCGCCGGTCTCCCGGCCGCCGGTGGCGTAGTGGGATGAGATGACGCCCGGCGCGCCCCCGAGCGCATCGACCTCCAGCCCGGAGTCGTCCGCCAGGCACGCCCGCCCTGTCTGCGCGGCATAGGCCCGCGCCTTGATCGCCGCATTGTCCTCGAAGGTGCGCCCTGTCTCTTCCGGTTCGCCCAGCTTCATACCCGGCGCCGCGTCGGACAGGCCGTTCACTTCGATCCCCTTGCGCGCGAAGATCTCGCGGAGCTCGGCAACCTTGTGGGGGTTGGCGGTGGCGAGAACGATCGGCTTCATGAACTCCTTCATCCTCATGTCGGCCCGGGCGCCGGCGCGAGCCTTGACTGTATCCCTAACTTCCTTTGCCGTCAGCAGATGCCTCGTCCGCGGGCTTGACCTTTGTTCAGCGGGCATACACTCAACGCGATGCCCCTTTCCCTGCTCCGATCACTCGGTGTGACCGAGGAACCGCGATTCGTGCTCGACGCGCCGGGCGCGGCCGGTCCCGAGTCCGGCGTCATCGTCGCACGCAGCCCGGCGACGGGGAAGGTGCTCGGCGGGGTACGGCTGGACGACGCCGCGTCGTGCGAGCGGACGATCAGCGAAGCGGCCGAGACGTTCAAGAAATGGCGTGAAGTCCCCGCCCCGAAGCGCGGCCAGGTCGTCCGCGCCATCGGCGACGAGTTCCGTCGCCAGCGTGAGGCCTTGGGTGAGCTCATCGCGCTGGAGGTGGGCAAGATCCGCGCCGAGGGGATCGGCGAGGTGCAGGAGACCGTGGACATCGCCGACTTCGCCGTCGGCCTCTCCCGCCAGCTCCCCGGGCTCACCATCCCCAGCGAACGGCCCGGCCATCGCATGTTCGAGCAGTGGCTCCCCCTGGGGCTCATCGGCGTGATCTCCGCGTTCAACTTCCCCAACGCCGTGTGGGCTTGGAACGCCATGCTCGCGGCGGTCTGTGGCGACGTCGTCGTCTGGAAGCCGAGCCTCTTCACCCCGCTGGTCTCGCTGGCGACCAACTCGATCGCCGAGCGCACCGCCGCCTTGATGGGCCACCCCGGCGTGTTCCGGCTGGTGATGGGCACCGACGAGGTCGTCGGGGAGCGTCTCATCGCGGACAAGCGGCTGCCGCTGATCTCAGCGACGGGCTCGTGCCGCATGGGCAGGCGCGTCGGGCAGGTGGTGTCGCAGCGGCTGGGCCGGTGCCTGCTGGAGCTGGGGGGGAACAACGCCGCGATCGTTCACGAGGACGCCGACCTGGATCTGGCGCTGCGGGCGGTGCTCTTCGGCGCCGTCGGTACGGCCGGGCAGAGGTGCACGAGCACGCGCCGCCTCATCATCCACCGGAAGGTCGCCGACACGTTCCTTGTGCGGTTAGTCAAGGCCTACCAATCCGTGAAGATCGGCGACCCCCTGGCCGAAGGGACTCTGGTGGGCCCGCTCATCAACGATCGTGCGGTGCAATCGTTCCTCGGGGCGGTCGAGGCCGCAAAGAGCCAGGGGGGCACGGTGCTCGCCGGCGGGCGGCGCGCGACGCCGTCGGGGGCGGGCGGGCGGCTGGAAGGGCACTTTGTCGAGCCGACGATCATCCATGCGCCGGCGAGCAACAAGCTGCCGATCGCCATGGAGGAGACGTTCGCGCCGATTCTGTACGTGTTCACGTTCACCGAGCTTTCGGAGGCGATGACGCTGCACAACGGCGTAGAGCAGGGCCTAAGCTCCTCCATCTTCACAGAGGGCCTTCGCGCGAGCGAGCGGTTCCTGACCCCGTCGGGGGCCGGGAGCGACTGCGGGCTGGCGTACGTCAATCTCGGGACAAGCGGGGCCGAGATCGGCGGGGCCTTCGGGGGTGAGAAAGATACGGGGGGCGGTCGTGAGTCCGGGTCGGACTCTTGGAAAGCGTACATGCGTCGCCAGACCTGCACGGTGAACTTCGGCGGCCGGTTCGAACTTGCACAGGGGATTCGCTTTGAATGAGCCCAAAGTAGCCGACGCCCTGGCCGAGGCCGTCGTCGCGGACATCCAGTCGGGAATGATCGTCGGGCTGGGAACCGGCCGGACCGCCTCGCGCGGCATCCTCGCGCTGGCCGAGCGTGTGAAGGACGAGAGCCTCGACATCAAGTGCGTGCCCACCAGCCACGTGACGGAGACACTGGCCCGCCAGCTCCGGCTGAACGTCGTCGATTTCGCCATGGTCGAGAAGGTGGATCTCCTCTTCGACGGCGCCGACGAGGTCGACGGCCAGCTCCGCATGCTCAAGGGGGCCGGCGGTGCGATGACCCGCGAGAGGATCGTCGCCGCGGCGGCCGACCGGCGGGTGTACATGGTCAGCGAGGCCAAGATCGTCGAGAGGCTGGGCGGGAAGGCGGCGCTGCCGATCGCGGTGCTGGCGTTTGGGCTCACGTCGATCCGGGCCCACCTGCGAGGCCTGGGGCTCAACGGGGTGGTCCGGCGGAGCATGGACGGGCACCTGTTCCTGACGGACAACGGCAGCCTGATCGTGGACGTGATGCTCGAGGACCAGGACATCGACGAGCTGTCCAGGGTGCTGGACTCCGTCCCCGGGGTTGTCGACCACGGCATCTTCCTCAGCGAGTGCGACGAGCTGGTCGTCGAGCGGTCGACGGGGATCGAGCGGATCATCCGCGCGGAGCTGGGCAAGTAGGAAGCGCCGCACCGGCGGGCGAATGAAAACGGCCGACTTCCCGCAAGGGATGGTCGGCCGGTTTGTTGCGCGCGAGGCGCAACGGGTGGAGGTGTCGCGGGTGACCGGGCTCGCGCATCTGGAGATGTCGCCAGCGAAGCCGGGCATTGCACCGGCGCGATGGCTTACGCCGCGAGGGGCCCGGGCCGCATGCACGGCAACTACTTCAGCAGCCGCTCGAGGAAGTGGATATCGATTCCGCCCTCGATGAATGCGGCGTTGCGCATGAGCTGGCGGTGCAGGCCGATGGTGGTCCTGATGGGCTCGATGTGGAACTCGCGGAGGGCGCGCTCCATACGGGTGATCGCCTCGGTGCGGGTGTCGGCGTGGACGATCAGCTTGCCGATCATGGAGTCGTAGTTGGGCGGGACGGTATATCCGGCCACCGCGTGGGTATCGAGGCGCACGCCGGGGCCGCCGGGGGCCTCGAAACGCGTGATCTTCCCCGCGCAGGGCATGAAGTTCTTCTCGGGGTCCTCGGCGTTGATGCGGCACTCGATCGCGTGCCCGCGGATCTGCACGTCGCGCTGGCGGATGCCCAGGCGCTCCCCCGCGGCCACGCGGATCATCTGCTTGACGATGTCGACGCCCGTGATCATCTCCGTGACCGGATGCTCGACCTGCACGCGGGTGTTGACCTCGAGCATGTAGAAGTTCTGGCGCTCGTCCATGAGGAACTCGACGGTGCCGGCCGAGAAGTAGTTCGCCGCCTTGCACAACCTCACCGCGGCGGCGCAGAGGTCCTCGCGCTCGGATTCTTTGAGCACGGGGCAGGGGGCCTCCTCGATG
>JBGPJM010000095.1:0-16991 GCA_041485385.1 Phycisphaerae bacterium | reverse complement strand
ATGTTAGAGAGAAGACTGGATTGTTGGAACGCAATTTTGGGTTGCTCCAGGGTGATGGTGGAGGAGGGAGAGGAACCGGAGGACCGGGAGCGGCCGGAGGCGATCTCGAACCGGTACCGGCTGCTGGAGACCAGCCGCGAGTTCACGCAGATGAGGCTGCTCCCCGGCGAGCGCGCCTCGTCGAACCACCGGCACGTGGATTTCTTTCTGGCGCTGGCGGACAAGGCGGTGGCGCACCTGCTTACGCCGCCGCTGGTCACCCAGGATCACCCCGAGCGCGAGGTGTGGATCCACCGGCTGAACGTGGAGCGGGGCAACCTGCTGGCGGCGCTGCGCTGGTCGCTGGGGACCGACGACGGACGCCGGCGCGACCTGCAGCTGGCGGCGCAGCTGCGCTGGCTCAAGGAGGCGGGGGTGCTGGAGTGGGCGGGGCGGGGGGGCTAGGCGGGTGCCGGCCCGCAGGTCAGTCAGCACACGGCGAAGAACGAGTTGAGGAAGTCGAAGAAGTCCTGGGAGTTGGTGATGCCGTCGCGGTTGAAGTCGGCGTGGCCGGCGAAGAAGCCGTTGAGGAAGTCGAAGAAGTCCTGGCTGTTGACGTCGCCGGAGAGGTTCCAATCGGCGCGGCAGAAGACGTGCACGGGGACGGCGAGGCTGAAGGAGGTGCCGCAGGCGTTGGTGATGGCCAGGTCGTAGAGGCCGTCGTCGTTGCGGATGGCGGGGTTGAGGGAGAGGGAGTTGGTGGTGGCGCCGGTGATGCGCCCGTTGTTGATGAGGTTCTCGCCGTTGCGCCGCCACTGGTAGGCGAGGGGGCCGGGACCGCTGACGTCGGCGCGGAGCTGGACGGGGAAGGTTTCGTAGACGGTCTGCGCGAGGGGCTCGTTGACGACGACGGGGCAGCCGGTGTAGGCGCCCAGGAAATCGCGGAAGCGCCCGCGGAAGATGCCGCGGGTGCCGACGGTGAAGTTGACCTGGAGGTAGACGTCGCCGGAGGGGGTGAGGCTGGCCGAGGTGGCGCCGGTGGAGCCGCCGTGGACGGAGGAGATGTACGCATCGGAGGCGGTGCGGTAGACACCGGGGGAGATCTGGAGCTGGGTGCCGGGGACGATGATGGGGAAGAGGCCGTCGGTGCGCGTCCAGCCGAAGACGGCGCGATGGGTGGTGCCGTGGTACGTCTCGCAGCCGATCACGACCTGATCAGAGTCGTTCATGGCGGCGCCGGTGATCCCCGAAAGGGCGAGGTTCGCGGGCACGCCGGGGAGGGGCCCGGTGTTGTTGAGGAGGATGGGGAGCGGCCCGGAATCGTTGACGAACCAGGCGCCCCAGGACGGGCACGGGCCTGGGCTGCACGGGCCCTGGGCGAGGTTGCTGTAGATCACGGAGCGGCCCAGGTTGTTGAACGTGTAGGGGATCGGCGCGAAGAAGGTGCTCCCCGGCACGGCGCCCGGGGCGTCCTGGCCCCGCAGGATGACGGGGATGAGCCCCTCGCCGTCGTGCCGGTAGATCGCCTCGGTGTGGAAGCCGGCGGGGCCGGCCACGGAGGCATGGCAGAGCACCCCGGCCTGGTCGTTGATGAGGTACTGGCCCTCGGCGACGCCCTCGATGTTGGCCTGGGGGGGCATGCCGGGCGCGGGGTCGCCGCTGCGGACAAGCGGGGCGATGCTGCCGGCCTGGCCGAGCCACAGGCCGGTGTCGTAGGCGACGGTGCTGTAGCCGGTGACGGTGTTGAGGCGGCTATGGAAGAGGACCTGGCCGGTGCTGTTCACCAGCGGGCCGCCCATGATGGTGAAGTTGCCGGCGGCGCCCGGGGCTTGCGTGCGGCTGCGCGCGACGAGGGCCTGGCCGCCGGCGCGGTCCCACTGCCAGACGCCGAAATCGGTATTGGGCGTGAAGCCCGCGCCGGTGAGGCGTCCGGCGAAGACGACGCGCCCGGTGTCGTTCGTCGACCCGGCGCCGATCTCGCGCCAGTAGAGGGCGCCGGCGGGGACGCCCGCGGCCTGATTGCCGGCGCGGGTGACCAGATCGGTGCCGGCGTCGTCGCGGTACCAGACGCCGGCGCGGTTGTTGACGTCGATCCCCGGGCCGGCGATGGCGGAGTTGAAGCTGACGCGGCCGCCCGCGCCGGCGAGGTAGTCGCCGAAGGGCACGATGCCGCTGTTGGGGAAGGCGAAGGTGAAGCCGGCCCCGAGGCCGGGGGCCGGGTCGCCGACCCGGTAGAGGAGGTGCGTGACCCCGTCCTGCCAGAGGTCGATGCTCTGCTGGTTGTTGATGTACCCGAGGAAGGCGACGTCGCCGGTGCCGGAGACGACGGGGCTGGAGAAGTCGTTGTAGAAGGCGCCGGGCGGAAGATCGGTCACGGGTTCGGGCGGGTAGAGGATGCGAGTGACGTGCACGGGGTCTCCCGGCACGCTGCCGTCGACGGTGAGCATGGCCTGGACGCTCGTCGCCGAGGCCAGGTCGTTGGTGACGACGACGTCGTAGAACCCGGCGTCGGAGAGGGACCAGCCGCCGATGATGAGGGTCGGGCTGGTGGCCCCGACGATGACATCGCCGTTGTGCCGCCACTGGTACGTGAGCGGCGCCGTGCCGGTGGCGGTGACGTTGAAGATGACCGACTGGTCGAAGACGGCGACCTGGTCGGTGGGCTGCTGGAGGATCGTCGGCGGCGCGCAGGGCTCGTTCCAGCGGCCGATGTTCTGGGAGGGGTGGCCGCCCAGCGACGTGAAGCTGCCCCCGACATCCAGGCGTGCGCCCGGCCCGCTGCCCTGGCCGAGCATCGTCCGGATGCCCGCCGCGAAGCCGTGGAGTTGCTGCCAGAAGAGGCCGTCCCAGCCGGCGATGCCCTGGGCGGTGCCGCCGTCAGCGGTGGAGAAGGTGCCCGCGGCGTAGAGGCGGTTGACGCCGCCGAGCCGGGCCGGCGTCAGCGCCAGCACCGGGTTGTTGGTCCCTGCTCCCCCCGGGCTATTCCCGACGGCGGACCACGCCGCGCCGTCCCAGCGAGCGAGGTTGTTGGCATGCCCGCCATCGGCGAAGGAGAAGGCCCCGCCGACGAAGAGCCGCGGGCCGGTGCCGGCGTCGTAGGTCGCCAGCGCGTTCACGTTCCCGGAGAGACCGCCCAGGAGGGGCGACCAGGCGGTTCCATTCCAGCGCGCGACATGAAGGGCGCTCGTGCCGCCGGCGCTGAGGAAGGTGCCTCCCGCGAAGAGGCTCGGGCCGGCGCCCTCGTCGAAGAGCGCGAGGGAGTTGACCGTGTTGTCCAGGCCGCCGCCGCGGCGTTCGGTCCAGACGCCCGTCCCGTCCATGAGCCACGTCGAGCCCTGGGAGACGCGCTGGACCATCTGGTCGTGGGCCTCGTCGTAGACCATGGGGGCGACGCGGTCGGGCCAGCCGGGGAGGCCGCTGTTCAGGAGGCTCCATGCGCCACCGGTGCGGGTCCAGGTCTGTCGGCGGAACGTGGAGGTTTCGTCGCGCCCGCCGAAGAGGACGGTGCGCCCGCGCAGGGAGTCGTAGGCCATCCCGGGCTGACGCACGCCGGCGGGGCCGGTGGTCTGCACGAGGGTCCAGTCCACGCCGTCGTACTCCCAGGTGTCCCCCAGCGTGCCCTGGGTGGAGTTGGAGCCGCCGAAGAGCACGACGCGCTGGCGCTGCGCGTCGTAGACCATGCCGTAGTCGGTTCGCCCCGAGGGGAAGTTGGCCGTGGTGACCAGCGACCATACGGCGCCGTCGAACTCCCACGTATCGTGGTACTGGATGTTGTTGCAGCACTCGGACTGGCCGCCGAAGAGCACGACGCGGTCACGCGCCGAGTCGTAGACGAGCTGGAAGGCGTAGCGATCGTCGGTCGGGCGGTTGGCGGGCACCGGGGTCCAGGCGGCGCCGTTCCAGGACCAGGTGGCATCGGCCACGCCGGGCCGGCCGCCGAACATGAGCACGCGGGCGCGCAGGCTGTCGAAGACCATGGCGTTGTCCCATCGGGCGCTGGGGCCGCCGATGGCGCGACGCGCCCAGTCCGCGCCGTTCCACGACCAGGTATCGCTCTGGCGGCCGCCGAAGCCGCCGTCGGTCGTGCCGCCGAAGAGCAGCGTCTCGTGCGTGGCGCCGTCGTAGGCGACGGCGTAACGGACGCGCGTGGCCGGCCCGCCCGACCAGGTGCGCCAGCGGCTGCCGTTCCAGCTGGCGATGTGGTCGGCCTGGTTGCCGCCGGCCGCGGTGAAATCACCGGCGACAAAGAGCTCCGGCCCGCCGCCGTCGTCGTGGACGGTCATTGCCCACACGCCGTTGTCGACGCCCGCACTCGCCCCTGCGCCAAGCGGCGTCCAGCTCGTCCCGTTCCACTTGGCCACCCGGTTGAACTGGGTCCCGTTCACCAGCGTGAACTGGCCGCCCGCGTACAGCCTGGGCCCTGAGCCGTCGTCGTACACCGCCAGCGCCGTGACCGTTCCCAGCCCGGTCCCCACCGCCGACCACGACGAGCCGTTCCACCGGGCGATGCCGGCCGCCGGCACACCGCCTGCGGAAATAAAGTTCCCGCCGGCGTAGAGTGCCTGCCCGGAGCCGTCGTCGAACGCGGCCAGCGCGTAGACCGTTCCGTTGGGGCCGCCGGAAGGCCCGCCGAATCCGTCGGCCCAGTCGGCGCAGGGCCCGGCCGTCATCAGGTCGAGGAAGACCGGCGCGCCGATGATGGAAGCGGTGCCGGTGGGGACCCAGGCGCCCAGCGACGGCTGGTATGTCCAGGTGATGATGCGGCATCCCTCGCCGTTCACCGTAATCCGAAACGGCCGGTCATCGAAGTTGGTCGCCGTGATGTCGAAGACGTAGACGGGCGCGAGCGTGTTGGCGCCGCGCGGCACCGGCCCATCGGCCGGCGGCGGCGGGGAGGCGTAGTCGAGGTTGCGGAACACGTCGATGGCCGCAATCGTCAGCGCCGACGCGCCGTTGGTGACGACCTCCGGCGTCGGGCTGTTGGTGAACGGAGGCTGGGCGTTGTTGGCCGAGGCGGGGCTGAGCGTCGCCACCACGTTGCCCACGTTGACGGAGACGCCGCCGATGAAGTTGCAGGGGCCGAAGTTGTCGGTCACCGGCCCGATGATGCCGGCGGAGATCGTGACATGGGCCGTGGGGTGGTCGGACGTCAGCACGGCATGATCGGCGGAGATGCCGATGACATAGGTGTAGGTCTGCGCCGGGGCCGGCGCGCCGGCCGCGCAGAGCGCGAGCACCGCGAGGATCACACGAGCGAAAACACCCGGACGGTTCAGCGGGTTCAGCGAGGTGGCCATGGACGTTCTCCTGCGTGCGCTCCGGAGACGGATTCGCCGTCAACGGGGGCCGCCCGCGGGCCATTACGCAGTCAAGTTCATTGACCGGCATGGATCAAGAAAAAAACCGTTTAATACCTCGCTGATGCCGCGGAATCGCCTTCCGATCGGCATCTGTTCTTCTCTTCGAGACTGTTCGCACCGACCGGCCATGAACCCGCTGACGGGCTGTGCGCCTGCATTGGCTACAGTTCCTGAGGGTGGGGCGGATCGGGGCGCGAGCGGGCGCGGCCGCACTCCCCGCAAGGCGGCGGCGATGTCAAGCGGGTCCAGCTCCAGCAAGCGCAGCGGGTCCAGCGAGCCGATCGGGACCAGCGAGTCCGGCGACCCCACCGAGCACCTCACGGGGTCGGAGTTCCACACCACGCAGTGGTCGATGGTGCTGGCCGCGGCGGACAATGGGGAGGTGCTGGACGGGCTGATCCGCACGTACTGGGGGCCGATCTACGCGTACATCCGGCGGTCGGGGAACTCGCCGGACCGGGCCATGGACCTCACGCAGGAGTTCCTCGCCAAGCTGCTGGACGAGCGGTCGCTGATCCAGCGGGCCGACCCGCGGCTGGGACGATTCCGGACGTTCCTGAAGGCGTCGCTGCACAACTTTCTGGTGGATAGCCACCGGCGCGCGACCACGCTGGCCCGCAAGCCCGCCGGCGCGCTGCTCGGCCAGGCGGCTCTGGACGACTACGAGCCCTCGACCGATGACGACCCCTCGGGCGCCTTCGACCGGCAGTGGGCGACCACGCTGATGGCCCTCACGATCGCCCGCGTGCGGGCCGAGTGCGAGCGCAATGGACAGAAGGTGCACTGGGAAATCTTCAACACCGCGGTGATCGAGCCGCAGGTCCGACAGGCCCGCCCGACGATGGCCGAGGTGGCCGCGGCGAACGGGATCGACGGGGCCGACCGCGTCGCGTCGATGATCCAGACGGTGCGGCGGCAGTTCCGGCGGACGCTCCGGCTGGTGATCCTGGAGACGGTCTCCGACCCGGTGGAGGCGCACGACGAGATCGAGAAGTTGCGGGCGTTTCTGCGGGTGTGACCGGGCTGCCGCGCAGGAGGGGCCGGGGGAGAGGTTGGGGCGGCCGGATGTTCTGTACTCGTTTGCGGGTCGGGCCGGGATTCCTCATATATGGAGATAGAGCGCTGACCCCGGCGGGCGGGAAGGTGGCCGCGACGTGTCCGCACGGGGGGTTCGCACAGGAGGGAGGTTCGCCGCGCTCCGAATCCCGACCCGATTGGCCTTTCTCGGGCATTGCGCTGTCGCGGGGAGTCCCGATTCGAGATAATCCAGATTCCTTCGCCGGGTCCTGCCGAACCGCACTCGCCATCGCGTATTGGGGAGGGGAAAGGGGGCGGTGGAGATCGCGGCATGAACCTCAAACCCGCCGATGCGGCACGACTGGCCGCGGAACTGCTCGTCCTGGATGACGAGGAGGACGATGCCCTCGACCTCCTCTCCCCAGCCCCCTCTCCATCCCCTTCCACCGCCGCCTCCGCGGCCACCCCCCTCCCGCCAACGCCCCCGTCGCCCTTCCCCACCATCGGCCACTACCGCATCCTGCGCCTGATCGGCGCGGGCGGCATGGGGGAGGTGTACGAGGCCCAGCAGGAGAGCCCGCAGCGGCGGGTGGCGGTGAAGGTTGTGCGCCCGGAGCTGGTCTCCGACGAGCTGCGCCGGCGGATCGAGCACGAGGCGAGGATCCTGGCGCGCCTGCAGCACCCGGGGATCGCGCAGATCTACGAAGCGGGGCAGTTCGAGTCGGGCGGGGGCGGCGGCGCATCGGGCGGGGCGGAGGGAGCAGGCAGCGCGGGCGGCGCGGCGAGATCGCGCATGGCCCCGTATTTCGCGATGGAGTTTGTCGAGGGCAAGCCGCTGGCGGCGTTCGCGGCCGCGCAGGGGCTGACGCTCAAGGCCAAGCTGGAGCTGTTCCTGAAGGTGTGCGACGCGGTGGAGCACGCGCACCGTCGCGGGGTGATTCATCGGGATCTCAAGCCGGCGAACATCCTGGTGGACGCGACCGGGCAGCCGCGGATCCTGGATTTCGGGATCGCGAAAGCGACCGATGCGGATGTGCTGGTGACGACGCTGCACACGGAGATCGGGCGGCTGGTGGGGACGCTGCCGTACATGAGCCCGGAGCAGGTGGGCGCGGAGACGCGCCCGTCCGTGCCGGCGGGCGAGCGCGGGACGCCTGGGCCGGGTGCGCGCGCCGTGGGGGCGGACCTGGACACGCGCTCGGACGTCTACGCGCTGGGCGTGGTGCTGTACGAGCTCCTTGCCGGGCGCCTGCCGCACGACTTCACGCGTGCGGCGGGCCCCGGCGCCTTGGCGGACGCGGTGCGGATGATCCGAGAGTCCGACGCCGCGCCGCTGAGCTCGGTGGACCGGATCTACCGCGGCGACGTCGAGACGATCGTGGCCAAGGCGCTGGAGAAGGACCGCGAGCGCCGGTACCAGTCGGTGGCGGACCTGGCGGGGGATATCCGGCGGTATCTGAGCGATGAGCCGATTGTGGCGCGGCGGGCGGGGGCGGTGTACCAGCTGCGGAAGTTCGCCAGCAGAAATCGCATGCTGTTCGGCGCGGCTCTCGCGGTGATCGCAACGGTCGCGGCGGCCGCGATCGCGTCAACCGCCTTTGCCGTTCGCGAATCCCGCCTCCGCGGGAAGTTCGAAGCCCTGAGCATCGAGGAGGGCAAGCAGCGGGCCCTGGCTACCCAGAGAGCGGTGCTGACCGAAAGAATCAACCGCTTTCTCAAGGACATGTTCGCCGCCCCAACGCCGGCGAAGCGTGGGCGGGAGACGCGGGCTATCGATGTCCTGGACGGGGCGCTCTCGACCTTGAACTCTGCCGCCCCCGAGGACGCGGCGGTCGAGGCCGGCCTCCGCGGCGCTCTGGGAACGGCCTACCTGGAGCTGGGCGAGCTGGCCACCGCCCAGGAGCTCCTTGATCGCGCCATCGCCATGGACCTCGAGACTCTTGGACCCGACGATCGGCAGACGCTCGACGCCATGAGCAACAAGGGAGTGCTGCTGAAGGAGCTCGGGCGGACCGACGAGGCAATCGATGTCCTGAATCACGTTGTCGAGACCAGACGCCTGACGGTCGGAGGCGCAGATCCGGACTTCATCACGTCGCTGATCTCACTGGCGACCTCCCAGAGCACGGCGAGGCGATACACCGAGGCCCTGCAATCACTCCAGGAGGCCCGGCGTGCGGCGAGGGAGTTGCCGGGCGCATCGAACCGGCTCTACCTCGCCGCCACCAGCAGTCTCGGCGGGGTCCTCTTCAAACTGGACAAGATGGACGAGGCCGAGCCGTTGCTTCGCGAGGTCGCCGACGCCCGTGCCCGCATCGACGGCGAGGAGAGTTGGGACACCGTGATCTCACGCGAATACCTCGCCGCTTTTCTCGCGAAGGAGGGAAAGGTTCAGGAGGGGATCGCACTCCAACGCCGATGCGCCGAGATCCGAGAGAAGCTGGCCGGGCCTGATCATCCCGATGTTCTTCAGTCCTGGCAGAACGTCGCAACCATGCTGTTCGATTCAGGGCAGAATGACGAGGCTCTGTCAGTCGTTGAGAAAAACCTCGCTATGCGTCGCCGAGTACTGGGCGAGTCGCATCCAAACACGCTGGGGTCCATGGCGCTCAAGGCCCGCATCCTTGAGGCCTCCAAGAGGCCCGACGACGCGATCGCGGTTCTGCAGGAAGCGCTGCGGCTGGCGCGTGCCATCGACCCGCCTCACCCGGATCTCGTGGGTCTGGCCGAGCGCACGCTGGGCCTCACGCTCGTCCACGCCAAGCGATACAGCGACGCCGAGCCCCTCCTGCTCGACGCACTTGGCCTCCTGCGGACTTCGCTCGGCGAGAGCCACGCGCAGACGCTTGGCGCGATCCGAGCCCTGGTGCAGCTGTACCGCGCGTCAGAGCGGCCAGACGAGGTCGAGCGGTACCGCGCGATGCTCCCCGACGGGAAATAGCGGGCAGTCGCCCGGGAAGGCGCGGGGGCGGCTCACGGTGCGACCTCCGACCGCTCGGCGCCCGTCGCCTCCCCGCACTCCGGGCACACGCCCCCCGTCAGCCCTCGCAGGTCGTACCCGCACCCCGCGCAGCACCCCGGCCGCGCCCGCCGGCCGCCCAGCCACGCCAGCCCCGTCGCCGCGCCCACCGGCAGCAGCGGCATCCACAGCGGGACCCACGCGCCCCGCACCACCGGACCGACCTTCCACTCGCCGATCCACCACCGCACGCCCGCGCCCGGCCGCCCGCCGATCCAGCCCCGCGGCTGAATTTCGAACGACAGTACCAGCGGCGGCATGCTGCCAAACGGACTGGGGGACGTCGGCGGCGGCGTGTATGTCCAGGCGAAGAACGCCGCGCCCTGCGACAGCCCGTACAGCCGCCCGTCGCCGGCGCTCCACAGCATGTTGCGCCGGGCGCTCAGCCCCCACGACCCCGCAAGGAACGTGCACACCACGATCCCGGCGTTCATGATGAACCGAGATGTGCGCCGGCGGGTCATGGGGATCCCGATGTGTACCGTCAATCCCAGACGGGGGTGCCACGGCTTGACCGGCCCCAGAAGCGTACGGCGCCTACCAGTCATCCAAGGCCGGCAAGCCGTGGGGATACGCGCCCGCTGCTCCATCAACACCCCGATCAATACCACCTCGGCAACCAGCGTAGGGATGCACGCCCGTCACACCAACGTACCCGCCCCGCACTCCGGGCACCTCTCCAGCCCCTTCACCGGATACCCGCACCCGACACACCGCCCGCGCCGCCGCCGCACCATCCGCCTCGCGCCCCGCGGCACAGCGAACACCATCCAGCACGCCGCGCCGTACACAAGCGTGTTGACCGCGAAGCCGGGCCAGATCGGGCGCATGGGTATCGGATGCGCAGCGAAGAGGCACGGATCGCCGAACATCCACGCGAACAAACACGGCCGTTGAACTTCTGCAATCACCAGCGCGCCGTGCCACTCGGCGGTCGGTGTTTGCGTGTGAGTGCCCGGACCGCAAGGCAGGGAGACCCCGTCGCATTCCAGCGCCAGCACAGGCCACCCGGCCCGCTGCACGTGCAGGACGCGATCCGGGCCGCTCGTGTCGCTGCCGGGGATCGTCACCTGCGTCCCGAAATCCTGCTCTTCCACGCCCAACCCGCGTTCAAGGCATTCATGGAGGGCATACATGGAGGGCCAACGCGCCGGCACCAACCAGCCATCGGGGATGAGCCTGGCGTTCTCCGGCGATGCGCGGAACTCAGCGCGTTGGTCCACCGCCATCAGCGGCGACCACACCGCGCACACCACAGCCACGCCAACATTGATCACCGCGCCGACCAGCACGAACACCGCAGCGCACCGCAAGATTCTCAGAACCCTGCGCACATCAGGCCCTCCAGGCAGGGGACCCCCACCTGCGCACACCCTCCCGCACTCGGGGCACTTCTCCAGACCCGCCACCGGATACCCGCACTCCCCGCACCGTTCGCCGCGGCGACGACGCCATCGCCGCCCAACCCGCGGCCCCGTCGTCAGCACCCACCACGCCGAAGAAAACACCGCGGTGTCCACCGCCAAGCCGCTCCACAAAGGCAGCAGCGGAAGCTTGGAGCGAAATGGCTTGTTGAGATCGAACACCTGCGGGTTGATACCCAGCGCCCCGGCATACTCGATGTTGACCAGCCTCGAACTGTCCGGGAGGTTGCCGCAGCGCATCCCAAGGCAAAGCCGCGGCCACCCGCAGCCCGCCTGCCACAGCAGCGAGAACATGGATGTCAACCGGTCGGAAACATCCAGCCGAACCCAACTCGGGATGCTCCACCGCTCCGTGGGACCAAGCGAGATGCCCGGAAAACCGGAGAAATACTCCGTAACGGTCTCGCCCTCACGCAATGGCGGCGTGACGCAGTACTTCGCCGTGCCCCAGCCGCGGTGGTCCCACGAAACGAAGAGCTCCTCTGTGCCGTTGCCCGCGGTTTGAGCGTCAAACCTCCCACGCGGCAATGGCTTCCAATCGCTTGTCCACGCGGCCGCCCACGCGACCAGCACCGATGTGGCCACACCGAGCCCGACGAGCGCCAGCGGCCGCACGAAGATCCGCAGACTCCACCGCATTACAGGCTCCGGTGCCCTGGCATTCCCCTTCCCTGCCTCTTACGCAGTCTGTCGACCCCGCCAGCATGGAGAGTCGCTTCTGTCCCAGCTTCCCACATTCATGTCGTTCGGATTATGTCAAGCCGGACAACGCATGGCTTTTTTGATATTTCTGCTAGCCCTATTCATGCTGTATACGATATATTCAATAGGACAAAGCGATGCACGGCACTCCATTTCAATCTCGGCCATCCCCCCCACTTCGCCCCACGCTCGCCAGCGCTGCCTCGGGTATTCTCCGGCCCGAATCAAAGGCGGAAGCCGGGGCGCTGGCACCGGCGGCCTTCCCCCTCGTAAACGCGGATCTTCGGAGGCGAGCGCTTGCCACGGCCGGATCGGAAGCTTCTTCAGCAGGTGGAATCGCTCTTCGAGTGGTTGACCCGACCGCGGACGCAGAAGCGCCGCGCCATCTTCACCCGCGATGTCCGCGTCTCGGAGCAGGCCCGCTCGTTCGTCTTCGGCGCCGGGCGCACGACCGCCGAGCAGCAGGCATTCGCGGAGTTGCTCCTGAAGCTCGACAGCGATCCGACCCGGTACTCGCAGCCCATCCTGCCGCGCGACCCCGCCAATCCGTCGCTGCCGCCGGGCCTGCGCTGGGCCCGATTCGGGAACTACAACGCGATCCTTCTGTGGGATCTCTCTCGAAATCGAATCTCGATCATCAACTGCGAATGACCCATGTCCTCGCAGGAGCACCCGACCATGACCACCTCCCCCGACCTCAACCACGCCCCCGTCCTCGGTCCCGACGGCAAGACCGCCTACCGGCTTGTCCCCGCCGATGAGTACGCGCGCCTGACCCGTGCCGCGCGCCCCCGCTCCAGGGCCCGCGCCGGCCCCAGCGACGCAGCCGTCGCCGATGCCCTCAGCATCCTGGCCGACCCCGCCACCACGTGGCACGATGCCAACGACGTCGTCTTCGACATCGTCCGCCGCGGCCTCAAGCAGGTGCGCCGCGAGCTGGGCCTGACCCAGGCCGAGCTCGGCAAGCTCCTCCGCCTGCCCCAGCCGCGCGTCTCACGGATCGAGAACAACCCCGACGCCATCAGCCTCCGCCTGCTCAAGCGCATCGCGAGGATCCTCGCCAAGCAGCCGACACGGAGCGGCGGGTCGTCGGATTGACAGCAACGACGGAGCCGCCCCCCCCACTCACCGCTTCCCCAACGGGCTCGCCCCTCGCTCATCCGCCAGCACCCACACGCTGTCCCCCATCCCCGCGATCACGACCTCCCCCGGGCAGCCTCTCACGCGGCACACCGCCAAAGGCCCCCCGAAGATGATGGGCCCGGCGATCCCGCTCTCCGGCGGCCAAGCGAGCGGCCCGATGACAAGCTCCTGGCCGCCCTCGCTGTAGAGCACAACGTGCCCGCTGCCGGCGAAGCCCAGATATGTGACCGCGCGATCAGGCCAGAGTCTCACGGCGCTGCCACCCCGCCGAATCAGCGTGGGCCCATCGAAGCAGGATCCCAGCTCGACCCGCCAGACGCCCCTGGGGCACGACAGGTTCGCCATCTGCGTTGAGGAAGCGCTGTCGAACCAGCCAATGCTGTGGACAAGGAACTGCGCGACCGTGCCCGCCCCCGCCTGCGGATCGAGCCGCACGCTCGATACAGAGGTGATGCTCCTCGACATCCGGTAGCTCAGCAGCTCATCGCCGCGCAGGGAGCGGACCACCAGCGCTCCGTCAGAGGCGTACACGGCCGCCCTGGTTCCTTCGCCGTCCAGGTCCACCAGGTTGACGTCGTTGAGCACACGCCCCCAGTGCATCCGTTCAACCTCTACGCCGCGATTATCCAGAACAACGACGTAGTCCTCGTTCACCCCGCCGACCAGGATCTCCTTCCGACCCGTCCCGGAACGGTCCGCCGCGGCCACCCACTTCACGCCGCCAAAGCCACGTGGGTTGAACGGCAACTTGGCGCGGAAGCGGAGCGCCCCGGTGCTCTCGAACACGGCGACCGAGTTCCGGAAGAGCGAACCGTCCCGCTCGACAAACTCACAGGCGCCATCGCCGTCCAGGTCGATGACCTCGTAGTGACCGGTGTCATCGACGCCGATCATTGTCGCCCGCGGGTCGTCCTCGGTTCCCGGCCCTCGGAGCTCGACGAAGCCGCGCCCCTGGAGCTCCGGCCCCAGCGTGAGCGCGCCCTTCTTCCCCGCGACGATGATGCTGGAAGCAAAGCCGTCGGCATCGGTGACAACCTTGATGCGCTCAATGCTGTCGAGGCGCGGTTCGCGCAGCACCATCTCGCTCCGCACGCGTGCGACGTGCGGGCAACGCGCCAGATGACTCTCGGGCGTCTCCGGAGAGGTGAATAACCAGGTGTTCTCTCGCACGTGCCAGACGCGCTCGGGTAGGGTGGCGACGGCCATCGCCGTCATGCACCCGGCCAGGCCGGGCGCCATCGCGGCCACCACCATTCCTTCGGCCAGGATCCGTCGGTGGTACGGCATCGGAATGTTCACGGCTTCTTCACGTCCTCACTCCCCACCTCCCGCAGCACCCACGCCGTCAGCCGGTCGCTCGTCGCGATCACCAGCTCCGGCGGCTTCCCGTCCTTCCCCGGCGCCCACGCGACCGAGAGCGACCCCATGCTCCCGGTCGCTGTGGCCAGCCGGTCCCCCGTGGCAGCGTCGAAGACCAGCACATGTCCATCGCGCATCGCCAGCGCCAGCCACGGCCGATCCGGCGCGCACACGGCATCCACAACGAACGCCTTCACCCCTTCGCCGCCCAGGTCCGCCCGCCAGACCCGCCGGCCCGATCGGTCCACTGCCGAAAGACCCCCGAGGTCACTCGCGTCGGACACGATCAGCGGCGCCGCCGGCGGCTCGCCGCGGGGAGGGGGGGCAGCGGGCGGCTGTACCAGGCGGACGAGGCTCGCGTACCCCCCCGTCTGCATGTCCGCCACCTTCTTGCCTTCGCGGTCGAAGATGTGCACCTGCCCCGCGGCCGAAGTCGTCACCACCTCCACCGGCCCGTCCGCGCGCGTTACCCCCGCGCACACGTGCCACACGTTCCCGATCTGCTCGTTCTTCCAGCGCAGCTTCCCGTCCGGCCCCAGCACGTGCACGCCCGTACCGCCGTTGTACCCGACGATCACCTCGTCCCGTCCGTCGCCGTCCTTGCCGTCCAGGTTGGCCACCCAGACATCGTCCACGCCATCACCCTCGACATGCTCCCACAGCGTGTTGCCGTCCGTGTCGAACGCCCGCACGCCCTTCCCCCAGACGCGGAACAACACCAGTTCCGGCTTGGCATCCCCCGCCAGGTTCGCCAGCCGCAGCGCGCCGGGCTCGTCGTCCCGCGGCACCTTGATCTTGAAGCTCCCCAGCTCCTGCCCCTCCCGGTCCAGCCGCTGCACGCGCCCGCCGTACTTCACCGCGTAGATCTCCCCGCTCGCCGGGTCGGCCGCGACGGCGTTCCACGATCCGCGGATCGACCACGCCTCATCCAGCGCCATCCTGTCCCCTTTCTCCGGCGCGCCCTGCGCCTTCCCCGGCTCGGCCAGCGGCTTCTCCAGCCCGGGGTGCTCGCCCGGCTTTACCAGCGCCTTGCCGTCCACCAGCATCTGGATCTGCCTGGTCAGCTCCCCCTCCATCCCCGGCGCAAACCCCACGTGCACCGCCTGCACCGTCCCGTCGCGCCCGATCAGCACCGTCTGCGGGATCCCGCCCACCGCGTAGGCGCTCGCCGCCTTCCCTTCGGTGTCCATCGCCACCGTGATCGCCAGCTCCTTCTTCTTCAGGAACGCCCTCACCTTCTCCGCCGGCTCCTGCTGGTTCACCGCGTAGAACACCACGCCCTTGTCCTTGAACGCCGCGGCCGCCTTCGACACGATCGGCAGCCCCTGCACGCACGGCGGGCACCACGTCGCCCAGAAATCCAGGATCACCACGTCCTTGCCCTTGTGCGGCCCCAGCGACACCTTCCCGCCGTCCAACAGGTCCAGCGCCAGCTCCGGTGCCGGCTTGCCGACGAGCTTCTCCTGCGGATCCTCCCCCGGCCCCTCCTGGTTCTCCCCGAGCTGCCTCATCGCCTCTTCCAGCGAGGCGACCTTCTCCGCCCCCTCCGGCGCCTTGAACGTGAACGCTTCGGGACCCGGGTCGTCGCGCCGCGTCCAGTCGCTCAGCGTGATCTCTTCCTTGGGCATCTGGTCGCGGAACTGCTCGGCCATCGCCCCGAGTTCGGCGAGCATCCTCGTCCTGTCCGGGACGACCTTCTCCACCCACGCATCCCCCTTCCCGTCTTCCCCCGCGGCCCGCACCCACATGTCGGCGTCGAACCGTTCCATCGTGAAGCGGAGATGGTCGCTCGCGTGCCCGTCAAGCTCCTCGCGCCCGATGTACTGGATCTTCGCGCCCTTGCAGAAGTCGTCGAACCGCCGGCCGTCCATGAGCGCCAGCGCTAGCACGTGCGGGCTCATAAGCATCGCCTCGGGCCTCTCCGCTTGGTCCAGTGACGAGGCTTCCACGATCGCCGTCAGCGTCGCGGGAGCCGCGGCCTCCGAATACTTGTGCAGCGGCGTCCCCATGTACTGCCAGAATGTCTTCCCGTCGCTCACGATCGCGTACCGGCCGAGCCCCCCTTCCGCGCCCCCCTCCTCGACTTCATGGATCGACACCCGGTTCGGGCGTGCAACCAGGATGGTGAGCGATTCGGCGTTCGCCTGCTCCACCCCCTCCATCTTCATCGTCGTGGTCATCTTCGCCGTCACACCGGCGCCCTTCAGCCCCGCGTAGTGCGCCCTGACGCGGTCGAGCACGCGCCGAGCCTCGGCGGAGGTCTTCTCATCAACCTTCCCCGGCTGGCCAGCCGCACCCGGCGCCCTCTCCGCGGCCGGCCTCTCCTCCCCAGGCGCCTGCCCCCCCACCGCCGCGCCACCCAGGAACCCAGGTCCCACGACACCGACCCACCCCGCCGCGACCACCGCCAGCATCCGCCGCGAGCCAAGTCCGACAAGTCGGTTCATGGTGTACCTCCTGGTCCCCCACCGATCGCAGCCCCCGGGTGACCCCCGGCCCTCCCCCTGTACGCAGCCTACCCCCCTTCCCAGCAGCGACCCGGAAAAAAGTGAAAACCGGGGGGGTGCCACGGCTTGACCGGCCCCAAAAACGTGCGGCACATACCAATCGTCCAAGGCCGGCAAGCCGTGGGGATACGCGCCCATCACCCATCACGCGTCCTCAGACCGACGACAAACCCACTCCCTCAGGTTGAACAACGACCTCCCAAACCCGACAATGCCCTCATGCCGCAAGTCCGGAAGAAACTCCGCCGGCGCGAGGTCCCGACCCACGCCCGCTTCCTGACATGCTCGTGCATCCATCGCCTGCCGCTCTTCAAGACCGACGCGATCAAGGACGCCTTCGTCGCGCAGATCGTCATCGCTCAGCAGCGCCTGGGCTTCATCGTCATCGCCTGGGTCCTCATGCCCGAACACTTCCACATCCTCCTGCTCCCATCTCCCGGCCAGACCATCCCCGGCATCCTCGCGGCCATCAAGCGCCCCT
>JBGPJM010000094.1:0-17116 GCA_041485385.1 Phycisphaerae bacterium | reverse complement strand
TCTCATGGAAGGCTCCTTTCCAAATCAGTCCTGCCGGCAGGAACCGGCGCAGGGTCGCTTCTCGGGAGGTACTCGTCGTAGCGCTGCTCCTTCTTACACGACGGACCGCGTTCTTCTGCTGAGAGTTGCCTTCCGCTCTGAAAGCGGCACTGTCAGCGCCGGGCCGCCGCAGCCGGGTCCTCCTCGCGCCCCATGAGCTTCGGGGACGGGATGCGCCACACGCGCTTCCACCCGCACGTCGAGCAGATGTCCTTCGAAGGGTCGTCGTTGGGGTCGGGCGGCTCGCCGAAGATCCTCGGCGGTGGGATGTTCCAGACGACCCGCGCGCCGGGCTCGTACCCGCACTCGGGGCACGGCCCCTTCCGCTCGCGGCGCACGCCCTCAAGCCGGGCAAGGCGTCGGCTCAGGGCGCTCGGCACGGGCGCCTTCCTTCCGGCGGGGGCTTGGGCTTGACGGGGCGGATGATGATCACGCCGAGCCTGCGCGGGTTGACCCCAGCGCCCGCGCCCACCGAATGTCCCCCTCTGTGCTTGGTCGTCGAGACGCCGGCCGGGCTGAGGATGCACGGGATCCGCCGCGTGCCGCTGTCCCATGCCTGGAGCGCCGCCCAGACCGCCCCGAGCGTCGGCGCCGCCTCCGGGGTGATATCCCAGGACACACGGCAGGCGTCGCGACGGTGTGTGACGGTGAACCACGCGCCGAAGCGCGAGGTCAGGTACTCGCGGACGGCGTTAGTCTTCACAAATGAAATGGCCCGCTTCGGAGTCATCCGAACTCTCCGGCGCAATCGCCGCGTAACGCTAGGCCGGCGGCATCGTGCCACCGCAGAAATCCCTGCCGCCCGCGTCGCCATGTCGCGCTCCCTCGGTGTCCACCGCAGGGCGCTACTCGCCACGGGGCGCCCCCAGCGGGCGGTCGGGCGGTGCGGGCGGTTCCCCGCCCACCGCTAACCCCGCGCCAGCCGGCCCGCCCACGGGGCAACGTGGGCCGACGGGCGGGGCGCCGGGCGTAACGACGTGGATGTGGACAACCGCGCCGAGGGCGCGCCCGCACACCGCGCAGACCTCGGCCTCGCCGCTGGGCCGGCCGAGTTCGTCGAAAGAGATGATCTGCACCGCGCCGCAGCGGCCCTCGCAGGCGGGGCAGTGGCGCGCCGGCGGCGGAGGGTGCGCTGGAGGGCTGCCGGCGCGGCCAGGAGGGGGAACCACGCGGCACCGAAGAGCAGCGTGTCGAGGATGAGCCCGCGGTAGAGAGGGTGGGTGGGGAGGATCGTGGTTTCATCGAATTCCCCGGGGAAGTTCCGCCCGAGCCCTGGCAATCTCGAGCCGGGGAAGTACGACGCAAGCCCTTCAGGGAGCGGCCAGCCCCGAATGATCGTTGGCAAGGGCGGGTTCGCCGGGGCGTACACAGCGGCGCACGAGAGCGACGGGAACGGCCAGCCGCACCTGATCAGGCTGCGACACTCTCCCTGACCGGAGGGGGGCCAAGCGGCCTGCCCGTCGCGCCACGGCAGCAACATGGCTCGCATCGGGGTGGCCAGCACGGTCTCGGGCTCCGGGCCCTTGGGCGGATCGCCCGCGAGCTGCGGGTACATGAGGGCATACGCCTCGTACCTCGTCCACGCGCCGCGCCAGGACATGCGGATGGCGAAAAGGAGGCCGCCGCCTCCCTGGCCCGGTGTCAGCGTGCGCATGCTTAGTTGGCTGTGCATTCCGGGTGAGCCGTATCGCATCGGGAGCGCGGCAAAGACCCACGCCACGCCAACGGTGGTGACCACGCCCAGGGCGAGCGCCACCACACCGCGCCGGAGCCGGCGCCGGAGGCGCGACGGGGTTGTCGGTGGGGCGGTCACGGTCGAGTGAGTCTACGGCGCGGGTCGGGTGAGCCCCGCCCTGCGTCCTGGAAGCCCTTCGCCCGATTCCTCGGCGATTTTCGATACGAGCCCCGAACGCAGTGAGTGGGCCGCGGGGACCCAGCGACATCTGTCCCGGTCCGGACCGCCGCCCGGCGATCAGCGCGGCCCCGTTGACGACCGGCACAATGCAGCCGCTCCTCTCTCGCAACCCGGTACGCGAGAAGAGCGCGGACCCGCCGCGGGCGTGATTCGGCGCTCGCGGACGAGTGTCACGGGGCTGTTCTCGCTCGGCCCCCGCGGCCCGCTCACTGCGTTCGGGGCTCGTATTTGAAGCTGCCCGCGAGATGAAATGCTCGTAGCGACGGATGACCGGCGCGGCGGACGCCCGCGGGCACTCACGGGCGGGAAACCCGTGCCACGCGCGGCCGGCACCCGCACTCCGGGCACGGCGTCGCGAACTCGCCGAGCCGGTCGTACCCGCAGGCGGGGCAGTGGCCGCGGCGGCGGCGGAGGGTGCGCCGGAGGGCCCCCGGCGCGGCCAGGAGCGGGAACCACGCGGCGCCGAAGAGGAGGGTGTCGAGGATGAGCCCGCGGTAGAGGGGGTGGGTGGGGAGGAGGGTGATGGCGTTGTCGACAGTGGAGTTGGGGAAGTAACGTGCGAGTGCTCCTGGGAGGGGCCAGCCGTAGATCACGACGTAGATAGGGCGGGTCGCTGGCGTTCCGGGGGCCGTGCTCGCGACGGCGCACGCAATCGCCCGTAGCGGCCAACCGCAGGAGACCACGTAACGGGTCTCTCTCGAGGTCCCGACGGGCCACGGCGCGCTCCCGTCGCACCACGGGAGCAGAGTGCGCCGGAGCGGAATCGGGGGGACGACCTCGGGTGCCGGGCCGAAAGCTCGCGCCGTACTCGCCTTGTCGAGGCCGAGGGCCGAGGCGCGATACGACGTACACCCACGCCAGGGCACCTCGATGCAAGAAACCGTGCCGCGACCCTCGGAGCTGGTCATCGGACGGAAGCCGTGAGTCAGAGGGCCACCGCCGTCGGGCACCGGTCTGGGCAGCGCGACCAAGATCCAGGCAACAGCGACCGAGGTGAACGTGCCCAGGATGATGGCCACGACGGCACGCCGGAGCTGGCGCCAAGGGCGCGACGGGGTTGTCGGTGGGGCGGTCACGGTCGGCGCAGTCTACGGCGCGGGTGCGGGTGAACCTCGTCGCGACCTGCCCGTGCCCATTCGGCGACCCCTTCCGGCAGGAGAGGTGCGGAGAGGGCGGCGAGCCCTCTCTGCGCCCGCGTTCGCCGCCCTCCCCGACCGCGCGCGGGTCCCGATGGATCTCATTTCCACTTTCCATTCTCCACTCTCGCCTTTTCCCGCCAGGGGGGAGTCGGCAGAAGATTTCCCTTCAGGAACCGCGCCGCACGATGTACGCTGGCGCTCTGCGGACCGGCTTTCGCCCTCGTCTCGGCGGCGCCGGATCCGCACCGTGCGGATTCGTGCCGGCGCGCGGGGCCTCCTCACCAATCTCACCCAAGGAACTCAGATCATGCTCGCACGCGCCGCACGCATCGCTCGTCCACGCGCCCGCCTGCTCATCGTCGCCGCGGCCGTCATCGCCGCCGGCGCGGCCGTCAGCGCCCTGGGGCCGCTCAACCCCCCCACCGGGCCCGTCGCCGAGACCGGTCGCACCATGATCTTCGATGTCCCCTACACCATCTCCGCGCCGGGCTCGTACATCGTCGTCCGCAACCTCACGGCGCCGGCCAACACCAGGGGGATCACCATCGCCGCGAGCAACGTGACCCTCGACCTCGGCGGGTTCTCCCTGCGCAACGGCAACCATGTGGGCCCTCCGGGGTCCGACGCGATCGTCGTCACCGGGACCCAGCACCACATCGTGGTCATGAACGGCTCCATCAGCGACTTCGACGGCGGCGGAGTGCTGGGCGCGGGCGCCTCCCAGAGCCGCGTGGAGCACCTGACCATCTCGAACCTCCACGACCCGACCGGATCGGCCTTCCCCCGGCCGCGGGCCGTGGACCTCGGCTCGAGTTGCATCGTCGCCGACTGCGCCATCTCCAACTGCGAGGCCGGGATCAGCACCGGCGTCGCCGGGCTCGTTGAGGGGTGCACCGTCGCGAACACCTCGAGCGGGCTGGGCATCGACACGGATACCGACTCAATCGTCCGCCACTGCACCGCCAGCGGCGGATCTTCGTACGGTCCCAGTTTCGGCATCTCGGTCGGCGATCGCTCCAGCGTGCTGGATTGTGCTGCCAGCAACAACCACGCCGGGACGGGCATTCCGACCGGCATCCGGGCCGGCAACCGGTGCACGATCGCCAGGTGCACGGCCGCGGACAACATGGGACCGGGCATCCGCACCGGCGCCGGCTGCACCGTCACCGGGTGCACCGCCACCGGCGACGTGCACAACGAGGCCGTGCACGTCGGCGACAGCTCGACCGTCTCCGGCTGCACGATCACCCAGGTCGGCGACAACGACGGCGTGGACGCTTCGAACGGGTGCCGCGTCGAGGGCAACACCATCAACGTCGGCGGCAGCGGCGGGTACGGCATCGTGATCTCCGGCACCGGCTGCCGCGTCGAGGGCAACACCGTCTCCGGCGCCGTCACGGGGATCCTCATCGTCGGCACGGGCAACATCATCCTCCGCAACACCGTCACCGGCGGCACCCAGTACTCCATCGCCGCCGGCAACAGCTTCGGCCCCATCGTCAACGTCACCGGCGTGGGCGATATCTCCGGCACGCCCAAAGCCAACCACCCGTGGGCGAACTTCCAGTACTAGGGCTGGGGCTCATACCACGCCCCGCGGCGGCCGCGGCAAGGAGGTCCCCGAGACGGGGTAGGTCCCGTTTGCGCGCCAAAACGGGGGAATAGGTGCAGATTCTCTTGCGAGTGCGCGGCCGGCACGTACAGTGCCGGGGTAGGCAATGGGGAATCGGCAATGGGCAATGGGACGGAGGGGGAGGGGAGGGATGGGGACACGGGACATAGAACGACGACGTGAACGGGGCGGCGTTTCCTCGCCGTCTCCGCGTTCGCTGCGCCCCTGCCGCTCCGTACCCATTGCCCATTGCCCATTCCCGATTCCCTACGTTTTAGGGTTTGCGCCCATCTTGGCGGTTACTAACCACACTCAACTCACGTCGCCACAAGCACTTACAGCAGATTCACCCTCAAAAACTGGTCCAAAACTCTCAAAAACTCTCGAAATCTCTCGAAATCTCTCCAAAACTCTCGAATTCTCCCGGTGTTTTCTCGAAATCTCTCGACTTCTCTTTTCATCTCAGCGCCACCGCGAGACATCGCAGGGAGCGTTCTCGAGTGTGCGCGCATCTTGGCCGGCACTAACCGAGTTCAAGTCCATATCCCACAAGCACTTACAGCAAAAAACGGCCCGAAAAAAAGTCGCAAAAAGTCGCAAAAAGTCGACGGAACTCAACGAAACTCGCAAAAACTCATACCAAACTCGACAGAACTCGCGACAACTCGGGTCCAACTCGACGCAACCCGGGCGGGGAGGACGCGACGAACGCCCGCGCCGCTCGCCGGTATCCTCTCCCAGTCTCCCAGTCCCAGTCCGCCTCCCGCCCGGAGTCGCCCCATGACCATCCGTACCCCACTCGCCCTCCTCGTCGCCGCCGGTCTTCTCGTCGGCGCGGCCAGCGCGGCCCTTGCCCAGCAGCCGCCAGCTGACAACCTCGCGGCAATCCATGACGGCGCGGCCCACCTGCCGCCTGATGCCAAGGGGGGCGGCGGTCCCTCGGCGATCATTGATGGCAAGGAGGTCCCCGCGCCCGACATCAAGATGGGCGACGCGGCCACCATCGCCCGCATCATCGATGAGGGCAAGAACCGCAACCAGGTCATGAAGCACATGGAGTACCTGACCAAGCAGATCGGGGCGCGGCTCACCGGGTCCTCCAATGTCGAGAAGGCCAACAACTGGTGCAAGGACCAGTACGCCGCGTGGGGCCTCTCCAATCCGCACCTGGAGAAATGGGGCGAGGTCGCCACTCGCTTCGATCGCCAGCCCAGCTCGGGCAAGGTCGTCGCGCCCGAGGAGCGGGTGCTGGAGTTCACCTGGCCCTCGTGGTCGGCCGGGACCGACGGGCCCAAGCGCGGCAAGGTGATCAAGGAGCCCGAGACCGAGGACCAGCTCCAGGCCGTGCTGACCGACGCCTCCGACGCGTGGATCCTCGCCAAGGCGCCGCCGCCGCGCGGGGCGCTCGACGCCCAGCGCCAGCAGCGCGACGAGGGGTCCGACGACCTCAAGGCCTCGATCCACAAGCGCCTGATCGAGGCCGGCGCGGCGGGGTTCATCTCGCCCACCCGCAACGAGCTGGTGATCACCGGCGGCGCCCGCGGCTGGCGCGAGCTGGACCCGGAAACGATGTCCAAGGAGGTGGGCGTGCGGGTGCGGCGCTCCGACTATGACTACATCAACTCGCGCCTGGCCGACGGGGTCGCGATCGAGGTGGAGTTCAACTGCGCCTGCACGATCACCAAGGGGCCGTTCACGACGTACAACACCGTCGCGGAGATCACCGGCAGCACGTGGCCGGACCAGGTCGTCATCGTCTCGGGGCACCTGGATTCATGGGACGGGCCGGGCTCGGAGGGGTGCACCGACAACGGGACCGGGACGGTCGTGACGCTGGAGGCGGCGAGGATTCTGATGGCCGCGGGGGCCAAGCCCAAGCGGACGATCCGGTTCATCGACTGGACCGGCGAGGAGCAGGGGCTGCTGGGATCGAAGGAGTACGTGACGCAGCACGAAGAGGAGATGGCGCGGATCTCGGCCGTGCTGGTTGACGACGGCGGGACCAACTCCGAGAGCGGGCTGCCGGCGGCGGAGACGATGGTGCCGATGCTGGCCGCGGCGACGGCGCCGGTGAATGGCGTGTTCTATTCGGAGGTCGATAAGAAGTTCCTGAACGTGAACATCCGCAACACGGGCAAGCGGATCCAGACGCACGGCGCCAGCGACCACGCCCCGTTCAACAAGGTCGGCGTCCCCGGGTTCTTCTGGGACGAGGGCGGGCGGGCCGACTACAACCACACGCACCACACGCAGTACGACTTCTTCGACGCGGCGATCCCGGAGTACCTGGTGCAGTCGTCGACGTGCGCGGCCGTCACGGCGTACAACCTGGCGTGCGCGGATGAGCTGCTCCCCCGCCAGCTGCCGCCGGACCCCCCGCCGCCCGACACCAAGCCCGCCTCGCCCGCCGAGGTCAAGCCCGAGGACCTGAAGAAGCCCGAGAAGATCAACCCGTAAGGCCCGCCGCGGGCGCTCGTGCCGCTACACTCCGACCATGGCCGTCGAACGCTTCGTCTCCGCGCGCGAGAGCCCCGAGGCCGACCAGCGCAACTGGTCCCTCCGCCCCACGTGCATGGCCGAGTACGTCGGCCAGAGCGACCTGGTGCAGCGCCTGGCGATCACCATCCGCGCCGTGCGCGAGCGCTCGGAGCCGATGGAGCACGTGCTGCTGCACGGCCCGCCCGGGCTGGGGAAGACGACGCTGGCGTATGTGATCGCGCAGGAGATGGGGACGCGGGCGCACACCACCAGCGGCCCGGCGCTGACGCGCGGCACCGACCTGGTCTCGGCGCTGACGCGCCTCGAGGCGCACGACGTGCTGTTCATCGATGAGATCCACCGGCTGCCGGTGGCGGTGGAGGAGTTCATCTACCCGGCGATGGAGGACTTCCGGATCGACGTGCCGGTGGATTCAGGGCTGAGCGCGCGGACGGTGCAGATCCGGCTCAAGCCGTTCACGCTGATCGGGGCGACGACGCGCGCGGGGCTGGTCTCGGCGCCGCTGCGGTCGCGCTTCGGCATCACGCACCACCTGCGGTTCTACGACGCGGCGGAGCTTTTGACGATCCTGAAGCGCAGCTGCGGGCTGCTGGAGATCACGGCGGATGGGGACGGGGCGCTGTCGCTGATCTCGCTGCGGTCGCGGGGGACGCCGCGGATCGCCAACCGGCTGCTGCGCCGGGTGCGCGACTTCTCGCAGGTGAAGGGGGACGGTCGAATCTCACGCGAGATGGTCGAGCAGGCCCTGGCGCTGGAGGGGGTGGATGCGCTGGGGCTGGATGAACTGGACCGCACGTACCTGCGGACGATCGCGGCGACCTACGACGGCGGGCCGGTGGGGCTGGAGGCGGTGGCCGCGACGATGAATGAGGATGCGGGGACGCTGGAGGACGTGGTGGAGCCGTACCTGTTGCAGGTGGGGTTCCTGGCGCGGACGCGTCGCGGGCGGACGCTGACGCGTGCGGGAGCGGAGCACATCGGCATGCCGGGGAAGGCCGGCGGCGCGGGAACGGCTGGATTGTTCGAAGGCGAGTGAGTGCCCGATGGCGGATGGCGGATGTGGGAGGGATCAGTGGCCGGGGTCGGGTGCGGGGGCGGGAGTCCAGGGCGCGGATTCGAGGCGGGTGAGCGTGAGGTCGCCGCTGGCAAAGAGGGTGCGCTCGTTGGGGCCGGGGCGGAGGCCGTCGCGCGCGTGGTAGACGATGGCCGCGCCGACCGGGGGTGTTGCGAGGAGGTTGCCGGCGTCGTCGCGGGTGGGATGGGGCCACTGGCCGAACTCGAGGTAGAGGCGGGCCGCGCGGGCGCCGCTGAAGGCGCCCTGCCAGACATCGGTGATGTGGTTCTGGCGCAGGTGGGCGAAGAGGGCCTCCCACTGGGGGTTGGGCGGCTTGGAGAGTTGGATGGGGAGCGCGGCGAGGACGATGCCCGCGGCGACGGCGGCGGGGCCGGCCCAGCGGGTGGCCGCTCGGCGGAATCGGGCAAGCCGCGGCGGGGCGATGTTCACGAACCACATGGCGCTGAGCCATGCCCAGGCGGGGTAGATGGGGAGGAGGTAGCGAGGGCGCTTGTCGGCGAAGAGGCTGAGGGCGATGAGCCAGCCGAGGGCCCAGATGAGGGCGAGCGATGCGGTGCCCGGGCGATGGGAGAGGCGCCGGGATCGGGCGAGGGCCACGAAGGCGAGCGCGACGGTGATGAGCCATGGCCAGCCGGCCTTGGCGAGGTGGATGAGGTAGTAGGCGGGCGAGGTGGCGCCGATGTTGGCGTCGCCGAGGTTCCCGGCGGCGCGGTCGATGATCTGGTGGCCGACGTACTGGCGGGTGAACGCGCCGTTGTGGAGGGCGGCCATCGAGAGGTGCCAGGGGAGCGCGACGGCGAGGGCGACGGCAAGTGTCGCCAGGAGCGCGGGGAGGAGGCGGGCGCGGGCCGAAACGATGAGCCACGCCGCGACGAGGGGGAGTATGAGGATCGCGACGAGCGGCTTGGTCATGAGGGCCATCCCCAGCGGGATGCCCGCCGCGGGATACCACGCCCAGGGCGAGATCGGGCGCTTCCGCGCTGGGAAGCCGGGCTTGCCGGTGGCGCGCGGGGTGCCGCGCAAGATCATCCAGAGCGCGACGAGCATGAAGAGCGCGAGCCAGCTGTCGAGGGAGAAGGCGCGGGCGTGCCGGATGAACTCGGGCGTCGTCGCGAGCACAAGGCCGGCGCACAGCGCGACGCGCGGCCCGGCGAGGCGGCGGGCGATCGCGGTCGAGGTGACGACGGCGAGGGCGGCCGCGAGGACGCTGGGGAGGCGAGCGGCGACGAGCGTCGGCCCGAGCGCCCAGAGGACAAGGCCGTGGATCCAGAAGGCCAGCGGCGGCTTGTTGAAGTACGGGATGCTGTCCAGGCCGCCCACACCCATCAGGGTCCAGAGCGCGCCGGGGTGGCCGCTCGCGGCGTCGCGCCAGGCCTGGAGGGCGACGGCGGAGTACCACCCGGTGTCCACGTTGAACTCGCCCTGCCCCAGGTGCGGCAGGGCCAGCGCGAGGGTGACGAGGGCGGGCAGAACAAACAACCTCCACCGCGTCACGCGACGGAGGTTGGCGAAGGAGAATCGCATCGATCGAGCGGGGCCGCGGTCAGGCCTTGGCGACCTGCTTGCCCTTGCCCTTGCTCTTGCCGGGGGCCTTGGGGGGGGGCTTGACGGCCAGCAGCTCTTCCTCGGTGAAGATGATGCAGCTGCAGCTCACGCACCGCGTGAGCCTTCCGGAGAGCATGGCGCTGACGGTCTCGACCGGGAGGGTCATCATGCAGCCGGTGCAGGCGAACTCGTGGTTGCGCCGATCGAGCACCTCGACCGGCGCCATGGCGTCGTCGCCGCGGACCTTGACCAGGTGCTCGAAGAGCTTGAGGGACTCGGGGGCGATGCCCGCGGCCAGCGTGGCTCGCTGGGCGGTGAGCTCCTGGACGCGGTCCTTGATCTCGGCTTCCTTGGTCTTGCGATCGGCGTCGGCGCCGGCGACCATCTTGCCCCGCTCGTCCCGCTGCGTCTTGAGGTCGGTCACCTGGGCGGCGAGCTGCTCGACCTTGGCCATCGCCTCCAGCGCGGTGGTCTCGAGCTTGCCCTTGGCTTCCTTGTAGTTGTTGAGCTCGGTCAGGCCGGCGTTGTACTCCTTGGCCGTCTTCACCGAGTTGAGCTGCTCGCGCAGCGCAGTGATCTTGGCTTCAAGGCGCGACGCCTCGCCCTCGTCGTTGGACCCCGTGGCGCGGAACTGGCGCACCTGGGCTTCCAGAGCATTCTTCTTGTCGTCGATTTCTTTGAGCAAGCTCTTCTGCTGCTCAAGGAACCGTTCCGCCCCATCAAGCCTGCTCCGCAGACCGCGGAGTTGCTTGTCCACCTGGAAAAGCTTCAGCAGATCCGTCGTAACGCTCATTCACCGCTCCGACATGTCAAGCCCGGCGTCTTCGTTCCGATGCCTCCGCTCCCTTCGCCGAGCACCTCACCAGCGGTGGATTCTACCCGCGCCGCGGGCCGGGGCGACGCCCACCGGCGATTTCGGTCTACACGCGGTGGAGCAGCCAATAGGCCACCGGCGCGACCGGGAGGACCGAATCGATTACGTCCAGCATTCCGCCGAATCCCGGCACTACCGAGCTGGAATCCTTCAGCCCGGCGTCGCGCTTGAGCATGCTGGCCATGAGATCGCCCACCTGGCCGGTCACGGCGAAGATCCCGCCGTAGAGCCCGCCGAGCCAGAGCGCAATACCCGGTCGGTCCTGGTCGGAATGAGTCAGGGAAAGGAGCCACGCCCCCAGCGTTCCGAAGGCCGCGGCGGCCAGGACTCCGCCCACGAGCCCCTCCCAGGTCTTCCCCGGGCTGAGCCAGAGGATGAGCTTGTGCCGACCGATAAGCTTGCCCGTCGCGAAGGCGCCGATATCGCAGGATTTGGTGACGACCAGCACGCCGAGCACGATCCAGGCGGAGTGCTCACGGCGCATGGCCAGGATGAAGCCCGACATCAGGCCGAGGTAAACAAACGAGAGCAGCGCGGCCCCCGCGGCGGCGGTGACGCCCCGGATGCTCCTAGCGCGGGTGTGCCAGACCAGCGCGGCGACGTAGACGCCGGTGGCGGCGGAGGCGGTGGCCGCGACGGCGGTGAGCGCGTTGGTCCGGTCGGAGATGAGCGCCGGGACGAGCAGGCCGGTGATCGCCGCGGCGGTCATCATCCCGCGCGAGGCCATGATCCCGGCGGCCCGGAGGAGCTGCTTGAGCTCCCATGCCGCCAGCGGCGCGAGCGCTATGCCCGCGATCAGCAGCACCAGGCCGGCCGGCATGTTCCGGGCAGCCCCCCCCTCCCCGGCGCCGGCGAAGAACGAGGGTCGCTCCGAGACGAACTGGTCGAGCCAGAAGACCCCGACCAACGCGAGGATCATGACCGGCCCGAAGGTAAGTCGTTGCCGCAGCACGGCGGAGACTGTAGCCGAAGGGTGCGCGGCCCGCGCGGCTCAGGCGGGCCCGTCGTCGAGACCGCCGAACCGCCTTCGCCTCGCGGCGTAGTCGCGGATGGCCTTGTGCAGGTCGCTGGTGCCGAAGTCGGGCCAGTACACGCTCGTCACGTGCAGCTCGGCGTAGGAGATCTGCCAGAGCAGGTAGTTGCTGACGCGCATCTCGCCGGCGGTGCGGATGAGAAGATCCGGGTCGGGCAGGCCGGCGGTGTAGAGGTGGTCGGTGATGGTCTTCTCGGTGATCTCTCCGGGGTCGACCCGGCCCTCGCGAACCTTGCGGGCGATCTCGCGGACGGCGCTGACGATCTCGGCGCGCGAGCCGTAGTTCACGGCCAGGCAGAGCGTCGGCCCGGTGTTGGCCCGGGTGGCGTCGACCAGCCTGTCCACGCCGGCGAGCACCTCGGGCGGCAGGCCCTCGCGCTGGCCGATCTGCACGAACCGGGTGTTGTCGCGGATGAGGTGCTCGGCCTCTCCCTCGAGGTAGGTCAGGTACAGCTCCATGAGGGCCTGGATCTCGTCGCTGGGGCGCTTCCAGTTCTCCAGCGAGAACGAGTAGAGCGTGAGCACCTCGACGCCCAGGAGCCGGCACTCCTCGATCACCTCGCGGACCGCCGAGGCCCCGTTGCGATGGCCGAAGGCCCTGGGGAAGCCCCGCTCGACGGCCCAGCGCCCGTTCCCGTCCATGATGATGGCGATGTGGCGCGGGATGCGGGAGGGGTGAACATCGGGGAGGCGGGAGAGGGGGTCGGCCCTGGGGCACCGCCGGCGCATTACCTCGATCGCCTCCAGCGCCGTCGGGTCGGCGGCCCACTTGGAGGGAAGTTCGGGCGGCGATGTGGTCTCGAGCGGTGGCTGGATCATCTGGATCACATCTGGATCACGGGCCGTGCTGGCGTGGCCGCGTAAACCCTCCGTGAGGAGAGGGGCGGCGGGTACTCATCATCGGCACGCGGCGGGCGGTGGGCGAACTTTGGGTGGTACGTTGGAGGAGGGCTGGTGTTCGGATAAGGATTGATTGGGCCTTGCGCCCGGGCGGTTTCGGCCGAGGGAGGCGGGGCGGGCCGGTGGCCGGAGCGGAGGGTCAATCCGGGTGGACGATGGTCTGGGTCCGTTCCGGGCCGACACCGATGAAGCAGATGGGCACGCCCACGTACTGCTCAACGAAATCGACGTACTCACGGGCGCGGGCGGGCAGCTTCTCCCGTTTGCGGATGGCGGAGATGTCCTCGGGGAACCCGGGGAGCACCTGGTAGACGGGCTCAACCTGGCGCAGGGACTCGGCGTCGGGCGTGAACCGTGACGTCGGCTTGGCGCCGGGCTGGCCGACCGGGCGGTAGGCGGTGCAGATCCGGAGTTCGTTGAGCCCCGAGAGCACGTCGAGCAGCGTGAGGGCGAGGCCGGTGGCGCCCGAGAGCATGGCGGAGTACTTCACGGCGACCAGATCGAGCCAGCCGACGCGGCGCGGGCGCCCGGTGGTCGTGCCGTACTCGCGCCCGCGCTCGCGGATGCGGTGACCGGTGTCGTCGATGAGCTCGGTGGGCATGGGGCCGTTTCCTACGCGCGAGGAGTACGCCTTCACCACGCCGATGACCTGCTGCAGATGGGTTCCGGGGATCCCCGTGCCCGCGGGGATGCCCAGCGCGGTGGTGGACGAGGATGTCACGAACGGGTGCGTGCCGTGGTCCACGTCAAGCAGCGCGGCGTTGGCCCCCTCGAAGAGCAAACGCTTGCCCGAGGCCAGGAGGTCGTGCAGCAGGTAGGTCGTGTCCTTGATCGACGGGCGGAAGCGCCCGCCCAGCTTGACGCCCCACTCCGCCAGCGCCGGGGCATCGATGGCCGAAGAGGGGACGCCCGCGCCGAGCGTGGCCTTCTTGATCGCGCAGATCATCTGGAGCTTGCGCCGCAGGAGCTCGGGCCGGACCAGGTCGGCCATGCGGACGGCGGTGGCGCGGTGGGCCTTGTCGGCGTAGCAGGGGCCGATGCCGCGGCGCGTGGTGCCGAGGGATTCGCCCGGCGAGCCGCCGGTGCCGATGTGCTCGGCGATGAACCGCTCGCGGAGCTCGTCCTCGGCCTTGTGGTAGGGCATGACGACGTGGGCGCGGTCGGAGATCACCAGGCCGGAGACGTCGACGCCGCGGGAGATCAGGCCGTCGGTTTCCTTGGCCAGCGCCTCAGGGTCCACGACGACGCCGTTGGCGATGACGGCGAGCTTGCCCGGGTAGAGAATGCCGGAGGGGATGAGGTGGAGGGCGTACCGCTCGCCGGCGACGACGACGGAGTGGCCCGCGTTGGCGCCGCCGTTGAAACGGACCACGGCGTCAAAGCCGGGGGCGATGAGATCGACGACCTTCCCCTTACCTTCGTCGCCCCATTGAAGGCCGACGACGGCGGTGCAGGCGGCGGGCGGGGCGGAGCTGGTTGCGTTCGGCGGCATATCGGGTGAGTTGGGGGCGGACGGCAAGCCTGGAGCGTAGAGCGTACCGGCGAGGGGTCGGGAGGCGGGGGCGGGAGGGGGAGCGGGAGGGGGGGCGGGGTTCCCGCAACGGTAGGTGGCGCAGCGATTGCCGGTGCGGGCCACGACAAGTTATCAGCCGGTGAGGGGCCGAGAGTGTCAAGCTGGGACGGGGACAGTCCGATGTAGCAGTGCTGGAGAGCTCCCCACGATGGCTGAAGAGAACATCCGCATCATGTGTCCAAGCCTGTCCTGCCGCCGGATCCTGGCGGTGCCGGTTTCATCCAGAGGGAAAACCGTCCGCTGCAGGAACTGCGGCGGGACGATCCGCGTGCCGGCAAAGGGCGTCCCCGTCGTCGCGGCGCCTGTCGAGGCCAAACCGGCGGGTGACGGAACGACGCCTCCGCAGAAGGCCTGAGCCGCCCCACCCCGCCGCCACCGCCGACGCGCGCCCTCGATGGGAAGCCGTCGACGCTGGCCGCACCGATCCTCATGAAGTTCACGAGGCCAGCTTCTGGGTTCCTGCCCGGAGGCAGCATCACTTTCGATCAATTGCGACGTCGAGCTCGACGGTCTTGGGCGCCAGGCAGGCCGCATCGGTGCAGGCCTGGTAGGTGACCGCCAGCAGCGGGCTACCCGCCCACTTCCCCTCACGCTCGATGATGACGGGTATCGAGACCGTCCCGGTGTGGACGAGGATCTGGTCGTCGGCACCGCCCGCGGCCCCCCCACCCCGACTACCACCACCCCAGCCGGGCCGGAACGGTTCGCCCTTGGGGTAATCGGCGAAGACGACCACGCCCGAGCCGCCGACGATGTGGATGCGCAGGCCGCGGAGATCCTTGCCGCCCGGACCGGGATCGGCGGCGTTCACGTGGTGCCCCTCGGCGATGACGAGCTGGAGGACCAGGCCGGCGGGTTGTTCCTCGGTCACGACGATCCTGTCGGTGGCGGCCAGGACCTGGACCGGGTCTTCCTCGGCGCGGGGAGCGGGGGCGGCGGCGGCGGGGCTGCCGGGGAGCACTTCCCGAAGAAGCGCCGGGTCCTTGGACAGCAGGCGCAGCAGGCCGCGCGTCGAGTTCACACCGCCCACTGGCGAGGCGGCGACAAAGGCGCTCAACGAGGCCAGGGCGTGCGCACCCCGCTGGAGGAACCGGCGGTCGCCCGTGAGGTCGTGCAGGTCGAGAAGGTTGTTGAGCATGACCGACCCGCCGCAGGGGAGGGCGCCGTCGTACTCCGAGCGGGCGCGGATGAACAGGTCGTGCTGGTCGGCGAGCGTGTCGAAATACGCCCCGCTCTCCGGATCGCCGAAACGGGCGTCTGCCTCATCGGCCAAGCCAATCGCGGCGGCGAGGTACTTCCCTTCGGCATCGGGCGCGGCACGGTGCAGCTCGAGCAGGCCGTGGATGAGGAAGGCGTAGTCCTCCAGGAATGCCGCGATGTGCGGGGCCGCCTTGCCCGGATCATCGCCGGCGGCGCGGAAGCTGCGGAGCAGCACCCCCCCTCCCCCGCCCCCTCCCGCTCCGCCCGCGCCGCCTGTCGCGCCGGGGACCGGCCGATGGCAAGTCAGAAGGATGAAGTCGGCAGCGCGGGACGCGGCCGCGATGTACCGGGGCTCGTCGAGGACGGCCCCGCCGACGGCCAAGCCGGCGATCATCAGACCGTTCCAGCCGGTGAGGACCTTGTCGTCGGTGCCGGGCTGGTCGCGCGTGCGCCGGACGGCGTAGAGCGCGGCGTTGACGCGATCGAGCCGCGCGAGAAACTCCGGCAGCGCGACGCCCCGCTGCTGGGCGAGGCGTTCGGGGCGGTCGGCCAGGAAGAGCACGCTGGACGGCGGCTCCTCGGGGTGGTGCGGGTCGCGGAAGTTGGGGCCCTGCTTGAGGCCGTAGACCTCGGCGGCGAAGACCGCATCGTCGGACGCGAGTACGAGCCTGGCCTGCTCGGACGTCCACAGGTAGTTCTGCCCCTCGCGGTGGTTCACCTCCGCGTCCTGGGCGCTGAAGAAGACGCCCTGCGGAGAGGCCATCTCGCGCAGCACGTAATCCAGCGTCCGGCGGACGGTGCGCCGGTAGAAATCGTCGTCGAAGGTCCGCGCGGCCCGGGCGTAGACCTCGGCGAGCTGCGCGTTGTCGTAGAGCATCTTCTCGAAGTGCGGCACCAGCCAGCGGGCGTCGGTGCTGTAGCGGTGGAATCCGCCGCCGACCTGGTCGTTCATCCCCCCCAGGGCCATTTTGTCGAGCGTGAGCCGGATCGCGGCGTCGACGCCCGCGGTCGTGTCCTCGTCGCCGGCGTGCGGGCGGAACCTCAGGAGGAACTCCAGGTACGCCGGCTGCGGGAACTTCGGCGCATCGCCGAACCCGCCCGACACGCGGTCGTGGATCTTCAACAGCGTGCCCACGGCCTGGGCGACCTGCTCCTGGCCGACGGGCCTGGGCTCGTGCTGCACGGCGAGCCGATCGGCGACGGCCTTGGCAAGACCCTCGGCCTGCTTGAGCACGTCGTCGCGCTGAGTCTTCCACGCCTCGGCGATCCCCTGGAGGACCTGCTGGAAGCTCGGTCGCCCGTGGGCGGGGTCGGGCGGGAAATAGGTGCCGCACCAGAAGGGCTTCAGCGTAGAGGGCTCGAGGAACACGTTCATGGGCCAGCCGCCTGAGTCGGTCATGGCCTGCGTCGCGGCCATGTACAGGTCGTCCACGTCCGGACGCTCCTCGCGGTCCACCTTGATGCAGACGAAGCCCGCGTTCATGATCGCCGCGGTCGCTTCGTTCTCGAACGACTCGCGCTCCATGACGGGGCACCAGTAGCACGTGGAGTAGCCGACCGAGAGGAAGATGGGAACATTGCGGGTGCGCGCGGCGGCGAACGCCTCGTCGCCCCAGGGGTACCAATCGACGGGGTTGTTGGCGTGCTGGAGGAGGTAGGGGCTGGCCTCGCGCGCGAGGCGGTTGGTGTGGGCCGGGGGCGCAGGGGAGGGG
>JBGPJM010000093.1:0-17268 GCA_041485385.1 Phycisphaerae bacterium | reverse complement strand
TCCTCACCCCATGCCCCCCGCCGCCCGCTTCACCATCATCACCCCCCACTGCATCCGCCTCGAGTTCTCCCCCTCCGGCCACTTCGTCGATGCCCCCTCCCTTTTCGCCGCCGCGCGCCCCGCCGACGCCCCGTCGCACACTGTCCGCCCCAACGACCCACCCCTCACCATCGACACCAGCGCCATCCGCCTCACCTACACCCCCGACACCAACCCCTTCAACGACACCAACCTCCGTGCGCTCATCTCTACCGCTTCACCCCATCCCCGCGTCCCCGCGTCCCCGCGTCCCCCCGTCCCCCCATCCCCCAGTCCCCCAATCTCCCAGTTACCCCCTCTCACCCACTCACCCTCTCACCCACTCACCTGGTCCCCCTCCTCCCGCCAAACCTCCAACCTCCGCGGCACCCTCCAGACCCTCGACCAGGTCCGCACCCGCGTCCCCCTCCCCGACGGCCTCCTCTCCCGCGATGGCTGGTTCCTCCTCGACGACTCCCGCACCCACCTCCTCATCGACAACTGGGCCGCGCCCCGCCCCCACCCGGAGAACACCGACTGGTACCTCCTCGGCTACGGCGACGACTACCCCGCCGCCCTCCGCGCCCTCGCCGCCGTCGCCGGCCCCGTCCCCATGCCCCGCCGTTACACCCTCGGCTCGTGGTACTCCCGCTACTGGCCCTACACCTCCCCCCAGTACCGCCAGATCGTCCACGAATACGACCGCCGCGCCCTCCCGCTCGACGTCATCGTCCTCGACATGGACTGGCACAAGCCAGGATGGACCGGCTGGTCCTGGAACCGCGACCTCCTCCCCGACGCCGAGGAGCTCCTCGAGTGGCTCCACTCGCAAGGCCTCTTCGTCACCCTCAACCTCCACCCCGCCGACGGCGTCGCTCCCCACGAAGACGCCTACCCCGCCTTCATGCGCTCGCTCGGCCGCAACCCCGCCTCGCGTCAGACGCTCCCCTTCGACGCCGGCGACCCGCACTACGCCCACTCCCTCTTCAAGTTCGTCCACGAACCCCTCGAAGACCGCGCGCCACGCCCCGGCAAGCCCGGCGCAGGCACCGTCGGCCCCCGCGGCGTCGACTTCTGGTGGCTCGACTGGCAGCAGTTCCCCTTCACCCGCTCCATCCCCGATCTCTCCAACCTCGCCTGGCTCAACCACCTCTACTTCCGGCACACCAGCCAGCACAACACCCGCGGCACCTCCTTCTCCCGATGGGCCGGATGGGGCGACCACCGCCACCCCGTCCATTTCTCCGGCGATTCCCACACCGGCTGGGACTCGCTGACCTTCCAGGTCCCCTTCACCTCCACCGCCGGAAACGTCGGCTGCTTCTTCTGGTCCCACGACATCGGCGGCCACTTCGGCCCCCGCATCGAGGAAGCCACCACCCGCTGGGTCCAGTTCGGCGCCCTCTCCGCCGCCCTGCGCCTTCACTCGGCCCGCTCCGGCGCCCTCGACCGCCGCCCGTGGACCTACGCCCCGCAGTACGAAGCCGCGATGACCTCGGCCTTCCAGCTCCGCGCCCGCCTCTTCCCCTACATCTACACCGCTGTCCGCCAGTGCTACGCCGATTCCCTCCCCCTCCTCCGCCCCATGTACCTCGCCCACCCGCGAGAAGAGACCGCCTACCGCTGCCCCCAGCAGTACATGCTCGGCGACCACCTCCTCGTCGCCCCTATCACCTCCCCCGGCCTCGGCAAACGAAAAGTCGCCACCCAAGCCGTCTGGTTCCCTCCATCTTTCCTCTCCGCGCCTCTGCGCCACCGCGTGAGCTCGCCCTACTGGTTCAACTGGTTCACCGCCGAGCGCTTCGCCGCCGGCACCGAGCACCTCATTAGCGCGGACATCGACAAAATCCCCCTCTTCGTCCCCGGCGGCGTACCGATCCCTCTCCAGCCTCCCACCCTCCGCATGGCCACCGCACGCCTCGACCACGTCATCATCCGACTCTTCCCCGGCGAGCCGGGCACCACGTTCGAGAGCACACTGTACGAGGACGACGGCGCCACCGACGACTACAAGTCCGGCCGCTTCGCCACCACGCCGCTCCGTGCCGAGTGGTCGCGCAGAGGCGAGACCGGCCCGCACACGCTCGTCCTCACCATCGGCCCGACCACGGGCGAGTTCGACGGCCAAGTTCCTTCGCGCGAGTACACCGTCGAGCTCGCCGGCGCGGCGACCGTGATGGAGAACGCCGATAGCCCGTCAGCGGCCATCCAGCCCTCTCGCATCTGGCGCATGCAAGTCCCGGCCCATCCGGTCCGCGAGCCGGTCACTGTCTCCCCCGCCTTCACGCCCCTCGACTTCGATTGGAACAACCGGGAACACAGACTGCACCAACCCGCCAACACGATCGACGAGACACTCACCGTAGATGAGATCAACCGGGCCTTCTTCCAGGCCGCCGCCGGCCTCGCCATCCGCCACGATCCCGACCACCACGAGTACCGCGTCTACAACAGCGGCGGCTTTGCCGACAACGGCCGCATCTCGCTCACCATCACCGACCGCCTCGGCCCGACCGCGACCACTCTCGTTCAGCACTTACTCACAGTCGACCCCGCTCGCCCCTCAGTTGCCCCGGCGCCGATGAATGACCTCGGAACGCCACCCACCGGACTCGTCGCACGCCGCGAGGCCGCCCTCGAGTTTTTGTTCCGTGGCAAACCGCTGTCTCTCGCGACCATCCTCGCCACCGCCTCCACCCCTCTCACCAGCTGGAAAATCGCCGGCCCCTTCCCCTTCACCCCCACCCGCCCCCTCGCCGACCAGCACCACCCGCCCGAGCTCGCCTCGCCTCCCTCTTCCGTCGCCTGGCGCCCCGCCCCATCGCCACCTCCCGGCGACCACTTCCCCATCGACTTCCGCCACGCCTACGGCTCCAAGAACGGCGAAGGCCTCGCCTACGCGCGCACCACCTTCCGCTCCCCCGAGCGCCAGCCCGCCGCCCTCCTCCTCGAGTCCGGCGACCGCCTCGAGGTCTGGCTCAACGGCGCCAAGGTCTTCTCAAACGACTCGTCCGCCGCCGCCGAGACCCCCACCGACCGCGCCCCGGTCACGCTTGACCAGGGCGACAACACCCTCCTCGTCAAGACCACCGAAGGCGGCGGCGGCTGGGGCTTCCGTCTCGCCATCGACGGCCGGCACCCCATCTCCGAGGCCCACTGACATACTGTCGTCACCCGCCCCCGCCCACTCCCCGCGCGCGGCGCAGGAACATCGCGCAAAACCGAAGTTAGTCCACCGAACGTGCCCTGATGGTGGGTCGTTTCCGCACCCTATTACCCCAATTTGGCGCGCAAGATGGACCCGGCCACCCCTTGATTTTCCTCAAATACCCGCTACTTCCCCGCCCGCCTCAGCCACTCCTCCTCCATCCGGTCCAGCTTCTCCTTCACCTCCGCCCGCTCTCCCAGCAGATCCCGGCACCTTTTCGCGTCCGAATACACCTTCTCATCCCCCAGCAGCCCATCCACCTCCACCACCCGCGCGCTCGCCACCGCGATCTCCTTCTCCAGCCGCTCCTCCGACATCCACGAAAACACGCTCTTCGCCACGCCTCCGCTCCCCCGCGCCCGATCCGCCGGCGATGCCGCCACCCGCACCACCGCGCGCTCCTTCTTCACCGCCGCCCCCGCCCGCTGCGTGGCATCGCGCTGCTTCGCCTCGCGCTTCTGCGCCTCCCGACGCTCCGCCTCCCGCTTCTCCGATTCCCGCCGCTCCGCCTCCCGCTTCTCGCCCTCGCGCTTGTCATTCGCCGCGGCGTTGTCGCTCTTCAACCTCGCCAGGTGCTTCTCGTGCCACTCGCTGTAGTTCCCGTGAAAAACCTCGACCCCGCCCGCCCCGTCCAGCACCAGCAGGTGGTCGCACGTCGCGTCGATCAGCGCCCGATCGTGGCTGATCAGGAGCGCCGTCCCGTCGAACCCCCCCTCCCGCTCTCCATCCTCCCCCTCCACCCCGCACAGCGCATCCTCCAGCCGCTCCGCCGACTGGATGTCCAGGTGGTTCGTCGGCTCGTCCAGCACCAGCAGGTTCTTCGCGCTCGCCAGCAGCCCCGCCAGCCTCGCGCGGCTGCGCTCGCCCCCGGAGAGCGAGCCGATCCGCTTCTCCTGGTCCTTCCCGCTGAAGAGAAACGCCCCCGCCAGGTCGCGCGCCTGCTGCTCGCTCAGCCCCACGCCGCCCGGGTTTTCCCGCCTGATGATCAGCTGCAAGTACTGGTACACCGGCAGCGATTCGTCGGCGTCGTCCCCCGTCTGCGAGTAGTACCCCACGATCACGTTCGCCCCAAGCCTGGCCGTGCCCGCGCTCAGCGGCATCTGCCCCAGCATCGCGCGCACCAGCGTCGTCTTCCCCGCGCCGTTGGGCCCGATGATCCCCCACCGCTCCTCGCGCGAGATCGTCACGTCCAGATCGCGGAACAGCACACGCCCGCCCTTCGAGCGCTGCCCGGGCTCCTCCTCGCCGCCGGCTCCCTGGGCACCGTCGGCCGGCCCGTACCACTTCCCCGCGCCGCGCACCACCGCCACCAGGTCCCCCGCGCGCGGCGCCTTGGGGAGCTCCATCCGGAAGCTCTCCAGCTCCACCGGCCGCTCCAGCGTCGAATCCCGCTTCTCCCGGTCCAGCTTCGACAGCCGCCCCTGCGCCTGCTTGGCGCGCTGCCCCGCCTTGTACTTGCGGATGTACTCCTCTTCCTTCTTGAACTTGTTCTGCTGCTTCGCGTACGCCCGGTGCTGCGTCAGCCGCCGGTGGTACCGGATCTCGCAGAACGCCGAGTAGTTCCCCGGGTAGTCAATCAACCGCCCCTGCTCCACCTCCTCGATCCGCGTCACCACCCGATCCAGCATGTACCGGTCGTGGCTCACCATCAGCACCGCCCCGCGGAACTCGCCGCTGAGGAAGTCCTCCAGCCACTCGCGCCCCGAGATATCCAGGTGGTTCGTCGGCTCGTCCAGCAGCAGAAGATCCGGCGACTCCAGCAGAAGCTTCGCCAGCGCCAGCCGCCCCATCTGCCCCCCCGACAGCCCCGACACCTTGATCCCGAACTGTGAATCCACGAACCCCAGCCCGTGCAGGATCGCGTCGATCTTGTGGTCCACCGCGTATCCGCCCGCGTCCTCGATCCGGTGCTGGATGTCCGACTGACGCTTCATCAGCCGGTCCAGCGTCACGCCCCCTTCCGCGTCGTCCGGCGGCAACCGCTCCATCGCGTGGTAGACCTCGTCCAGCTCCTTGTGCAGACGCGACAACTCGACGAACGCCTTCCCCGCCTCTTCCCGCAGCGTCAGCTCAGCGTCCAGGTCCGGGTCCTGCTTCAGGTACCCCACGCGGCTGCCCCGCTGCAGAATCACGCTCCCCGAATCCGGCGTCAGCTCCCCCGTCATCACCCGCATCAGCGTCGACTTCCCCGCGCCGTTCCGACCCACCAGCCCGATCCGCTCCCCCGGCTCGATCGACAGCGTGGCCCCGTCCAGGATCACCGCCTGGCCGATGGAAAAACACACATTGGAGACAGCGATGAGGGGCATGGGGAGCGAATGGTATTCGCCCAGCGCGCCCCCGTCGGCCTCAGCAGGACAAAGAGACGTGGACGGAGCGCGAGCCGGCCGCGAGGAGCTCGACCCTCGTCCCCTTTTCCTCGCCCCCAGTCTCCCAGTCCCCCAGTCTCCCAGTCTCCCAGTCCCGCCCCCCGTCCCCCGCCTCAGAAGTTAAACACCAACAGCGCAAAGTAATCCAGGTCGTTCCGCTTCCGCCCATTCGGCGTGCTGTCGTAGTTGTCCACGGCGCCCAGCTTGAGCGTCATCGCCGACTTCGGGTCGATCAGGATCTCGTACGCGGCCTTGGCGGTCAACCGGTACCCGCCGATGTCGGCCAGGTCCGGGTAGACGTCGATGCTGAACGTGAACTTCTGCGTATCCGTGAACTTGTGCTCGTAGTCGGCGCCGATCAGGGCCTCGGGCCGGATGGTGTTGTCGCTCCCGCCGATCTCCCGCGAGATGCCGATGCCGACGCGCCCGAGCAGGAAGTCCTTCTCGGCCTTGATGAACTCGTACCCCACGCCGACGAACGCCGACAGCCGCACGTCCCAATCCTGGAAGTCGTCGTACTCGGCCGCTCCCTGCGCGAAGAACCGCCAGCGCGTACCCGTGAGCCAGTCGTTGCGAATGTCGAAACGCGCCCGGTCCTCGGTTACCATCGACTCGTCCCTCCCGTACGAGTACACCAGGCCCAGCTTGGTCTCCAGCTTCTCGGTCTTTCTCTCCATGTGCACGCCGGCCCGCAGGTTCAGCCGCGTGGTGTTCCCCTCCGAGCCGTTCAGCCCCAGCTCGACGCTCCCCTTCCAACCCGCAAAGAACGATTTCTCCGCCGGGCCGGGCTGCGGCTCCGTCGGCTTCCCCCCCGCCGCGGGCTGCCCCGGGGTCGGCTGCTCCAGCGTGATCCTCGTGAACGCCTTGATATTCTCGTCAGCGGACGCCTCCACGTCCTCCACCCTCTCGTCGCGGGCCGGCACGATCAGGTCGACGACCTCGCTCCTGGGCACAACGAGCCGGCCGAGCACGCCATGGGTGATGATGTACGCGTCCCCCTCCCGGCAGACGTACGTGCCCTTCAGAACGTCGCCGTTCTGAAAACGGATCGTCACCGCCGCGCCGGCCGCGATGTCAGCGGGGGCCGCTGCGCTCGGAGACGCTGGGGTCGGCGGCGCCGCCGCCGGCTCATCAGCCCGTGCCACGGGCGAGACCACGAAGCACGCCGCCACAGCCGCGCCGATCAACCGCCGCCCCTTCGCCGACCCCGTCGAGTTTCGCCTGCTCATCTGTCCACTCCTGATCTCACCCACCGGGTGAGCGGCGACAATCTTGCAGAAACCGTCCGCCGACGCAAGCGCCCTCGACATCTTCCCGCCGGACGCGTGCTCTCCCCGTCTCACCCCATCCTCCATCCCCCATCCCACATCCCACGTCCCACATCCGGCATCCCATCCCTACACTCCTGCTTCTTCCCGAAAGGACTTGACGAATGCGCACGCTTGCAACGACCCGCCGCCCACGACGCTCCCGCGCGCCCCGCCTGGTGGCGTCGCTGCTCGCGGGCGCCGTGCCCTCCCTGGCCGCGCTGCTGACCGGCTGCGCCGCCGATGGGAACCGCGGCTCCGGCGCGGGGGGGGGCGGGGCCCCTCCCGTCGAGACCGTGCGCACGTCGTCGGACATCCGCACGATGATCGCCCAGGCGCGCGACAAGGTCTTCCCGGCCCTGGTCCACATCGACGTCGTCTCCGCGGAGAACTGGGGTGGCAAGAAGGTGAAGCACCGCTCCACGGGCAGCGGCACGATCATCTCCGACCAGGGGTACATCCTCACCAACAACCACGTCACCGACAAGGGCACCATCTACTGGGCCACCCTTGCCGACAAGCGCCGCCTCACCGCCAAGCTCATCGGCGAAGACCCGTTCACCGATCTGGCCGTCCTCAAGGTCGATCCCAAGGAGCTGTTCAGCGCCGGCGACGCGATCCGCGTCGCCTCGCTCGGCGATTCCAGCAGGCTCCAGGTCGGCGACTACGTCATGGCCATGGGCTCGCCGTTCGCCCTTTCCCGCACCGTCACCCTTGGCGTCGTCTCCAACAACGAGCGCGTCTTCACCCAGGGCCTCGGCGAGGGCGAGGTCGATGAAATGACCCTCGACGGCGAGCAGCGCACCGGCATCTTCACCAACTGGATCCAGCACGACGCGCTCATCAACCCCGGCAACTCCGGCGGGCCCCTCGTCGACCTCTCTGGCAACGTCATCGGCGTGAACACCCGCGGCGGGGCCTCCATGGGCTTCGCCACGCCCAGCAGCCTCGCCCGCACCGTCGCCGACGCCATCATCAAGCAGGGCGAGGTCCTCCGCTCCTGGGTCGGCATCAGCTTCCGCCACATCGAGGACACCGGCATCGAGCAGGGCGTGCTGGTCGACTCCGTCGATACCGACGGCCCCGCCGCCGCCGCGGGGCTCAAGCCCGGCGACGTGGTCCTCGCCATCGGCGGCAAGCCGACGACGGTCCGCTTCCCGGAGCAGATCCCGCCGCTGCTCAAGCAGATCGCCGATCTCCCCATCGGCGGCAGCGTCGAGGTTTCGTACCTCCGCGACGGCAAGCCCGAGAAGGCCACCATTGTCACGCAGAAGCTGCTGAAGGACCGCGGCGACGAAGCCGCGCTCCGCGGGTGGGGCATCACCGCCAAGCGCATCACCGCCCGCACCGCCCGGGCCCTCCGTCTCACCAGCACCGAGGGCGTGCTCGTCGACAGCACCCGGGCCGGCGGGGCCGCCGAGCTCGCCGAGCCTGCCCTCGGCGGTGGCGACGTCATCAAGTCCATCGACAGCCAGCCCACCAAGGCGCTCCCCGACCTCGTTGCCTACTACGAGAAGATCTCCGCCATGGAGACGCCTCCCAAATGGGTGCTCCTCGAGTTTGATCGTCACGGCAAGAACTTCCTCACCCTCGTCAAGGCCAAGCAGGAAAAGGATCCCGACCCGACCCCCGAGGTGCCCAAGAGCTGGATCGGCGTCGACACGCAGCCGGTCGTGCAGAAACTCGTCGACAAGCTCGGCCCTCCCACCGAGCCCGGGTACCGCGTCACCCGCGTCTTTTCCGGCACCAAGGCCAAGGAGGCCGGCCTGAAGATCGGCGACCTCATCCTGACGGTCAACGGCGAGAAGCTCAAGCCGCGCGGCCAGGAGGACGGCGGCCTCTTCGGGCGCGTCGTCCGCGCCCTCCCCATCGACTCCACCACCGAGCTCACCGTCCTCCGTGACGGGGAGAAGGTCACCCTCCCCGTGGTGACCGAGCGCACGCGCCTCACGTCCGACAAGGCCCGGCGCGACAAGAACACCGACTTCGAGCTCACCGTCCGCGAGATCACGTTCTTCGACCGCGACGAGAACCAATGGTCCGACGACGTCGCGGGCGTGCTCATCGACCAGGCCGAATCGGCCGGGTGGGCCGGCCTCGGGGGGCTGCGCGCCGGCGACCTCGTCCAGAAGATCGCCGGGCACGACATCAAGACCATGGACGAATACCGCCTGGTGATGAAGGACCTGACCCAGGATAAACCCAAGAGGATCGTCTTCGTCGTCCTGCGCGGCATCCGCACATATTTCAAGTTTGTCGAGCCCGAATGGAGCGCCGACGACGACAAGGCCGACAAGAATGGCGCCGACCCCAAGAAACCCAGGACCGAAACACCACCCAACCAGGGAGCCTCGAAATGAAGTCCATCCGGCAGCATGCACTCATCATCGGTGGGATCGTGGGCGCCGCCTGCGCGGCGGGCGCCGGTGTTGCCGCGACGCATCCCCTCTCCTTCCCGGCGCTCTCCGGCACCGCCGCCGCCCGCCCCGATGATGCCGCCGACTACCAGAAACTCATAGACGACTACGCCGGGACCATCGTCACCGTGAAGTTCGTCCTCAAGATCGACGGCGGCGGCGGCGAGGGGGACCACGAGACCGAGACCGTCGGCGTCATGATCGACGCCAAGGGGATCGTCCTCTGCTCGAGCATCAAGACCGGCGGCTTCGCCGGCATGATGGGCGGCGGCGGGCCGACCGTCACCCCCACCGACGTGAAGGTGCTCGTCGGCGACGACACCGAGGGGAAGAAGGCCACGATGCTCACCCGCGACAGCGAGCTCGACCTGGCCTGGATCAAGATCGACGAGCCCGGCGACAAGCCCTATAAGCACGTCGACCTCTCCGGCGCCGTCGTCGCTTCCATCGGCCAGCGCGTCTTCGCCGTCGACCGCATGGGCAAGTTCTTCGACCGCGCCACGGTGATCAGCGAGGGGCGCATCCGCGGCATCACCGAGAAGCCACGCAGGCTCTTCGTCCCGACCGACGCGCTCGTCAGCGACCTGGGCCTGCCCGTCTTCACGGTCGACGGAAAGATCGTCGGCGTGACCATCGTGCAGTTCCCGGACCCCGAGAGCGTGGGCACCGGCGGCGGCGCTGACGGGCAGGGCGCTCGCGCGATGGTCCTCCCCGCCGACGAAGTTGCCAAGGCCACGAAGCGCGCGATGGAGAATCCGACGCCGGCCCCCGCGCCCGCCTCCGACAAGGCCAAGGAGGGGGACAAGCCCGGCGCGCCCAGGCCCGCCGCGCCCAAGGCCGACAAGCCGTAGCGTTCGACCCTCGACCTCAGCCCGGGTTCCCATTTCCCGCTCCTCCGAACCCTCCCGCAACCGCGGGGGGGTTCTTTGCAAATAGACTTGTGCGTGGGGCACGCATTCCCAGCGCCGACGGTCGGCGCGGCCCACGCCAGCCGCGGCCCCGACCTCTCATGAACTCCGACCAGACAGGCGCCTGGTTCCACACCACCAGCTGGGGGCTGGTGATCAGCGCCCGCGCCAACGCCGGCGACCTCGAGCTGTTGCTCCGCGCGTACTGGAGCCCCGTGTACGCGTTCATCCGCAAGAAGGGGTACGGCACCCACGACGCCTCGGACCTCACCCAGGAGTTCCTCTCCGAGGTCCTGGTCGCGCGCGACCTGATCGGCAAAGCCGATCCGTCCCGCGGCCGGTTCCGCTCGTTCCTCAAGTCGGCCCTGCGCAACTTCCTGATCGACCAGCACCGCAACGCCCATTCTCGCCGGGCCGCCCCCCGCGACGGCGTCGCCTCCATCAACGCCTCGCCCACCCCCGCCGACGAGTCGCTCGCCGTCGACGAGCCGACCGGGGCGTTCGACCGCCAGTGGGCCGCGGCGGTGCTGGCGCTGACGATCGAGCGGACGGAGGGGGCGTGCCGGCAGGAGGGGCTGGACGCGCAGTGGACGGCGTTCTCGATGCACGTGCTCAGGCCGCTGCTGGGCAAGACGCGCGGGGTGGCGCTGGAGGAGATCGCCCGCAAGGTGGGCGCGACGGGGCCGGCGCAGGTCTCCAACATGGTGCAGACGATCAAGCGCCGATTCCGCAAGATGCTCCGGCAGGTGGTCGCCGAAACCGTGAGCCGCGAGTCCGACGTCGACGACGAGCTGGCGAGCCTGAAGAGGTTCTTCGAGAACCCTGGGTAGGGGCTCCCCTTGATGGCGGATGGATTGGCTGGGGTTCGCCGTAGGTTTTTTGAGGTTCGATAGGGGTGTTTTGAGGTTTTTTGGGGGGGTGCTTTGTTGTAAGTGCTTGTGAAATATGGAGTTAACGTTGGTTCGCGCTGCCCGGGGACAGAGGACGAGAAAAGACGAGAGATGCATCGAAAGGGCTGGGAAGGGTCGAGAGATTCCTCGAAGGGTCGAGAAGGGCAGAGAAAAAGAGGCTTGGTTTTGAAGAGTGGATTTGCCGCAAGTGCTTGTGGTACCGTGAGTTGAGTGTGGTTAGCGGCCGCCAAGATGGGCGCGAAACTCCGGCGCGCGGGGGTGGGGGTACCCCAAGGGAATGGGTTTTCGGCGATCGGATCGGTGGGAGACATGCAAGGGATTGGGGGTTCGTGGGATGTGGGATGTGGAGGCGGGCAGGCGTTAAGGTGTTGAGGCGTAGGGGCGTGCGCGGACCGTCGGCGCGGCGCGGTTGTTGGTCCCTCTACCCTTGGGCGGCGGGTCCTGTTTGCGCGCGCAGGATGGGCCCAAATCCGGGGCGTGACGCTGTAAGTGCTTGTGCGGCCGAGACGAAAAAATTGTGGGTGTGCGCGTTTGTGCGCGCCCGGCCCGCCTGGTCTGCGCGCGCAGGATGGGCCCAACCCCGAATTGGGTATCTCCTTGCCGCGGTGGCCGCGGGTGCCTGGGTTGCCGCGGCGTGCAGTCTGATGCGCACTGGCCCCATCACCGGTACCCAGCGAAGAACGCCGTGAGAAAGTCGAAGAAATCCGCGGCGTTGGTGGTGCCGTCCCGGTTGAAGTCGCCCCGCGCCGGCGAGGCGAAGAAGCCGTTGGCGAAGTCGAAGAAGTCCTGGCTGTCGACCACGCCGTTGCCGTTGAAATCCGCCGGGCAGGTGTAGAACAGATAGGCTCGCCCCTCGGTGGGCTGGCCGAGGACGTACTCGCCGATCGCTCCGACCAGCACTCTCCCGCGTGAACCCGGTCCGCTCGAACTCGCGCCGGCCATCGAATAGCCGAAGAAAGCTCTTCTCCGGCGCCACGGGCGAGCTCATCCGCAGTCTCTTCTCCGCCGCTCCGGTGCAAAGCGGCGCGCAGTCGGACATGTCCCTGGGCGGGACACCCGGAGACGATGAAAAAAGGGGCTGCGGCCGTACGAACGGCGTGCGACTCGGCCTTATTTTCAGAACAGGATGGGCCCATCGGTCCCGCCCGCCTCGACGCGCGACAGCACCTGGCGGGCCGTGTCTCGAACGAGGCCGGGCTCGGCGGGGTCAACGGCGATCTGACGGATGCGGGCCAGGATCGCCCCGTCGGGCCCGTCGGGGCGAGAAAACAGCGAGTTTCCCAGCGCGATGAGCGCGTTGCGCTTCATCATCTCCAGCGTGGCCCGCTTCATCGGACTGGTGGCGAACGCCCGGCGCCGGGCCGGCTCGTCCCAGGCGAGGATTTCGAGCAAATCGAGCGATAATCGCCTCGGCGAATACGCGCGGTTCACGCGATCGTCAACAACGGGCGCGCTCGCGGGCCGGGGAGAGTTGAACGGGCAGACCTCCTGGCAGACGTCGCACCCGAAAACCCACTCTCTCATCCCGCTCTGGAGCGAGGGGTCGATCGTGGAGCGGTGCTCGATCGTGAGATAGCTGATGCAGCGGGTGGCGTCGACGCTGAAGGGTGTGATGGCCCGCGTGGGGCAGGCGTCGATGCAGCGGGTGCAGGCGCCGCAGTGGTCGGCGACGGGGCGGCGGTCGGGCTCGGGGGCGAGCTCGAGCGTGGTGACGATGCCGCCGAGCAGGAGGTAGCTGCCCAGGCGCGGGTCGATGAGCAGCGTGTGCTTGCCGATCCATCCCAGGCCGGCGCGGGCCGCGTGCTCCCGCTCGAGGATGGGGGCGGTGTCGACGAACGAGCGGAACTCATGGCCTGGGTAGCGGGGGCGCAGGGAATCGGCCAGCGCGTGCATGCGGCGCTTGATTACGTGGTGGTAGTCGCGGGCGCGCGCGTAGCGGGCGAGCTTTCCGGAGCGGTCCACGGGACCGGAGGGGGAGGCGGAGGGGGAGTCGGCGCGCGAGGCGTATTGGTCGGCCACGATGACGATGGAGCGGGCCCCGGGCACGAAGCTCGCCGGGTCCAGGCGCTGCTCGAGGTCGTCCTCGAGCCAGCGCATCTGGCCGTGCTTGCCTGCGCCGAGCCAGGCGAGGAGCTCGGCCCGGCGCTGGGTGGGCTCGGCCGGGGCGATGCCCGCACGCGCGAAGCCCATCGAAAGACAGGCACCCACCACCTCGCGCCCGAGTTGCACGGGATCGGTCGGCACGTCGGGAACGGTACCCCGGTTCCGCTCGCCGGCGGGCCGGGAGCTCAGGCCGGGACCCCGCGGAGACGCGGCTGCTGACTCGGACCCGGCGCCCCCCCTCCCCCACCCGCCTCGCCGATCCAGCGGGAGAGTGTCTGCGCGGCATCTGGCAGCACCTGCTCGGGGGGCGAGAGCGAGGGGATCCACTGGCGGTCCCACTCGAAGATGAGCGGGCCGCTGAAACCCGATTTCGTCAGGGCGCCGACGAACTCGCGGCAGGGGAGGGTGCCCTCGCCCAGGCGGCAGGGCCGGTGGTCCTTCCAATCCTTGAGGCGAGCCGACCAGAGACGATCGCCCAGGGCGTCGAGCCCCCTCGCGGGCACCTCGCCGGCGGCGGAGGCCGCGGCGAGCGCGTAGCACGCGCCCAGGAGCGGGCTGCCGGCCTGGCGGATGACGTCGGCGACGTGCCGGGCGGTCGGGAACGAGCCGCCGTTCTCGAGGGTGAGACGGACACCGGTGTCGTGGGCGTGGTCGAGCACGGCGGCGAGCCGCTTGAGGATGCGGGCGGTGGCGGAAGTGGGTTTCTCGCGGGGGGGAAGCTCGAATCCGAAGACACGGACGAAGGGGCACTCGAGAGCGACGGCCATGTCCACCGCGCGATTGGCTGCCCGGACTGAGCGCTCGGTGTCGCCGATGGCCAGGCCGATGACGGGCGGGCGGATGGGCTCGTCGAAGCGAACGGAGGTGGCGAGGGAGAGGATCTCCAAGCCGGTGTCGTCCATGAGAGAGCGGACCTTGGGTTCGGCGGTGAGGGCGGGGTCACAGGCAGAGCGCGTGGAGCTCTCGCCGAATGTGCGCAGCTCGACGGCCTCGAAGCCGGCGTCGGCGCCGCTGGCCGCGACTTTCTCGAGGACCCAATCAGGGCAGGCGACCGTGCTGAATGCGGGCTTGATCAATAGAACCTCCGCGGGTGAGCGCGCCGGTCCGCAGGCCGCCGGGGCGACCGGATCCGCGTGCGGGGGATGGTAAGGGGGCACGCCGGGGCGTCAACGCGCGGCGCGGCCAATTCGGTCATGATGCCGAGCCGGGAAGGACGACGGTGAAATCGGTCCCTCGCTCGACCTCGGAATGCACTTCGATGCAGCCGCCGTGCTCCTCGACGAGCCGACGCGCCGTGGGGAGGCCCAGGCCGGAGCCGCCGGACTTCGTGGTGAAATAGGGCTGGAAGATCCGATCGATCGTCTCGGGGGGAATCCCCGGGCCGGTGTCGATGACGTGCACCTCGACCGTGGGGCTCTCGTCGGGGTCCATGCCCCGGCCGGTGCGGAGGATGAGGTCGCCGGCCCGGCCGGGCGTATTCGTCGCGCCGCCGACGGACGGCCGGGAGGCGGCGCCGGCGGCCATCGCCTGCGTGGCGTTGAGCATGAGGTTGAGCAGCGCCTGCTTGATCAGCTTGACGTCGACATCGGCGACGAGCGGGCCGGGGGCGAGCTCGGGGCGCAGGCGCACGCCGAGACGCTCGGCCTCGGGGAGGAAGAAATCGACGAGCTCATCAACGACCGCGTTGAGGTCGGTCGGTCTGGGTTCGAGGTGGAGCTTGCCGGCGAACTCGAGGAAATCCGTGAGCGTGTCGCGGAGGCGCTCGACCTCGCGGCGCAGGCCCTTCATCCGCGTGAGCAGACGGTTCCGCTCGTCGGCCTCGATGGGCAGGTCCTCGATGGACTCGATGAGGAGCTGCGCGTTGAGGCCGATGGTGGAGAGGGGGTTCTTGATCTCGTGCGCAAGGCCGCCGGTCATCTGCCCGATCTCGGCCATCCGCTCGGCGGCGCGTGCCCGGCGCTCGGCGGCGCGGAGACGCCGGAGGTGGCGACGGAGCATGGACCATGCGGCCCAGGCGGTGAGCAGCACCCCCAGCGCAAATCCGATGGCCGCTCCGGCCAGCAAGGGTAATAGCTCCCGGCGCCAAGGCGCAGCCCGCGGCCTCGCGCGCAATCCCCGCCCCCGGCCTGAACGCGAACAAAGATACGGCGGCTGGCGCGGTCTAGCTAGGCCACCACCTCGGGATGCCGGCCAGTAGCACGGTGAAGATGCTCGGCGTCGGGGCGGCCGGGCGTCGGCGGCGATTATCGCCTGGGCGAACGCGCGTACCCGCGGCGCGGCGGGACCTGAACGTCCAGCGGGCCGGTGCGTACGACCCGGGTCGCGTGCCATCCCTTGTCGGTCAGGTTGGCGTCGTAGACGACGGTCGAGCCGTCCTTCAGGACGCGGAACCCCTCACCGTCGATCTTCGTGTAGTGCACGAAGATGTCCTGCCCGGAGGGGCCGATGATGAATCCGAACCCTTTCTTCGGGTCGAACCATTTCACTGTTCCCTGGGCATCCTTGATCTGCTCTGGTTCTGCTGTCGTCATCGACATCCCCGCTATGCCGCGCTCCTGGCGACATCGTTTGAATCGGCTCAACGGGCTCGATAAGGCCGTCGAGGCCGCCACCCTGAGAACCTGAGGACATCGTGGTCCCCGTGGAAAAACCCGCCTCGATCCGAGGTGCCGGAGCGTCGAAGACGGCACACAGGCCGTCCGAGCCGGGCAAGGGTTTGCCCACATTACCAATCATCGCACTTTTTTCCAAGCGCACAGTCAAAAAAAACGACCCAACGTTGGTTGGGTCGCGCTTTTGTGTGCCTTAGAATCGTTCTTAACGAAGACGCATGTGATCCAAGTTGTGTATCACTCGGCAGTTACGCCGCCGCTGGCCTGCCCGATTCAGGGTTGGCCTACCTGTCGGTTGCCTGATTGCTTTCCGCCATCATCGCGGCCTTCCGGCTCAGCTTGATGCGCCCCTGGTCGTCGACGAGGATGACCTTGACCCGCACCATGTCGCCGATCTTCACGACATCGGAGACGCTCTTGACGTAGCCATCGGCCAGCTCGGAGATGTGGCACATACCGTCGGTCCCGGGCGCCAGCTCGATGAAGGCGCCGAAGTCCTTGGTGCTCACCACCTTGCCGGTGTAGATGGTGCCGACCTTGATCTCCTCGCACAAGGCCTCGATCTCGGCTCGGGCCATGTCGATCGCCTCGCCGCTCGGGGCGGCGATCATCACCGTGCCGTCGTCTTCCACATCGATGGTGACCCCGTACTTGTCCTGCATCCCGCGGATCGTCTTGCCGCCCGGGCCGATGAGCTTGCCGATCTTCTCGGGGTTGATCTTGATCGTGACCAGGCGGGGAGCGAGCACGGAGATCTCGGCCCGCGGCTGCGGGATGCACCGCTCCATGATGTCGATGATCTCCAGCCGGCCTACACGGGCCTGCTCGAACGTGCGGGCGATCTGGTCGAGGTTCAGCCCGTGGGTCTTGAGGTCGAGCTGGATCCCGGTGATCCCTTCGCGCGTGCCCGAGACCTTGAAGTCCATGTCACCGAAGAAGTCCTCCTCGCCGATGATGTCGGTGATCAGCACTTCGTTCTGGTCGTTGTCGTCGCTGACCCGCCCGACGGAGATCCCGGCGCAGGTGGCCTTGATGGGGACGCCGGCGTCCATGAGCGCCAGGCACCCGCCGCAGACCGAGGCCATGGAGCTGGAGCCGTTGGATTCGGTGATATCGCTGACGATGCGGATGGTGTAGGGGAACTCCTCGGGGCTGGGGAGGATGCCCAGGAGGCTGCGCTCGGCGAGGGCGCCGTGCCCGATCTCGCGCCGGCCGGGGCCGGTGATCCGCTTGGCCTCGCCGGTGGCGAAGGGGGGGAAGTTGTAGTGGAGGGTGAACTTCTTGGAGTACTCGGGGATGAGGCCGTCGATGATCTGCTCGTCCTTGCCGGTGCCGAGCGTGCAGGAGACGAGTGACTGGGTCTCGCCGCGCTGGAAGAACGCCGAGCCGTGCGTGCGGGCGAAGACGGCGACGTC
>JBGPJM010000092.1:0-17270 GCA_041485385.1 Phycisphaerae bacterium | reverse complement strand
TCTCGCCCCCGCGAAGGCCGACCCGGCCTCGAACTTGAAGACCTGCCCCCGGCCCGCGCCCCGGCCCTCCCCGCCCCCCGTTCCCGGGCCCGGCGCCACGCGCGCGGGCACCGCCGAGCAAGACCCCTCATTCTAGCCGATCACCCTACCAGCACGCCGATGAGTTGGAAGAACGACTTCAGGGCCAGGTCAAAGACGAACAGGAACGCCGCGATGATGAACGATGCGCCGATGACCACCCAGGTCGAGCCGGTGATGTCCCTGCGCGTGGACCAGTTCACCTTCTTCATCTCCATGTCCGTGGCGATGAGGAACTCGACGCTGGCGGGCTTGTGCCCGACGAGGAAGTAGGTCAGGATGGAGCCGATGATGAGGACGAGGATGGCCGCGCCCCCCTGGACGTAGAGCGGCTCGATCGCGGTCTGTCCGCGCGGGGCGTCCCGCCCGTCGGCCTGGAACGCCGGGGCGCCCGCGTCGCCGACGCGGAGCAGGCGGACGTCGGAGACCGCGCTCTTGTCGTCGGTGATCTGCACGCCGCCCAGCACGATCGTCTTGTTCTGCGCGTCGAACGAGACCACGTCGGCCGAGCCGATCACGGGGGGCTCGGGGGTTGTCGACGAAGCCCTTCCCAGCAGCGTGACGCGCGCCCCGGGGCCCGGCGGCGTGCCGGTAAGCGTCGTCAGCGTCATCGAGTAGCTCGAGTGACCGATCCGTCCGGTGATCCCCTTGGCCTCGCTGGCGACCCACATGGCGGTCGCCAGCGTCAGCACGCCCAGCATCGACGCCGTGACGACCCGCATCCAGTAGCCCTGACCTGGTTTGTATATGCCGAGCGGCATGGTGAAATCCTGTGGGGGGGTGCGGAGTGCAAGCGGCGACGGGCGGACGGGGACGTTCTCGAACGGCCGGGATCGACACGGCACTCGGCACCGTGCCCCAGCACTTCTCAAACACGCCGGGAGGGACTTGAACCCGCAACCTGCGGATTTGGAATCCGCTGCTCTACCAATTGAGCTACCGGCGTAGGTGGGAGAGTTCCGAGTACCGAGATGCCGAGTTCCGAGCAGTTGCGGGCCGACTTGGGCGGACCCGGCATCCGGGCAGCCGGTACTCCTGCTTACTTCCTCTTGATCTTGTGCAGCGTGTGCTTCCTCAGCCGCGGGCTGAACTTCTTCATGCCCGCCTTCAGCTTCTCGGCGATCCCGCCCTTCACGTTGATCTCCGTGCGGTAGTTCAGGTCGCCGGTTTCGGTGCACTGAAGCCAGACGTACTCGCGGGCCGCGCCCTTCGATTTCTTGGCCATCGGGGTGGCCTCCTTTCAGGTCAGCCCGGCGTCGGGGAGGGATCGCCGCGGCGTTTTTCAATCATCCGATCCGTAAAGCCGGCCCACCGGGAGTTCCCGATGGGCCAGGCGTGGGAATCATTCGCTGTCGCAATCAGAGAAGAGGGCTGGAGAGGGCTTGAAGGGCGCAGGCGGGGTCACTCGATGATGGCGGTGACGGTACCCGAGCCGATCGTGCGCCCGCCCTCACGGACGGCGAACCGCAGGCCCGGCTCCATGGCGACTGGCTTGTCGCCCAGGTCGACCTCCATCTCGATGTTGTCCCCCGGCATGCACATCTCGGCCCCGCCCAGAAGGGTGATGCCGCCGGTGACGTCGGTCGTGCGGAAGTAGAACTGCGGGCGGTACTTGGAGAAGAACGGCGTGTGCCGCCCGCCCTCCTCCTTGGTCAGCACGTAGACCTGGCCCTTGAACTTGGTGTGCGGCTTGATGCTGCCGGGCTTGCAGATGACCTGCCCGCGCTCGACCTCGTTCTTCTCGATGCCGCGGAGCAGCACGCCCACGTTGTCGCCGGCCATGCCCTGGTCCAGCGTCTTCTGGAACATCTCGACGCCGGTGATCGTGGTGGTCTTGTTCTCCTTCTGGAGTCCGACGATTTCGCCCACGTCGCCGACCTTGATGATGCCGCGCTCGATGCGCCCCGTCGCCACCGTGCCGCGCCCCTTGATCGAGAACACGTCCTCGACCGACATCAGGAACGGCTTGTCCGTCTCGCGCGGTGGCTCGGGGATGAAGTTGTCGATCGCGTCGAAGAGCTCGTCGATCGGCTTGCAGATCTTGTCGTCCTTGGGGTTCTCGACCGCGGCCTTCGACTGCCCGCGGATGATCGGCGTCTTGTCGCCCGGGAAGCCGTACTTGTTCAGCAGCTCGCGGACCTCCATCTCCACCAGGTCCAGCAGCTCGGGGTCGTCCACGAGGTCGACCTTGTTCAGGAAGACCACGATGTGCGGCACGCCGACCTGGCGGGCCAGCAGCACGTGCTCGCGGGTCTGCGGCATCGGGCCGTCGGCGGCGGAGACCACCAGGATCGCGCCGTCCATCTGGGCCGCGCCGGTGATCATGTTCTTCACGAAGTCGGCGTGCCCGGGGCAATCCACGTGCGCGTAGTGACGCTTGGGCGTCTCGTACTCCGTGTGCGACGACGCGATCGTCACCGTCTTGTTGGCGTCACGCACCGTGCCACCCTTGGTGATGTCGGCGTACGACTTGATCTGCCCGCCGAAACGCGCGGCCGAACGCGCCGACATCGCCGCTGTGAGCGTGCTCTTGCCGTGGTCGATGTGCCCGATCGTTCCGACGTTGACGTGCGGCTTAGTACGTGCGAATACACCCTTAGCCATGGCGGCGAACCTCCACCTGGAACCAATGTGTCGTTGTGCGCCCGGAGCCTCACGAGCCTCCGGCGGGCAACCCTTCCTTCTATCAGGCCGGTCTGGATCCGGGGAACCGCCCGCGATCCTCGCCGCCACCGCGGCCCGGGCCGGTCACGCGCCGGCGTCCAGCGGGCCGCTGGAACTTCCACAAACCTCCCCCGTGACCCCCTGCGGGGAATGAATCCTCACGGCCGACGCACCCTTCTCGCGGCGGCGCGCCCGGATCATGTCGGGCGCAACAGCCGCTAGAGGGATTTGAACCCTCGACCTCACCCTTACCAAGGGTGCGCTCTACCCCTGAGCTACAGCGGCAAGGCACGCCCGATCTTCCCACCGAACGGGCAAGGATCATACCGCAGGGGGGGGGCGGGTCAATACCGATCCCGCCGGGGAAACTCCCTCGATTCGACGCAGTCAGGCGCCGGGTGTACACCCGCCTTCCCTCGCACAGGGGATAGGCCAGGCTCAGGCTCGGATTCAGCGAGGATGTTCGGGCGTGGACGCCGGAGGAGGCGAGCCGGGCGAAGTTCCCGTCGAGGCCGCCTGCTCGACTTCCCGCATAGCCGCGCCGGCACGGAGAGTCCACGGATCGCCCGGCCCGTAGGCCGCTCGAAGGGCCGTCTCGGCGTCGATCGCCACCCGGCGAGCCTGATCCAGCTTGCCCGCCTGGGCGAGCGCGACGGCATAGGTGACCGACCACCATGCCCGGATCCCGGCGTCCGCCGCGCCGGGGGCGGATCCAAGCGCCGCCGCGAGAATCCCTTCGGCCTGGTCCGCGGCGACGGTGCGCCGTGCCAGCCTGATCCGCACGAGATCCACCGAGGCGCCCACCGCCGCGCCGGAGGCCCCGCCCCACAACCGAGACGCCGCCGGAGCGAAAGCGCCGAGTTGCTCCTCGGCGCCGGCCAGATCGCCGCGCGCCTCCAGCAACAGGCCCAGCGCGTGCACGCCGGTCCAGGTGAGCGGGTGATCGGGCCCCAGGCGCTCCCGACGGCCATCGAGCGAACCGCGGATGAGCGGCTCGGCCTCCTCGAGCCTCCCCACCGCGGTGAGCGTCATGCCCAGTTCATGCATGCGCATCAGCAGGGCAGGGCTGGACGGGTCCCTGGCCGGCTCGCGGGCGCGATCCAGCAGCCAGCGCTGCAGCGGCTCGGCCTCGGCGAAACCGTGCCGGACGCAGAGGAGCCCGGCGAGGTCGGCCGTGAGGTCGGAGGTGATCGGCGCCCTGCGGCCCTGCGCGCGACGGGCGATCTCCAGCGCCGTCCGGAGCAGGTCCTCCGCCTCCCCCCGCTTGTCCGGGCGGGCCCCCAGAGCTTGCGCCAGCGTACGCACGGCCATGAGCGATTCCTCGTGGTCATCCCGGAAGTAGTAGTGGGCCAGGTCCACCGCGCGACGGGCGAGCGGCTCGGCCTGCTCGTGCAGGCCCGCGAAGTTCAGCGCCCAGGCCTTCGCCGACAACGCGCTGGCCGTCCCGGTGTGGAAGTCGCCGTACATCCGGACCCGCGCGCGATACGCGGCGTCGATCTGCGCCAGACCGTCGGTGAAGCGGCCGATCGTCACCAGCGAGCGCCCGATGGCCAGGCGGATCGAGGCCTCGACGTCCGCATCACGCGTGAAGCCGGCGTCCAGACGCGCCACGCCCCGGTCCAGCAACTCGCCGAGAGTGGGCTCGTGCCCGCTCACGGCCGGGTCCGCCGCACCGAGCATGTCGCACAGGAAGCCGGTGACCAGCCGGACGCGCTCTGTCTCGTCAACCTGCTCGGCCAGCGCCCGCCGCGCCCGTCGCATGCCGCCGACCGCGACCACAAGCGCGACCACGACGCCGATCAGAACGATCGCGAGGGCGGCAAGGGCGACCGGACCCCGCCGCAGGCGGAACCTCCGGCCAGCCGGCGGATCGACGGGCCCGGGTGTGCTGCGTTCGTTTCTGGAGCGTGAAATGCCCATGGAGGGGCCCGCAGGAGGGGGCAGAGCGCACTGTACACGCCACCGGCGACGGCGCCCATGACCGCGCGGGCGATTTCTGCGCCCCCAGACGCCCGCCGCGCACGAAAGCGCCGGCCTTCGCGGCCGGCGCAGGGGGAGTGAACAGGTGCGAGCGGTGCGGACGGGTCCGCCCGCCGGCGTCGATTACAGACAGTCCAGCCGCGTGAGTTCGCCCACCGGCGCGCCGAGTGTCGAGAATCCGCCCGCCGCGTTGCCGGGCCGGCCGAGGTTCGTGTCCAGGTGCGAGAGCTGCGCGGCCACGGGCCGGTCGGCGACCACCTGCATGGAGTAGAAGTACCGGTGGTTCTCCAGCCCCTGCTGGCGGATCTCCTCCAGCGTGTGCAGGTCGATGAGCAGCGTGTGCGTCCCGGCGGCCGTGCGGTCGATCGACAGCACGAAGCCGTCGGTGTACCGCACCACCAGGCTCACCGCCGCGTCCTGGGCGGAGGGGTTGTACACGGCGACGGTTTCGAAGACCTCGGTGCCCGCGCGGGCCGGGTCCATGAAGCCCTCGGCGAAGTTCAGGCGGGTCGCGCCGGCGACCGCCACGGCGGTCGAGACGCCGTCGAAGGCGTCGGTCTGCGACATGCCGCCGAAGACCGGGCGGCTGGCCGTCCACCGGACCGTGAACCGCTGGCCCAGGTACGCCGAGATGTCCAGGACGGAGCTGTCCAGCCTCACCGAGCCGCTGTGCCCGGGCTGGAGCGTCAGGGCGCCGGGGAGGGAGATGTCGGCCAGGTCCGGGTTCTCGAAGTCCAGCGAGACGTCGATCACCGACGGCGTGTGTTCGCCATCATCGTCATCATCGTCATCGTGGCCGTCGCCGTGCCCGTCGTCGTCATCGTCGTGGTGCCCGTCGCCGTGCTCGCCGCCGTCGCCGTCGCACGGCCCGACGTGGTCGCCGTGCGCCAGATGCGCACGCAGCGCCGAGATGCCGACCCGGATCGTGTGCGCGTTGTCGGGATTCCCCGGCGGGATGTGGCAGATCGTGATCCGACCGTCGTCGTCCTCCTGGCCGCCGGCCAGGAAGGAGAGCGTGACGGTGTCGTCGGCCGTCGGGCCGAAGGTGGCCAGCGGAACGACGCCGACCGCGCTGGGGCGCCCGCCGGTGCCCAGGCTCGAGGAGCCCTCCGGCGCCGCGCCCGGGTGGTAGTGCGAAAGCGCCGCGATCAACGGCTGATCGGACATGATCCTCGCGGCGAACCGCCCCGCCGGCAGCGAGTCCAGGAGCGAAACGTTGATCCCCCCGCGACGGTACGCCTCCGTCGTCACGACGATCGGCGCCAGCGGCTCGCCCCCCTCGGGGATGAACGTCACCACGAGGGTGGCGTCATAGCCCGTGGGGTTGTGCCAGACGAGGAAATCGAAGCTGTTCCCCTTGGTGCCGCCCACGATGACCCAGTTCGTTTCGCCCTGCGAAACGAACGACTCGCCGGTGGCGGTTCCGAAGTCGTAGTGGCTGAGATTCGCGCTCAACGGGACGGTGGAGCGGACCTCGATGGCGTACGGACGCCCGGCGGTGATGAGCGCATCGGGCAGGCCCGGGAAGTCGGTGGCGCCGTGCCAGACGTCCACGCCGCCGCGCGCGTTGGGCGCAATCGTCCCGGTGGCGATGACCGCGTCCCGGCGCGAGAACGGGTGGGCGGGGTCCTTCTCGAAGCGGAGGATGACCTGGTACGCCGCGTCGGCGTCGTTGGGGTTGGCGATGGGGACGAACTCATCGACAGTGCTGCCGCTGAACCCCTCGGCGTACATCACCGTGCTCGTGTAGAACTCGCCCCGGCCGGCGGCCTTGACGACCTCGACGTTCACGACGTCCACGACCGACGTTTGCGTGCCGTCGTCGCCGTGGTGCCCGTCGCCGTGGTCGTCGTCGTGATGCCCGTTGCTGTGATCGTCGTCGTGCCCGTTTCCGTGCCCGCCCGTGCCGGTAACGATGACGGGAACGGCGTCGAACGCGCTCCCCTCCGAGCCGGTGAGCCGGACATCCAGGTCGGCCGTGCCCAGGCCCGCGATGCGCTGCACGACCGCCCACGACGCGTCGTTCACCACCCGCCCGATCACGGTGCGCGAGCCGTCGAAATCGGCGGAGTTGTCGCCCAGGTTGAAGAAGTAGCGGACGCCCGACGAGCCCGATTCGCCCGCGCCGTCCAGCGCGATCGTGCGCGCGACGTTGGATCGCGCCGTCTCCACCGCGATCGGCCCCGGCTCGGGGATCTGGAACACGCCGGCCTGGTCGTCGCGTTTGTAGGCGCCGGTCTCCAGGGTCCGGCCCGGCACCAGCCGGTGGAAGAACGAAGGATCGATGTCCCCGCGTGCGATGCGGGTCAGGAAGCTCGACACCCCCGCCGGCGACGCGCCATCGAAGAGCTCGACGTCGACCACGCCCAGGCTCGTCTCGATGCGGGCGACCGTATCGGAGGGGTTCTCCAGGTCCGCCAGGGTGGGCAGCGGCGCATCGGAGAGCAGCGCCCGGGGCTCCAGGCGCTCGAGCAACCACGCGGGTGAAACCTCGGAACGATTGTTCGTGCGCTGCGGCATCAACATCTCTCCACCCGATCTTGGTTATTTGTACCAGGTATCTCTCGAGCCACGCTACGCCCGTCACGGCGCATTGTCGCGTCCACTCAAGCAGTGGTTACTGTGCTACAGCCGCGCCGACAAGCAACGCGCCCGCTGAGTTGCCGCACCGACGATTGATGGCCTTGCGGACTGGGGGGTGGGGTCAAGCCGGGCAGGCGCGGCAAGCCGGCGCATTATCCGCCGCTCCACCGTCCGGCCAGCCCGCTAAGATGGCTCACTCCACGAGTTCGTAGAACCCGCTCCCGGCACGCTTCAGCTTCCCCTGCTTCACCAGTTCGTCCCACACCGCACGCGGGTACTGGTTCGGCGGCACGATCGCGACCACGGCCGACTTCCTCCCCCCGGTCATCGCCCGCGGCCCCAGCCTCGACTCGTCGTCCAGCCGCGTCAGCTTCATCCGCTTCTTGAACGCGTGCAACGCGTGCTTGAGCACGTCCTGGGTGATCTCCGCGGGGGCTCCGCCCGGTGGCCGGGGGGGCGCCGGCTGAGGGGGCGCTGGCTGGGGGGGCGCGGCGCCGTCGGGGGTCATCTCCGGCGCGGGGGCGACCGGCACGGGCCCAACCGTCGCCGGCGGCCCGACGGCCGGAAGTGGGCGCCTCGCCGGGGCGTCGCCAGCCTCCCGGGCTTGCCGGACCAGCTCGGCCAGAGCATCCACCTTCCGCTCCGCCACGGCGCGCCCGGCGCGGACCGCGTCGGCGCGGGTCTTCCGGAGCGCCACGTGCGCGGCCTTCCACAGCTCGCCCGCCCGCGCCGGGTCCGGCGAGGCGCGGAGCTCCGCCACGATCGCCTCCAGGCGGCCAAGGTTGGCCGCAAGCAGGCCGCTCACCGCGGCAGGCTGAGCGGCGGGGTCCGTCGTGGGAGAGGGCTGGCTCGGTTCACTCATGTCCCGGCGCTCCGATAACCCGACCAGGTCGCCGGGCCGGGCGGCGATGACAGCGCGAATGAAGAGCAAAGGATAGGTGGCGAGGTTCGGCCGGTACGCCGCGGACCCGCCACGGCGCCCGCACGACCGGCCCCGGCACGGGGCAGCGGGGACCCCGCCCGTCAAGGGGGCGTCCGATCAGTCCGATTAACGAACCGGTAGGTGCTGTTGACCCCCGCCCATCGAGCCCGATGGGCGCCGTCTCGGACTCCGCGCCCATGGCCGCCGGGCCTTGGCCCGCACGGGAGATCAGTGTATCAAGAAGCCGAGCCTCCGATTCACGCTGGTCTTCTACTTCGTCTGCGTCGCGGCGCTAGTGTGCGCGGCCGCGACGATGCTGTCGCTCCACGTCACCCAGATGAGCTTCCACGACGAGGTGATCGCCTCCCACCGGGACGTGCCCGATGAGATCGCCGCGGGGCTCATCGCGCCGATGATCGCCGACGACCTGGGCATCCTCAAGGCCAGGCTGGTCGAGGCCAAGGAACGGTACAACGACATCCAGTCGATCACGGTGTACAACCAGCGAGGCGTCGTGATCGCGCACGAGCAGGCCTCCTGGGCCCGCCTGCCCCCGGGCACCCCCAAGCACCCGGTGCGGGTCTCCATCATCGCCGATCTCCTCAGCGACGTCCTGGCCACGATCTACCTTCCGCCGTCGGTCATCCGCCCGATCGTCGGCCCCGAGCACGACCCCATCGGCACCGTCCAGATCGCCTTCTCCGCCGGCCGGAGCCACACCTTCGTCGCGATCGCCGCCGAGTGGATGCTCATCGGGTCCGTGCTCGCGCTGTGCGCGGCGGGGACGGCCACCTTCTTCTTCGCCGGGCGCCTCACCCGCCCCATCGCCCGGGCCGCCGACGCCGTCGTCGCGATGAGCAAGGACGACTTCAACGTCCGTATCCCCATGTCCGGCCCGACGCAGGTGGCCATGCTCGCGCACGGGCTGAACCAGATCGCCGGGCGGATGCGGTCGGTGGTCACTACCTCCACCAGCATGGCCGAGAAGACGAGCTTCATCAACAACGTGGTCGACTCGATGGTGGACAGCATGATCGTCGTGGACCAGCAGGCCCGCATCAAGGCCGTCAACCAGGCCACCCTCGACCTGCTGGGGTACGCCAGCTCGGAGCTCCTCGGGCGGACATCGAGCATCATCTGCGTCGCCGACGGCTTCCACCTCACCGCCACGCGCCTCGAGCAGCTCCTGGGGCCGGGCGCGCTCAAGGACCACGAGGTCTGCTTCATCTCCAAGGACAACCGCCACATCCCCATCAGCCTCTCCGGCTCGGCCGTGAAGGACCGCAACGGCACCACCACCGGGTACGTGTGCCTGGGGACCGACATCACCCACCGCAAGGAGGCCGAGGCCGAGCGCGAGAAGCTCAACCGCCAGCTCATGGCCACCTCGCGCCAGGCGGGCATGGCCGAGGTCGCCACCGGCGTGCTGCACAACGTCGGCAACGTGCTCAACAGCGTGAACGTCTCCGCCTCGATCGTCGAAGAGGCCCTCCGCAAGTCCAAGGTCGCCCGCCTCGCGCAGGTCTCGGAGATGATCGAGCAGCACGCCGGCGACCTCGGCAGGTACCTCACGGGCGACGAGAAGGGCAAGCTCATCCCCGCCTACCTCAAGCAGCTCTCGCAGCACCTGGGTGCCGAGCAGGAGCAGCTCCTGGGCGAGATGCGCTCGCTCACCCGGCACGTCGGGCACATCAAGGACATCATCGGCGTGCAGCAGTCGGTCGCGAAAATTGCCGGCGTCGTCGAGAAGGCCAGCGCCAAGGACCTGCTCGAGGACGCCCTGCGCATGATCGCCGCCTCGCTGGAGCGCCACCGCATCAGCGTCGAGCGCGAGTTCGAGCAGGTCCCCACCGTCGAGACCGACAAGCACAAGGTGCTCCAGATCCTCGTCAACCTGCTCACCAACGCGCTGGACGCCATGAAGGAGACCGCCGGCAAACGCCAGGGCGTGCTGCGCCTGCGCATCCGCGCCACCGACGCCGTCGGCGGGGCCGCCCCCGCCCCCGGGCCCGGCACGCCGGGCGTGCGGATCGAGGTCGCCGACAACGGCATCGGCATCGCCGCCGAAAACCTCACCAAGATCTTCACCCACGGCTTCACCACCAAGAAGGAAGGCCACGGCTTCGGCCTGCACTCGGCGGCCCTGGCGGCCAAGGAGCTGCAGGGCTCGCTCACCGCCGCCAGCGACGGCCCCGGCGGCGGCTCGGTCTTCGTGCTCGCGCTCCCCTGCAAGGTCGTTGACGCGGGAGTGCCCGCATGAGCGACGCCATGAACCGCCGGATCCTGATCATCGACGACAACGAGTCGATCCACAAGGATTACCGCAAGATCCTCTGCGCCGCGAGGGAGGACTCCGGCGTCGCCGAGGCCGAGTCCATCCTCTTCGGCCGGCGCGAGACCGACCAGAAGCAGATCGAGTACCAGCTCGACTCGGCGATGCAGGGCCAGGAGGGCGTGGACACCATCAAGGCCGCCTTCGACGCCGGCACCCCCTACGCCCTGGCCTTCGTCGACATGCGCATGCCCCCGGGCATCGACGGAGTCGAGACCATCGAGCAGATCTGGAAGCACGACCCCGAAATCCAGGTCGTCATCTGCAGCGCCTACACCGACTACTCCTCCGAGGCCCTCGTCGAGCGCCTCGGCCACACCGACCGCCTGCTCTTCCTCCGCAAGCCCTTCGACAACGCCGAGGTGTGCCTCATGGCCTGCGGCCTCACCACCAAGTGGAACCTGGCCAGGCAGGCCCGCCTCCGCATGGACCAGCTCGAGGCCATCGCCGCCGAGCGCACCAGCTCTCTGCGCGCCGAGATCGCCGAGCGACGCGCCGCCGAGAACCGCCTCCGCCACATGGCCCTGCACGACTCCCTCACCGGCCTGCACAACCGCGAGTACCTCACCGACCAGCTCCGCCGCTGCATCGAGCGACAGAAACGCAACGACGACTACCGCTTCGCCGTGCTCTTCCTCGACCTTGACAACTTCAAGCTCATCAATGACTCCCTCGGCCACGACATCGGCGACGAGCTCCTGGTCTCCCTCGCCCAGCGGCTCACCGCCGCCGTCCGCTCGGCCGACACCGTCGCCAGCGGCATCGAGGACACCACCGCCCGCCTCGGCGGCGACGAGTTCATCGTCCTCCTGGACGGCCTCCGTCGCACCACCGACGCCGTCGTCATCGCCGAGAGGATCCAGCAGCAGCTCACCCCGCCCTTCGCCCTCCGCGGGCACGACGTCACCGTGACCGCCAGCATCGGCATCGCCCTCTCCGATCGCATCTACGAGCGCCCCGACGAGATCCTCCGCGACGCCGACACCGCCATGTACCGCGCCAAGGCCTCGGGCAAGGCCCGCCACGCTACCTTCGACGAGCGCCTGCACTCCGAGGCCCTCAAACGCCTCCAGCTCGAGAACGACCTCCGCCGGGCCGTCGACGCCAGCCAGTTCCGCCTCGTCTACGAGCCCATCGTCACCACCAGCACCGCCGAGATCATCGGCTTCGAGGCCCTCATCCGCTGGGACCACCCCGAGCGCGGCGTCGTCTTCCCCGCCGAGTTCATCCCCGCCGCCGAGGAGATGGGCATCATCGTCCCCATCGGTCGCTGGGTCCTCCGCGAGGCCTGCGAGCAGCTCCGCGCCTGGACCGAGCTCTGCCGGCGCGACGACTTCTGCATCAGCGTCAACCTCTCCAAGCGACAGATCCTCGAGCCCGGCCTCTTCAGCGACATCGAGCAGGCGCTCAAGGAGACCGGCATCCCCGGCAAACGCGTCAACCTCGAGATCACCGAGAGCGAGGTCATGGGCAAGCTCGACCCCGTCGCCCAGATCCTCCGCAACATCAAGACCCTCGGCGTCGGCCTCCACATGGACGACTTCGGCACCGGCCTCTCCTCCCTCTCCTGCCTCCACCAGTTCCCCATCGACGTCCTCAAGATCGACCGCTCCTTCATCATGAACATGACCGGCAAGCCGCAGTTCGCCGCCCTCGTCTACGCCGTCCTCACCCTGGCCAAGAACCTCAAGATGGAGGTCATCGCCGAGGGCGTCGAGACCGCCGACCAGCTCGCCCAGCTCATCGCCCTCGGGTGCGACTACATCCAGGGCTACCACGTCTCCCGCTCCCTCAGCGCCGAGCAGGTCGGCCAGATGCTTACCAACGGCCTGCGCTGGCCGAAGGCCGCGGCGTAGGCCCGGTCCGGCGGCGACCCTCCCCGCCGCAGGCCCTTAGTTTCACGCGCATCCCCCTCCCCCCCCATCAACCCACGCCCCGGTACTCGATCGACGCCGCCGTCGCGTCATCGTCCAGCGAGCTCCTCGCCGCGAAGCGCAGCACCGCGTCGAAGATCCGGCGCACGTCCTCGCCCGCCGAGGCGCTCTGGTTCACCGCCTCGTCCAGCCGCGCCAGGCCGAACTGCTCGCGCGCCGGGTTCCGCTGCTCCAGCAGCCCGTCGCTGTACACCACGATCCGGTCCCCCTTCCCCAGATTCAGCGACATCGCCGAATACACCTCGTCGGCCTCGATCCCCAGCGGGATCCCCCCCTGCGGCACGTACGAGCGCGCCGCCGCTGCCGCGGGCTTGTGGATCCAGTACCCGTGCCCGCAATCCACGAACTGCACCAGCCCGTCGGGCGAGAAGACCCCCAGCCATAGCGACACGAACCGCCCGGTGAGGTTCCGCTCGCACAGGTACTGGTTCACCCCCTGCACGGCGCTGGCGGGGTCGCCCGTGTGCCGGATGTTGGCGTGCAGGTGCGCCTGCACCGTCGCCATGAGCATCGCCGAGCCCGCCCCGTGCCCCGCCACGTCCCCCAGGCAGATCGCCACCCGCCCGTCCTGCAGCGGCACGACGTCGAACAGGTCCCCCGCCACGAACACACCCGGCCTCATGTGCATCGCGTACGACAGAAAGCCGTGGTCCCCCTCGGCGGGCGGCAAAATAAACTGCTGCGCATCGTGCGCGGCCGAGAGCTCCGCCGTCAGCGACCTCTGCCGCCGGTCCAGCTCCGCCCGCTTCAGGTTCGCCACCGCCAGCCCGTAGGCGCTGGCGACGGCCTCGCAGAAGCTCGCGGCGTCGGCCTGCACCGAACTCTCCTGCCCGCGCGCATCCAGATACAGGAACGCCGCCACCGCCTCCCCCAGGAACACCGGGGCGCAGATCGCCGAGTGGATCCCAAGGTCCACGATGCTCTCGCTGGTCACGCGGCTGGACGAGCGGGAGAGCATCACGGTCTGCCCCTTCGCCGCGGCCTGGATCAGCGAGCGGCTGAGGGGGAAGTCGGCCGGCGAGTTGCCCGCGCGCGTGCCGTCGTCGGCCCGCATCGAGGCCAGCACGGTCACCTCGCGCCCGTCGTCGATGGGGCGCAGCACCGCGCCCCGCGTGTACCCGCTCCCGTGCATCACCGACTCCAGCGTCATCCGCGCCAGCGACTCCTCGCCGTCGGCCTGGCCCAGGCGCATGATGCACTCGGTAAGCAGGCGCAGCCGCCGCCCGGCCCCGGGCGCCGAGACCGAGCCGACGGTCATCCCCCTCGGTCCAGCGCCCCCGGAGGCCCCGTGCCCATCGGCAGCCAGGCCCACCGGCCCCTCGATCTCCACCGGCTGGATCAGCGCGCCGGGGTCGTCAACCGTCGCCGCCGTCGTGGCGCCGCTCCGCCCGATCAGCACCCGGAACGTCCACGGGCCGATGCGCAGCAGGTCGCCGCCGGCAATGGCCGTCGGCGCGTTGGGCCCGAGCTTGACGCCGTTCAGGAACGAGCCGTGCGTGCTCCCCTGGTCCATCACGTACCAGGTGCCGTCGCGCCGTACGAACGAGGCATGCCGGCGCGAGACGCCCTCGTGCAGCAGGCACACCTCGCTCCCCACCGCCCGCCCGATCATCGCCGGCCCGTCGGCGTGCACGAAGAACGTGTCGCCGTAAGGGCCCGAGAGGACCCGCAGGGTGATGTCGCTGGGCATCGTGGGGGGCGGGGACATGGCCGACAACGGTATGGAGGAAGTGGCACGGGCATCCTGACGGTGAGTCGGTATGGCGTCTCGACTCGCCCAGCGTGCGCCACGCGCGCCCGAGTGCACCTAGCCGCCGCCAGCCGCCGCGCCCGGCACGGCGCCACCCTCACCCAACCTCTTCTGAGTTTCCGCCAGCACCCCCTCGCACTTCGCGCGCGTCGGGTCCCCCTCCGGCAGAATGCGGGCGGCCATCTCCCCCGCCTGCAGCGCATACCCAAGCGCCTCGGGAAGCCGGTCGAGCTTGGCCAGACAACGGGCAAGGTTCGCCATGGAGTTGGCGATCGCCCGGTCATCCCCCTTGGACAGCCGCCTCTCCATCTCGATCGCGTCCAGCAGCATCGGCAGCGCCTCCACGGAGCGACCCACCGCGTGCAGGCACATCGCCACGTTGTTCAGGCCCGTCGCCACGATCGGGTGGTCCGTCCGATACAGCCGCCGGTTCATCTCCAGCGCGGCCTCGAAGTCCGGCAGCGCCTCCGCGGAGCGCCCCAACGAATGCAGACAGAACGCCACATCATTCAGCGTCAACGCCACGTCCGGGTGGTCACCCGTGAACAGGCGCCGTTCCATCTTCAGCGAGCCCTCGTACTCCGTCAACGCCTCCGCCGAGCGGCCCAGGGAATCCAGGCACGACGCCACGTCGTGCAGGCCGCTCGCTACACGCGGGTGGTCGCCCCTGAACAGGCGCCGGTTCATCTCTAGCGCCGCCTGGAACTCGGGCAGCGCCTCCGCCGGTCGTCCGAGTGATCCCAGGCAGCTCCCCACCCCGGTCAGCCCGCGCGCCACCTCCGGATGGTCCCCCTTGAACAGCCGCTGCATCATCTCCAGGGCCCCCTCGTGCATCGGCAGCGCCTCCGCCGAGCGCCCGAGCGAATCAAGGCAATACGCCACCCCGCTCATCCCCCGCGCCACCTCCGGGTGGTCGCCCTTGAACAGCCGCTGGTCCATCTCCAGCGCCGCCTCGAACTCCGGCAACGCCTCCGCGGAGCGCCCCAGCGAGTCCAGGCAGCACGCCGCGTCGTACAGGCCCCGCGCCACATGAGGATGATCCCCGGTGTACAGCCGCCGCCACATCTCCAGCGCGCCCTCGTACCTGGGGAGCGCCTCGACCGACCGCCCGAGCACCTGCAGGCAGTTGGCCACCCCGTCCATCCCCATCGCCACGTCCGCGTGGTCACCCGTGTGCAACCGCTGCAACATCTCCAGAGCCGCCACGTGGTTCGGCAGCGCCTCCGCGGCCCGCCCCAATGTGTCCAGACAGTTCGCCAGGCACCCCAGGTCCGCCGCCACGTCCGCGTGGTCGCCCTTGAAAAGATGTCGGTGCGCCTCTAGCGCGGCGGCATACTTGGGCAGCGCGTCGGCCGGTCGCCCGAGCGTTTCGAGGCAGTACGCTACGTTCGTCAACCCAGCCGCCACCTCAGCGTCACCGCCCGGATGGAGCCGCTCCAGCACCCCCAGCCCGCGCTCGGCCAGCGGCAGCGCGTCCTCGGCCCGCCCGTTGCTGACCAGGATCTGCGCGATCGTCAGCCGAAGGTCCGCGTCGATCTCCGGCTCGTCCTTGAACTCCCCCTCGTCCAGTTGCTTCACCGCCTGCATCATCGCGTCGGCCACCAGCACGTCCTGTTTCCCGCCCAGGTTGGGATCGCTCGAGCGCAGCGCAGATTGGATAAACCGCTTGATCGCCTCCGCCTTCCTCCGCTACGCCACCGCCCGGTCGCGCTGCGCCGCCACCCGCTGCCCCTGCCACGCCAGCCCCAACGCCCCCAGCACCAGCGCCGCCACGAACGCCGCCGCCGCCCCCGTCGCCACGCGGTGCCGCCGCACGAACTTCCTCGCCAGGTACACCGCGCTCGGCGGCCGCGCCATCAGCGGCTGGTGCGCCAGCAACCGACGGATGTCCGCCCCCATCTCCGCCGCCGACTGGTACCGGCGCGCCGGCTCCTTCTCCAGCGCCTTGAGCACCAGCGTCTCCGCGTCGCCGCGCAGAGCCGGGTTCACCGACGATGGCGGCGCCGGCGGCATCTCCCGGATGATCCGGGCCACGCCCGTCAGCGATACCCCCGTCAGGTCGTACGGCATCCGCCCCGTCAGCAGCTCGTACGCGATCGTCCCCAGCGCGAACACGTCGCTCCGCGTATCCACCGCCCGCGGGTCCCCCTCGCACTGCTCCGGGCTCATGTACCGCAGCGTGCCGATGATCTCCCCCACCCGCGTATCCAGCGTCGCGACCGTCATGTCCGAATCCGTCGCCCGCGCCACCCCGAAGTCGATCACCTTCGGCTGTGCCGCCCCCGAGCGCGTGTCGACCAGGATATTCGCCGGCTTGAGGTCCCGGTGGATCACGCCCTTCTGGTGCCCGTGGTGCACCGCGTCGCACACCTGCGCCAGCAGCCCCAGCCGCGCCCCCGTTCCCAGGCCCTCCTCCTCCGCGTACTCCACCAGGTTCCGCGCCCCCGGGATGTACTCCATCGCAAAGTACGGCAGCCCCGCGCCGTCCCGCCCCGCCTCGTACACCTGCGCGATCCCCGGGTGGCTCAGCACCGCCAGCACCCGCGACTCGTGCTCGAACCGCTTCAGCGCCGCCCCCGAGATCATCCCCGCCCGGATCACCTTCAGCGCCACCGTCCGCGCCGGCTCCTCCTGCCTCGCCTCGTACACCGTCCCCATCCCCCCCTCGGCGATTACGCCCGTGATCGTGTACCGCCCGATCCGCGTCCCCACCGCCGCCCCCCCCCCCCAAACCCCCCCCCCCCCCCCCCCCCGCCCCGACCCCCCCCCCACCCCCCCCCCCCCCCGCCGCCCCCCGCCACATCTTCTAGCATAAGGAGGCCCCCGAGATATACACCCTGAGAAAGCCTATGTACCGCGCCGACGCTGTTGCGTAACCGGATGCGATGGTGGTGGTGAACCAGGGCGGGGAGATCGTCCTTGACAAAGTCATGGCGGAGTAACATTGCGGATAGCGGCGAGGGGAACTCGTAGGGGAGAAGGTGACGGCGGTCAGTGGGGTCGGGGTCGCGGGGGGGCTGATCGCGG
>JBGPJM010000091.1:0-17762 GCA_041485385.1 Phycisphaerae bacterium | reverse complement strand
CTGGGCAATCCCCGGTCATCCGCGCGTGCGTGCGGGCCCACCGCTTGTGTCGTTCGCCCGACGGGTCGAGCCCCGTCACATCGCCGAACATAACACAAGTGAGATCCTAACGCATCTCGAAGCCAAGCTTCGCCATGAGGCCATCGAAATGATCGAGATCAAAGAACTCGATTGTCAGTTTCCCGCGCGCGCCGCCCGCGCCGGTGACGATCCGCACCCGCGTACCCAGGTGTTCGCCGAGTTGCTTCTCCAACTCGCGAAGACCGGCCTTCCGCTCCGCGTCCGCGCCTGCGCTCTCGACGACCGCGGCGCTCGTCGCGCCCGCCGTCGGCTTCACCGACGCGCTCTCCTCGAGCCGGCGCACGCTCCACCCCTCGCGCGCGGCACGCAGCGCGGTCTCCACCCGGGCCTTCCCCGGCGCCATCGTAAGCAGCGCCTTGCCGTGCCCGAAGTTCAGCTCGCCCTTCTCCAGGAGCTCCGTCACCTCGGCCTCGAGCTCCGTCAGCCTGACCAGGTTGGTCACCGTCGATCGCTCGACCCCCACCTTCTCGGCCACCTCCGCGTGCGTGAGCCCGAAGCGATCGACGAGCCCCTTCATCGCCCACGCCCGCTCCATCGGGCCAAGGTCCTCTCGCTGCAGGTTCTCGATCAGGGCGAACTGCGCGGCCTCGGCGTCGCTCAGGTCCGCGACAACCGCCGGCACAACCACCAGGCCCGCCAGCTTGGCCGCCCGCCAGCGTCGCTCTCCGGCGACCAGTTCGTACTGCTGCTCCCCCACTCCTTTCCAGTCGCCGTACCCCGTCGCGGCGCCCGAGCCCCGCGACTTGCGGACCACGACCGGCTGCATCACCCCGGCCGTTCGGATCGAGGCCGCCAGCCGCTCCAGCGCCGCGTCGTCGAACACGCGTCGAGGCTGGAACCTGCTCGGCACGAGCGCGCCGACCGGCAGTTTCTGGATCCGATCGCGCGGATCGATTGCGGCCTGCTCGCTGGCGGCGGCGACTGCCTTGGCTACAGCCTCCGCAATTGAGAGGTCCTGCCGCCCGACTTCGCCGGAATGAATATCCCCTGTTTGGGTTATATCAATCGTGACCGATTCGCCGATCAGGCTGCTGAGTCCGCGACCGAGTCTTCGCCGCTTCCCTGCGTCCGTTATTTCCATCTGGACCTCCTGTCCGTGCAACTGTCGTCCGTCAGCCTAACTATTCGGCGCAGGTATGCAAGTTTGTGCAGGTTCGTGCACAACCTCACCAGATTCGATATCTTCCGGCTCGAAGCAGGGAGCGAGCATGTCCAAGGCTGGTCCGATCGAGGTCATTGCCCGCGGCGTGCTGCTTCGCGGCGATTCGGTGCTCCTTTGCCGCAATATCGCCGGGGGGTACTTCTATCTTCCGGGCGGGCATGTTGAGTTCGGTGAGTCCGCCGCGACGGCGCTCGAGCGGGAGTTTCTCGAGGAGTGTGGGCTGGCGGTCCGCGGACGGGAGCTGATTCTGGTGACCGAAGCGGTGTTCACAACCAGCTCGAAGCGACACCACGAAGTGAACTTGGTGTTCCACGTAGAACATGTCGGCGAGCCGGGTGACGGCAAGGTCGCGAGCCGCGAGCCAGAAATTGCCTTCGAATGGCATCGGTTGAGCCTGTTGCGCCAGATTGATTTGCGCCCGGTGCGCATTCGAGAATGGCTGGCAACGTGGAAACCGGGGGCAGCCATCGGGGTCGCCTGGGCATCTGATTTCGCGCCGTGAACATCGGCGCAGGGTGGAAAGACGGGGTTCTGGATAGCCGATGATGCCTTGCCCGCCAGCGCCAGGATGCGCCCGGGTTCCGGCACGACAACACCAGAGATCCGTCCAACATGCCTCACCCAGGCGGCGAACAAGGCGGCGAGCATCGGCTGCTGCGCCAGATCGATGCGATGGAGCGACAGCTCCAGGATCTCTCGCGCGCGATGGAACACCGGGAGCGACTGGCAACGCTGGGCACGGTCGCGGGGCTGCTGGCCCACGAGTTCAACAACATCCTGACGCCGATCATGAGCTACGCGCAGATGGCGCTGGCCGCGCCGCAGGATGCGGACCTGACCGCCAAAGCCCTCAAGCGGGCGGCAGAAGGGTCGGAGCGAGCATCGCAGATTGCCGGGGTCATCCTCGGGTTCATCAAGCAGGACGGGCCGTCGGTGACGGATGTACCACGTGGAACAGAGTGCCTCACGGCGAACGTGCCGCGGTGCGTCGAACAGGCACTGTGCTGCATGGTGCGGGAACCGGAGAAGGATGGGATCAAGCTTCTGGTGACGATTCCGCAAGGTATTGAGGCGGCGATGAGGCCGGTGTCTCTGCAGCACGTTCTGCTGAACCTGATCCTGAATGCACGGGCGGCGATGTCGCCCGGCGGTGGGCATCTGGAGATCACGGCGGAAGTGATGCCGATGTTGCCGAAGGTGCCGAAAGGTGCAATCACATCAACGGAATGTTCCACGTGGAACATTTCGGGTTCCGGACGGATTCCGACGACGATCGAGCGGAAGGATGGCGGCTGGGTCGTCATCACGGTGAAGGATACCGGGCGCGGGATGTCGACCGCGAAGCTCGGGTGCGTCTTCGCGACATTCGGTTACGACGCCAAGAAGCATGACGACAGCGCCGTTCAACCGAAGGCTTCTCATCAGCCCTACGTGTATCAGCCTGCTGGGACCGGCTTGGGGCTGACGCTCTGCCGGCAGCTCCTCGAGGAGGTCGGCGGTCGGCTAGTCATCTGGTCCGAAGAGAAGAAGGGAACGGTCTGCCAAGCCATCGTGCGGCAGACCGTCACTGAATCTGAAGGCCTTCGTTGTTCAGCTTAAATGCCTTAATCAGGGGATAATACGACGATATCTTGGGGATCAACGGCAAGGGTCACCGTGGCCTGCTCACCCGATTTGAGCGCTAAATGCGGTGAATTTGGGTTCAATTGCGCGAATCTCAGGGCGATCTTGCCGGATGTTCTGGCGGTTGTCACCAAGACCTCCCCAAGATAGATCGTATCCTCAATGGAGGCTTGGATGGAGTTTACGAATTTGACCGTTTCTCCACCTCTTTGGGTGATATTCGCTGCGAAAATCGCCTCCGGGCGGATCGAGCAGACAACTCGGGTGCCGGCGGATATCAACGACTGTCCCGGCGGTGCCGCGGCCACAAGCTCGCCCGCGTCGGTGTTGATGCGCAGCGACGGCGACCCATCCGGCAGTGGGGGGGCCGGGCCGCCAATCGTCCCGTCGATGAAGTTCGTCTCGCCGAGGAACTCGGCGACGAAGCATGAGGCTGGGCGCCGGTAGAGGTCCGAGGGCGTGCCCAACTGGACGACCTTCCCTGCGCGCATGATCGCCACGCGATCGGCCATGCTGAGCGCTTCCTTCTGGTCGTGCGTCACGTAGACGGTCGTCGCTCCGACCTCCTTGCAGATCCGGCGGATCTCGGAGCGGAGCTCGAGGCGGAGCTTGGCGTCGAGGTTGGAGAGGGGCTCGTCCAGCAGGAGCACGTCGGGCCGGATCACCAGCGCCCTGGCCAGGGCGACCCGCTGCTGCTGGCCCCCCGAGAGCTGGTTGGGCCTTCTCGCGGCGTACTCCCCCATGCGGACGAGCGCCAGCGCTTCGGCGACACGCCGCTGCCGCTCGCCGGACGGGACCTTCCGGACCGACAGCCCGAAGGCGACGTTGGCCTCGACGGTCATGTGCGGCCAGAGCGCGTAGGACTGGAAGACCATCCCCGTGTTTCTTTTGTTCGGCGGCAGGCGCGTGACGTCGCGCTGGCCGAAGCGGATGGTGCCCGCCGTGGGCTCTATGAAGCCGGCGATCATCCGGAGGAGTGTGGTCTTGCCGCAGCCGGAGGGGCCAAGGAGGAAGTAGAGCTCGCCGGGCTCGATGGAGAGAGACACCGCATCGACCGCGGGTGGTGCGGCGGCGAATCGCTTGGTGAGCCCGGTGAGCGTGATCGGGGTCGGCATACGGGTGGGTAGGGTACCGCGAAGAGCCGGAGAGAAGTTAGCGCGGGGTTGAGCGGTTGATCGCGGATCGGAGCGGCTATGCTGACGCGCATGAGCGATGAAGGCCGGGCACGGGTTGAGCCGCGCGAGTTGGAGCGGCTGCGGCAGGCGCGGGTGAAACCCGAGCGTGATTTGTCGTTGCGCGGCGTGATGGGCGCGATCACGAAGGACCTGCGTAGGCACGCTCGGGCGGTGAAAGGAGTGGGGGGGGCGTGGGAGGCTCTGGTGCCCGGCGAGTTGCGGGAGCGGACGGCCGTGCAAGGGATCAACCGCGGCGTGTTGACAGTGAAGGCGACCGACGCCGCGACGAAGTACGCGGTGGAGGTGCTGCTGCGCGGGGGACTGGAGCGGGAGATGATCAGGGTGTGCGCCGCGCCGGTGCGACGGGTGAAGGTGGTGGTGTAGGGCGGGCAAGTCCAGCATCACCGCTTCGCGGGTGGCGGGTGCGTTCGATGGCGGCGCGACGAGTCCCCTTGCCCGCCGCGGCACCGAGCGGAGAGCGACCGGATCGGCGCTTTGCGCGGGTCTGGGGCGGCGCCGCGGGCGGTGGGGGGTCTCGGGGGCCGAAGCAGGGCCAGACGGGTCCACGGGGGTGGCGGAACCGGGAGTAAGAGGTAGATTTGAACGATCGGGGGTGGTCGGGTGCAACGCGCGCCCCGGGACAAGCGAACAGATATCGGGCGTGGGGAATGGAGCGGGTATGACGCGAACAGGTCCCCATTCGTGGCGTGGCTGTGCGGCGCTTGTGACCGCGGTGGTGACGCTGGCCGGGGCCGCGATGGGAATGGACGATGCCGTGAAGGGAGTGGGGGGGGCGGGAGCGGGGGGAGCGGGGGCGGACGGCTCGCGGCTGATCGTGGTGCCGACGTTCATGGATGACGGGCGGGGGAGCGAGTCGTTCATGGTGCAAAGGGGCGGGAAGGTGGCCGCGGCGGCGCGGGTGAACGACGATCGTGCGGACAAGCAGGGGCGCGTGCCCGCGCCAGCGAGCGGGTATGAGCTGTGGGCGCGGGTGGTGATCGAGGCGGCGGATGCGAAAGCGAACGGGGTGCCGGGCACCGTGGCCCAGGTGGTTCAGGTGGCGGGGGCGGGCCTGCGGGCGATGGATGGCGCCCCGGGGTTCTGGATCGCGGATTCCGATGCCGCGGCCTTCACGGTGGATTCGGCGATCGGGCTGGCGCTGCGGCTCCGGAATGTGGCGGGCGTGTCGGGCGTGTGGGTGGATATGAGGATGCCCGTCGGGCCGCGCACCCTCCCCACGGATCCTTCGTTCGGCCTGGAGTGGAGCCTGCACAACTCGGTCAACCCGCTGTTCGACATCAACGCCGAGCCGGCATGGGACGCGGGGTACACGGGCACGGGGGTGGTGGTGGGCGTCGTCGACCAGGGGTGGTCGACCACGCACGTCGACCTGGCCGCGGCGTACAACGCGCTGGCCAGCCAGGCGGGCGGCACCAGCGACGGCCACGCCACGAGCTGCGCGGGGATCGTCGGCATGCGGGCCAACAACAACGAGGGCGGCGCGGGCGTGGCGTACGACTGCGGGCTGGCGAAGCTCTATTACGGGTCGGGCGCGGTCAACGCCGCGGCCTTCGGCTTCCGCAACGACCTGAACTTCGTGAAGACCAACTCCTGGGGTCCTGCTGACATCGGGACGATCAGCTACATGACCGCGGCGGAGCGGACGGCGCTGACGACGGCGGTAACGAGCGGACGCGCCGGGCTGGGCGAGGTCTTCGTGTGGGCGGCCGGGAACGGGTCGGTGCTGAACGACCGCGTGGACTACGACCCGTACGCGTCGAGCCGATTCGTAATCCCGGTGGGCGCGATCGACAGCATGGACCAGCGCAGCGTGTACAGCGAGCGCGGATCGGCGCTGATGGTGGTGGCCCAGTCGGACCACGACCTGAACGTTGCGACGGACATGGGGATCTTCACGTCGGTCCCGATCAACTCGTACACGACGAGCTTCGGCGGGACCAGCGCGGCCAGCCCGCTGGCCGCGGGGGTGGTCGCCCTCGTCCTGCAGGCCAACCCGGCCCTGACCTGGCGCGACGTGCAGCACATCCTGGCGAATACCGCGCGGAGGAATGATCCGACGAACGCGGGCTGGAGCGTGAACGCGGCGGGGCACAACCTCAACTACGAGTACGGGCTGGGGGCGGTGGACGCGGGCTCGGCGTGCGCGATGGCGGCATCGTGGACGAACGTGGGGCCCGAGATGACCGCGACGTCGGGGACGCTGGCGGTGGGGCAGCAGATCCCGCCCAACAGCGTGACCGGGATCACGCGGACGTACGACATGCCGACCGACCTGCTGCTGGAATCCGTCGAGGTGGTGCTGAACGTGACGCACCCGTTCGTGGGCGACCTGCGGATCGTGCTGACGGCGCCCAGCGGCACGCAGTCGGTGCTGGCCACGCCCCGGAACGATCCGACGGACAACTACACGAACTACATCTTTACGACGCGCCGGCACTGGGACGAGCGGTCGCTGGGGACCTGGACGCTGACGATCAGCGACGAGGACGCGACCGATGTGGGGTCGTGGACGAACTGGAAGCTGAACATCTACGGCCCGACCCCGCCGCCGCCACCGTGCCCGGCGGATTTCAACCACGACGGCATCGCGAACTCACAGGACTTCTTCGACTTCCTGACGGCGTTCTTCGCGGGCGCGCCCGGCGCCGACTTCAACCACGACACGGCCGTGAACTCGCAGGATTTCTTCGACTACCTGACGGCCTTCTTCGCGGGATGCTAGAGGGAGGAACGTAAGGAGGCGCCGGGGCGTGGCCCATGAACGAGGGAGCGGGGGGGGCGAGAGGGCCGGGCGCTCATACAATGCCGGCGTGATGTTCGAGCTCTCCGTCCAGACGGTGTTTTCGGCCGCGCACGCGCTGATGATCGCGGGGCAGCGCGAGCCGATCCACGGGCACGACTGGCACGTGACGGCGACGGTGGCCGGGGCGGAACTGGACAGCGACGGGCTGCTGGTTGATTTCCACGCGGTGGAAGGAATGCTCGCCGACATCACCGGCCCCTTCCGGAATACAAACCTCAATACAACGGCGCCGTTTGAGACGGTCAATCCGTCGGCGGAGAACGTGGCACGGCATATCGCGGTAGAACTCGGTGCGCGCTTGAAGAAGGTGGCGGGGGGCGGTGCTCGGGTCGAGAGTGTTCGGGTTACGGAAGCCCACGGGTGCGCTGTGACTTATCGGGCGCGGCTCAATGATGTCGGCTCGCGAGCCGACGTACAAGCCTGACGCAGACGAAGGAAGCGGGTCGGGGACGGGGGGCGAGGAGGGGGGGGCAGCGGGAACGATATGACACCGGTGGCCGGAAGAACGAACAAGGTGGCCGAGGTCGGGCGCGCGGCGGCGGCGCCCGCCCCGAGCAACGGCGCGACTCCGGCGGCGGTCAGCCTCCCCCCCCCCGCCGACCCCGCGCTCGCCGGGCCCGCGCCGGTCTCCATTTTCCGCCCCGACGCCGAGCCGGGCAGCCGCGTTTTCAACCGCGATCTCTCCTGGCTGGAGTTTAACCGGCGCGTGCTCGCGCTGGCGCGGGACGAGCGGACGCCGCTGCTGGAGCGCGTGAAGTTCCTGGCGATTTTCTCCTCGAACCTGGACGAGTTCGTGATGAAGCGGCTGGGGGCGCTGAAGCGCCGGATGGTGGCCGGGCTTGCCGGGCCGGACCAGGACGGACTGGCGGCGCGGGTGCTGCTGGACACGATGCGGGCGACCATCCGCGAGCTGCAGTCGGCGCAGACGGGCGCGTACGAGAACGCCGTCCGCCCCGCGCTGGCGCGCGAAGGGATCGATCTGGTGGAGTACGCCGACCTGCTCCCTGGGGAGCGGGCGTGGATCGACGACTGGTATAGAAGGAATGTCTTCCCGGTGCTCACGCCCCTGTCGGTGGACCCGGGGCACCGCTTCCCGTTCATCTCCAACCTGTCGCGGAACTTCGGCGTGCTGCTCGCCGAGCCGGGCGTGGGGGAGCCGCTGTTCGCGCGCGTCAAGATCCCCAGCGTGCTCACGCAGTGGGTGCGCCTGCCGTGGCAGCCGGCCGGGAGAGGGGGCGCCGGCGACGGCGCCGCGGGCCGGAACGCCGACGAGACCATCGTGATCGGGGTCGTCGGGGCCCTGGGGCGCGGACGGTTCGTCAACCTCCGCGACGTGATCAAGCACAACCTCGACGACCTCTTCCCGGGGATGGAGATCCTCGAGGTGGTCCCCTTCCGCGTCACGCGCGACAGCGAGCCGCAGGCGGGCGAGGACGACGACGCCGACAACCTGCTGGACCTCGTCGAGGCGCAGCTCAGGCAGCGGCGGTTCGCCGAGGCCGTGCGCATGGAGACCGGGCCCGGCGCCTCGGCGCGCCTGGTCCGCCACCTCTCCGAGGAGTTGGAGCTGGGGCCCGAGGACATCGACGCCCGCCCGGGGCTGCTGGACTACACCACGCTCACCGAGATCGCCGAGCTCCCCCGCGCCGATCTCCAGTGGCCGCGCTGGACGCCGGTCATCCCCCGGCGCCTCGCCGACACCCAGACGGACATCTTCTCGCTCATACGCAAGGGCGACATCCTGGTGCACCATCCATTCGAGTCGTTCGCGGCCAGCGCCGAGCGGTTCATCTCCGAGGCCGCCCGCGACCCGGACGTGCTGGCGATCAAGCAGACGATCTACCGCACCAGCCGCGACTCAACGTTCGTCTCCAGCCTCATCCGCGCCGCCGAGGCGGGCAAGCAGGTGGCCTGCCTGGTGGAGCTGCGGGCGCGGTTCGACGAGCAGCGGAACGTGAAGTTCGCGCAGATGCTGGAGAAGGCCGGGGCGCACGTGGCCTACGGCGTCGTCGGGCTCAAGACGCACTGCAAGGCGGCGCTGGTGGTAAGGAAAGAGGGCAGCGGCATCCGCTCCTACGCCCACATTGGCACGGGGAACTACCACCCGCGCACCGCCCAGCTCTACACCGACCTTGGCCTGTTCACCTGCAACCCCGCGATCACCGACGACGTGGTCGAGCTCTTCAACCTCCTCACGGGGCGCTCGCGCCAAGACACCTTCGAAACGCTGCTGGTGGCGCCGGTCAACATGAAGCAGCGGTTCATCGGGCTCATCGAGCGCGAGACCGAGACCGCCCGGCGCTTCGCCGCCGGCAAGTCGCCGGTGAACGGGCGGATCATCGCCAAGATGAACGCGATGGCCGACCAGGAGGTCACGGAGACGCTCTACGAGGCCTCATGCGCGGGCGCGGAGGTCACGCTCTTCGTGCGCGGGTTCTGCTGCCTCCGCCCCGGCGTGAAGGGGATGTCGGAGAACATCCGGGTCATCTCCGTGGTGGGCCGGTTCCTCGAGCACTCCCGCTTCTTCCACTTCGGCGCCGGGCGCGCTGATCCGCTCATGGGCGAGTGGTACATCGCCAGCGCCGACTGGATGTACCGCAACCTCAACAACCGGGTGGAGGCGGCCTGCCCCGTGCTCGACCCGGCCAGCCGCGCCAAGCTGCACCGCATCGTCCAGGCGATGATGGCCGACAGCCGCAAGGCTTGGGACCTGCTCCCCGACGGCACCTACGTGCAGCGGAGCCCGCCGCCAGGCGCCGCGCCCGACTCGCCGGCGGTGCTGGGCACGTTCGGGACGCTGATGCGGGAGGCTCTCGGGTAGGGCAGATCGGGAGAACGGCGCGTTTTGCTGGAAATCGCCGGACCGGGCTTGTCAGCGGCGTTCTTTTCGGGCAAACTCATGACAGGAGCGCCCCCCCCTCCCCCCGCGCTCCGTGTGGCCGCTCCAATCGTCCCGACGCAACCGATTGCCCCCCTCGCACTTTCCCAGTCCCTCCCTTGAAGGAGAACCGGATGTTGATCCCCAGGTCGAAGCCGACCCGCATGTCGTTCGTTCCGTGCATGAGTCTCGTCGCCGGATTGGCCATCGGGCTCTCAGCCCCGCCCAGCGCGATGGCGCAGGTGCAGTGGCGGACCGGAGCGGGGGCAGCGCCCGTGCGGCAGGACCGCGCGGCCCTGGCGCAGACCCTGGGCGACCTGGCCGGGCAGAAGGACAAGCACCGCGTGGTCGCCCACTTCGAGGGCCCGCTCACCGACGCTCAGAAGGCGGCCCTCGACGGCGCGGGCCTGCGCCTGCTGGACTACGTCGGCAGCAACGCCTACTTCACGACGCTCAAGGACGGTCTGCGCGGCGCCGACGTGGCCGCGGTCGGCCCGCTCCTTACGGTCGAGCGGATCAACGACGTCTGGAAGCTCCACCCCGATCTGGCCGCGGGGATCGTGCGATCCTGGGAGATCGTCGAGGGCCTGAAGGGCTCCGACCTGGAGAAGGCCGGCGCGGTGACGCGCGAGCAGCTCGCGGCCCGCGGCCTCGATCCGATGATCGCCGTGGGGATCGCCCTCCACAGCGACGCCACCGCCGCCGACGTCCGCGCCCGAGTCCTGGGCCTGGGGGCCCGGATCGTCCACGAGTACCAGACGATCCGCGGGATGGACCTGGAGATCCCCCTGTCGGCGATCTACCGGCTGGCCTCCGACGACGCGGTCCGGTACATCGAGCCGGCGCTGCCGCCCTTCGGAACGTGCAACGATTCGAACCGGGCCCTCACGGGCGTCGACACCGTGAACGCGGCCCCGTACAACCTCAGCGGCGCCGGGATCGACGTGCTGGTGTACGACGCCGGCAGCATCGCTTCGCACCCCGGTCTGGCGGGGCGGATCATCATCGGCGACGGCAGCGCGAACCTGCAGCACTCGACGCACGTCGCCGGCACGATCGGCGGCACGGGGGCGGGCGAGGCGGGGAACGTCCATCGCGGCATGGCGCCCGGCGTCTCGCACTTCTATTCGTACGCCGTGGGCGGCTTCGTGGCCGGATACTTCCGCCACATCGTCGGCGATACGGAGGCGGACTACCTCGCGGCGATCAACCAGGGGGCGGACATCGCCAACAACTCCGTCGGCTCCAACGTCGAATCCAACGGCTGGGACTGCACTTGGCAGGGAGATTACGGCCTCTTCAACGAGATGCTCGACTCGCTCATCCGCGGCGAGCGCAACGGCCAGAACGGCGTCCCCTTCCGCACCATCTGGGCCGCCGGCAACGAGCGCCAGGGCACCCGCTGCAACATCGAGCCCAACGGCGGCTCGCTGGGTTTCTACTCGATCGCCCCGCCGCAGGCGGGCAAGAACCAGGTCTGCGTCGGCGCGGTCAACTCCAACGACGACTCCATCACCAGCTTCACCAGCTGGGGCCCCACCGACGACGGGCGCCTCAAGCCCGACTTCTGCGCCCCCGGCTGCCAGAACGGCGGTGATGCCGGCGTCACCTCCTGCGCCGGGGCCAGCGGCTACACGGCGCTCTGCGGCACATCGATGGCCAGCCCCACGACGACCGGCATCGCCGCCCTGTTCATGCAGGACTGGCGGAGCCTGCACAGCGGCGGACCCGACCCGCTCAACTCGACCATCAAGGCGATCTTCGCCCACACCGCCGTGGACATCGTCCCCCCTCAGGCCCCTGTGGGCCCGGACTACAAGACCGGCTTCGGCTCCATCCGCGCCCCGGCCATCATCGACCAGCTCCGCTCCAACAACTACGTCGAGAACCAGGTCGCCCAGGGCGGGTCGTACACCTTCGTCGTCGTCGTCGCCCCCACCGACACGCAGTTCAAGGCCACCATCGTCTGGGATGACTACCACGGCGTCGCCAACGTCAACCCCAACCTCGTCAACGACCTCGACCTCGTCGTTCACGACCCCAGCGGCCAGCGCCACTACCCCTGGACCCTCAACCCTCTCAACCCCGGCGCCGCCGCCGTCCAGACCCAGGAGGATCACCTCAACAACATCGAGCAGGTCTTCGTCGCCAACCCGCAGCCCGGCGGTTGGCTGGTCGAGGTCCGCGGCACCAGCGTCCCCCAGGGCCCCCAGCGCTTCTCCGCCGTCGCCTCGCCCGTGCTCATCAACTGCGCCGACGCCGGCTCGGCCGCCCTCGACCGCGACCGCTACAGCTGCGCGGCCACCTCGGCCTCCCTCCGCGTCGTCGATTGCGGCCTCAACACCAGCAACTCCGTCATCGACACCGTCAACGTCCTGGTCACCTCCACCACCGACACCGCCGGCCAGGTCGTCACGCTCACCGAGACGGCCCCCGAGTCCGCGGCGTTCCTGGGGAGCGTGCCCCTCTCGCAGGTGGACGGCCCCGGCATCGTCCAGGTCAGCCCCGGCGACACGCTGACGCTGACGTACATCGACGCCGACAACGGCGCCGGCGGCACCAACGTGCCCGTAACCGACACGGCCACCATCGACTGCGCCGCGCCGGTGATCTCGGGGGTGGCCGTGACGAACATCACCTCGCGGGCCGCCCGGATCACCTTCACCACCGACGAGCCGACCACCGCCACGGTCCGCTACGGCACCACCTGCGGCACTCTCGGCGCCTTCATGGCCGACACCGCCTACGCGACCACGCACACGATCGACCTGGCCAACCTGCAGAACGCAACGGGCTACTTCTTCGCCGTCGACGCATTGGACCTGGCCGCGAACAGCGCGACCAACAACAACGGCGGGGCGTGCTTCACGTTTACCACGCTGCGGGCGCCGAACTTCTTCACCGAGCTCTTCACGACCGACAACGACCTCGACAACAAGCAGATCACTTTCGTGCCCGGCGGCGGCCCGGACTCCTACACCGCCTGCGTCGTGCCGGCGTCGGCCCTGCCGACGGACCCGGCGGGCGGAACGGTGATCTCGCAGGGGGACGACATCGCGACGCTGGTGACGCTGTCGGCCGGGCACACGGTGTCGCTGTACGGCGTGACGTACTCGACGTTCTGGGTCACCAGCAACGGCTACATCACCTTCAACAGCCCCGACAACAACTGGACGGAAACGCTGGACGCCCATTTCAGCCAGCCGCGCATCTCGGCGATGTTCGACGATCTGTACCCGACCGCGGGCCAGCTGACATGGCGGCAGCTCGCCGACCACTCCGCGTTCACGTGGCTCAACTGTCCGCATTACGCGAGCGGCGAGACCAACACGTTCCAGATCGAGCTGTTCTATGACGGGCGCATCCGCCTGACGTACCTGACGATGAACTCTACGGGCGGCCTGACGGGCCTCTCGGCCGGACTGGGGCTGGACCCGGCCTTCACCGAGACCGACCTCTCGATGCTGCCGGCCTCGTGCGTACCGCCGTGCGCGTGCGACTGGAACCACAGCGGCGTGCTCAACAGCCAGGACTTCTTCGACTTCCTCACGTCCTTCTTTGCGGGGAACGCGGACTTCAACGGCAACGGGACGACCAACAGCCAGGATTTCTTCGACTTCCTGACGTGCTTCTTCGCCGGGTGCTGAGACGCGCGGGGGTCCTTGTTTGGATTGATGCCGCCCGGCCCCGTGAGGGGCCGGGCGGTTTTCGCAACGGTGCTCTTGGCTGGCCGGCCCGGGCTGGGGGGAAAGGACGAGAAACGACGAGAGTTTTTGAGAAAAGACGAGAGTTTTTGAGAAAAACAGAGAAAAGGCGGGGAAAGGTCGAGAAAAACGGGGCAGGTGTTTTGCGTAAGTACTTGTAATAGCTTGAGTTATGATTTTTGGCGGGGTGTTTTCGCGAAAGAGGGGGGGGTGAGTTTCTCGGGGTTTTTGGGTGGTTTTTGAGGGTCGGCGCGGCGGCGGCGTTGCTGCAAGTTGCTTTGTGTAAAGCACTTGCGGTGATGTTTGCCTGATTGGGCGAGGTGCTGAAATTCGGGTGCTCCTGGGCAGCGCGTCGGACCGGCGTCGGACCGGGCCTTCCTGTCGGTCGCAGCGCGCGCGACGTCCCTCTACCTATGGGCCGTAGGTCCTGTTTGCGCGCCCAAAATGGGAAATAGCGGGGGTCGAAAAGACGTAAGTGCTTGTGGCGCAAGGAGAAGAAAATTGCGAGGTGTGCGCTTTTGCGCGCGCCGGGCGCGCCTGTTCTGCGCGCGCAAGTTGGCTCCACCGTTCAGGGGGGCTCGCCCAAGTTACGCCAAGTGTGGCGGGCGCCGGCGAGCGGCGCTAGGCCAAGCCCCAGAACCGGAGGGTCGGGAGGGTGGTCCTGCGGTGCCCGTGGACCTGATCGACGAGTTGCTTGAAGGGGGCGCGCAGCTCCGTGGGGAGTTTGGAGGCGAAGTCCTTCTTGAGGGGGATGGCGCGGATGAGCTCGATCACGTCCACGACGTCCTTGGCCCGGTTGATGCTCTTGAGCCCAACGGTCAGCTTGCCCCGGATGAGGTCGGCCAGGCCGATGACCTTGACGCCGCGGATCTTGCTGAGTCGCTTGGGGGGCCCGCCGAGCGAATCCGGGCCGACGAGGTGGACCGCGGCACCGTCGATGGTGTGCTCGCGGCGCGAGGCGTTCCACTTGATCCCGGCCTTTTCCAGGAGCTTGTGGGTGGCCTGGAAATCCTCGCTGTAGATGTCGATGTCGCGGGTGAAGCGGCTCCAGCCGTGCAGCGCCACGGCTATGCCGCCGACGACCGGGGCCTTTGCGGCGACGGTCACGCGCCGGGCACGGTCGAGCATCTCCGCCATGCCGGGAAAATCACCGGTGGAGGGCGGGTGCGGGTCGGACGGGTGGGGGAGGTTGGGGGGCATGGGTCGGGGGATCGTAGCGACGAGGCTCGGTGTGCCGCGTGTTCCCGGGGGCTCCGGAAGCATCGCTGATCCCTGTCCCGAGTGCGGCGAGCGGGTCGATCGCGCCAGCGCGCGTGATCGACGCCAGGTTCTATGACAGGTACGCTATTTGAGCGGAAGGTAGCTGGCAGGTCAGGCAGTCAACAAGAAACAAGACGGTCAGGCGGCCGACGAAGCCAACCGAACGTGCCGCAGCAGCAGTTCACAGCGAGAGGCCGGCGCGCCCCCAGACGGGTGCGCGCCGGCCCGTGATGCACGCTCAACTGGACGCCGCGGCAGGTCAGTTCGAGTAGATCCTCACGATGCCGCTGGTCCCGGACGAGTCATACCCCACGACCGCGCGATTCCCGGAGAGCGCCGCGCTGTTGCCGTAGGCCATCGTGGTGACCCAGCTCCAGCTCGTGCTGGTGCGCTGGTAGAGGTACGACACTCCCGGGATGCCGATCAGCACCTGCGAGCCGGACGCGGCGAGCGAGCCGCCGTACCCCGCCGTCGAACCGCCGCCCGGGATTGTGATCGGCGTGAGGGGCGCCCAACCCGAGGAACCCTTCTCGAAGGCCCACACCACGGCGGCTCCGGTCGCGTTGGCCCCGCTGGCGTACGCCAGGCCGCTGGTGAGCGCGACGTTCCATCCGCAGATCCCGGGAGTGGTCGGCGGCGCGAGCATGGTGCGTGTCCACACGCCGTTCGCGAGGTCGTAGATGTACGCCGCTCCGCGCCCGTACACGCTCCCACCCGAGGTGTACGTACCGGTCGCGGTCGAGTAGGGACTGCTGACGATCACCCGCGCACGCTCGTCGGGCGGACCGCCCACGAAGCCGACGTTGAGGAGGTCGACGACGTCGACGCGGTAGCCGAAGTAGCTCTCGCCCCCGGGCGCCGTGAGCCGCTGGACACACGACCAGCCGCCGGACCCTCTCTGGTAGAGGTCCACGTACCATCCCCACACCGGCGAGTACATCGACACCGCCACGAAGTTCCCATCCGCGGCGACGCCGCCGTACCCATACTGCCACGCGCCGAACGTGAACGTCGCGTCCGTGAGCCAGCCGAACGAATGGTGCTCGAAGATGCGCAGATCGTTCTGCGTGACCAGGAAGGCGTAGTCCCCGGCGATCGCGACGCCGCGGACCTCGGTGTACGGGGAACTCAGGTTGACGCGGTTCCATCCGGTGCCGGCGCTGTTTGGCTCGAAGACATACGCGCCGAGGGCGCCGTCGCTGACGATGGCGCGGTCGCCGTCGATGTCCACCGACTTGCCGAAGGTGCCCGCGTCTCCGGCGACGCCGCTGGTGACCTGGCTCCACAGCCAGATCGCGCTGGCCTGGCTCGCGCCGGCGGCGAGGGCGAGCGTTGCGACCACTGCTCTCAAGGTGTTCCTGAACATGTTGAAGCTCCTTGGGGAAATGCTCCGCGTCCCGACGCCCGGCGGACCATCCGCCAGACGACCGACGCCGTACACCTGAGTTGGCGTGGCGCCGTGACTTCTTACACGCATTCGTGCCGCGAGCGCATCCTGCATGCAGGATCAGCCGCCGCGGGCCATGACTCCCGTGGGCCGCCGATTGATCGGGACAGGAGCCTCGGACCGCGGCCGTGACGAGCCGCTCGCGCACCGCGGCGACGTCTCACACGGGGCGATGCGGCGGGTTGTGGGGCGCGGTCGTGGACGTGTTCCAACCGGAACGGTTCTCTCTCGGCGCGCAGAAAGAAGCCGACCGGCGCGGGGCCGATCGGCGTTCGGGGAGCTGCGTTGGCATCGCGGCCGACGGTTCGCTCACGGGTCCGTCGTGAACGCCTGGCTCCTCAGCCATACCCACCCGGCGCCGGGCGCCGGTCGAACGTAGAAGCGGAGGATGTAGTTGGTCCCCGCGGCGAGCCCGTGGTGCTCGCCCGCCCCGCCCGTCACCAGCCCGGGCGGGTCCCAGACGGTCGGCCCCGCGACCACCGCGCCGGCGTGGATGACGTCGCTCCTCCACGCATCGATGCCCACGTCGGTGCTGAACTGGTAGTAGATGTCGTGCTTGGTGGGGTCGTACGTCCACGCGGTGAGCGCGACGGCGAGGGCCGCGGCGGGCAGGAGGAGGAGGGCGAGTGCGGCGGCCAGGGTTCGGGACGGACGGAACGGCTTGGTGCTGGCGAACATGATTGACTCCTTCTCGAGTGTGGGTGCGGGGCCCACCGGCCCGGGGTTTCGTGGCCCCGGAGAAGTCGGTGTGCTCAAAGGAGTCATGGCGCGGGAGGGGAGCGTCTTACACGGAGTTGTCATGCCCGGGCCGGCGCGTCACGGGGCCTTGTCCTGCTCGGCGCACCTGCGGTTGAAGTCGTCGAGCTTGGCGCGCCACTCCGCGGCCTTCTGGCCGTAGCCCTTGCCGGGCTCGGCCTTGTCTTCGAGTTCAAGGGCCCCGGGACCTTCGCAATGCGTCGATACGCCCGAATCGTTCGCGGTACGGCACGCTGTCCCACACTCGGGCCGTCTTGTCCCACGACGCCGTGACGACCCGCGTGCCGTCCGGGCTGAAGGATGCGGAGGTGACCGCGTTCGTGTGCCCCTTGAGTTCGGCCAGGCTCGCCCCAGTGACCGCGTCCCACACCCGCGCGGTCTTGTCGAACGACGCCGTGACGACCCGCGTGCCGTCCGGGCTGAAGGATGCGGAGGTGACCGCGTTCGTGTGCCCCTTGAGCTCGACCACGCTCGCCGCCGTCGCCACGTCCCACACCTCGGCGGTCTGGTCATCCGACGCCGTGACGACCCGCGTGCCGTCTGGGCTGAACGCGGCGGAGCGGACCCGGCCCGTGTGCCCCTTGAGTTCAGCCACGCTCTTCCCCGTGGCCGCGTCCCACACCCACGCCGTGCCGTCATCCGACGCCGTGACGATCCGCGTGCCGTCCGGGCTGAACGCGGCGGAGCGGACCTGGCCCGTGTGCCCCTTGAGTTCGGCCACGCTCTCCCCCGTGCCCGCGTCCCACACCCCGGCGGTCTTGTCCTCCGACGCCGTGACGACCCGCGTGCCGTCCGGGCTGAACGCGGCGGACCATACCAGGCCCTTGTGCCCCTTGAGCTTGGTCAGGCTCG
>JBGPJM010000090.1:0-17763 GCA_041485385.1 Phycisphaerae bacterium | reverse complement strand
CGGCCCTGGCGCACGCGAAGGTGCCGATGAATCCGAAGCAGCGCCGGCGGCTGATCATCAAGTCGGTGTCGGCGAAGCAGCGCCCGCGGAGGCCGCCGACGGGCGGGAAGTAGCCGTCGAGGCACAGCCGGCTCAGGGCCGATGTCCGGCACGACCACCGCGCCCCGCGCCACCGCCTCGCTCGATTCCAGCTGCGCACACAGCAGGCTGATCAGCCTCTGGTGTTTGAATGAGGGGCTCGGCGACATGAGGACGACGACTCCATCGACCAACTCGTACCGTTCGGTCGTCTCCCCGAGCGACAAGAACTCGTCGGTGGTCATCCGCAGACCGGCGCAGCCTAGCGCACGCGGATACTTCGGGGCAGCGGACATCCGTGAATCATAGCCTGAACGGCTGCATGTCTGGTGTTGCGGGCGTCGGAACCGACCAGCGGTATCGCTTATTTCAGCCGAGACCTGCCCGGCTGTGCGCGCCCTCGGGGATTCGGGTTCGTTGCTCCGGATCGAGTGCAGCGGGCGAGCGTCAATTGCCCGCCAGCCTTCGCACCCGGCCCAGGCAGCGCTTCCGCTCCTCGTCGGTGAGCGTCGTGACGCCCAGGCGAGAGATGATCACATCTGCGTTCGCGAGCCTATGCCGCAGCAGGCCGCCGACGAACTCGAGATCTTTGTCGCGCCCGGCGACCAGCTTCGAGACCGCGAGGTCGTGCACCTCCAGGCATAACCCCGTTGCCCCGCCGGTTGCCGGCGTGCGCACGGGGACCAGACGCTCCTTCCAGCCCGCCGGCAGCGTCGCCGTTTCCTCCCCGACCCCGTGACCGTAGTAGCCGAACGTTCGATGGAACGGCGACCCCTCGCCGATCGACCCGTCGATCAGGTTCGCGTCGTCTGCCGAGCGGAACGTGAAGACGTCCAGTTCCTCGGATTTCAGAAGCTCGCGCGGCGCATCGGGGTGCTGACCGAGGATCGACTGCGAGCCGATCAGCACGAACTGGTCCGCGCCGGTGATACCCGCCGAGGCCCGGATGATGTGCTCAAGCTGCGTTCTGGTCATCGCGAAGACGCCGTTTGATCTCCCACACCTCTGCCGCCGACAACGCCCCCGGAAACGGCGAGTTCTGCCGCAGGCGCTGCCCGTCGTCCGTCTCAGCGGTCAGGATCGCGCAGATCTCGTCGACGGGCAGTTCGAGCAACCGCTTCCACTCGTCGTAACACCGCACCAAGCTCGGCGCATCCTTGTTCCGTTCGCTCCACCGCGCCAGGTTCCCTCGGGCGAGCGACAGCCACTCCGGCCGTTGCGGCAGTTCCGCCGCGATCCACCGGGCCATCTCCAGGCTCACACGATCCTGGTACTCGTGTCCCATCGTGTAAATGGTAGTGACTGCCGCCCCTCCGCGTCCTCGAGACTCGTGATCACCGCGCATCGACTTCGTGCTCCCAACCATGCGTGTACGCGTAGGCCTCGGACGCAACCGGAAGGCCAACGGAGGCCATGACCCGCAACCGCGCGCCGCATTCGACGGCGCCTCGAATCAGGATCGACATCAACGGGGGTTCGCGATCCCCGGCCTCACGCAGACACTCGCGCAGCGATCGCCACCATGCGGTGTCGGCTGTGACCAGGAAACAGCCCGGCTCCGCGCAGCAGTACAGCTCATCAGAACGGAATCGCAGCTCCGCCTCGAATCGAGCTCCCGATCGGCTCACCGACAATACTCGGACGCGCGGCCAGCAAAGCTCCGGGTCGCGAGGATTGCCGACCACGCGGTCCAGGGCGAACTGCAGCGCGTCACGCCATAGGCGGTCGCGGTCTCGATGTCGTTGTGACTTTCGCGGTGATTCTCGGTTCATTCGACAGGCTGGCGGGCGGGGGGTCCGGACGGCTTAGTTAGGCGCGCGAGCCTATCGCCGCTGGCTGATCCGGATAGAACTCGCTCAATACGTCGAACCATTGTTCGAACGATCCCACCCTGATGAACCTCCGCCGCACCTCATCCCCCCTTGGGTGATGCCCCGCGAACCTGATCCCGAACTTCCGCATCAGGCGGCTGCCCATGTTTTCTCCGTGCAGCGCCACGGAGATCCGGAAGTGCTCCTCCAGCACTGCCCGCTGCTCGGCGATGGTGGGGGGGGAGGGGGGGCGTGCGGCCATCATGTCGCGCGCCTGGCGGAAGATCCACGGGTTGCCGATGCACCCGCGCGCCACGGCTACGCCGCTCACGCCGGTGTACGCGATCATCCTGAAGATGTCCGCGGCCTCCCACACGTCGCCGGAGCCGAAGATCACGCGATCCGGGTAGCTCTCCACAAGCTCCTTCAGGGCCGGCCAGCGCGATGGGCCGATGTATTTCTGCTCTACCGTCCGCGCGTGCACCGTGGCCCAGGCGTAGCCGAGGTCGTACGCCGCATCGAAGATCTGTCGGAAGCTCCGCGCGGCCTCCGGGGTATCGTCGAGCCCGCGGCGCAGCTTGACCGTGCAGGGGATCTCCGGCGGTACGGCGGCCCGCACCTCCTTCAAGATCGCGATCGCGCCTTTCGGCTCCCCCAGCCAGTGTCCGCCGCGGGCTTTGTTCTTGACCTTCTTCACGGGGCAGGCGAGGTTGACGTCGATCGTGGCGAATGTCGGTCGTGAGGAGTTTTCACCACAGAGAGCACTGAGGGAAGACCGAGAGAGACAAGGACGCGGGCTCGGGATCTCCTCTGCGGTGAACCCATTCTCCTTCCCGGTCCGTCTCTCTGTGCCCTCAGTGTTCTCTGTGGTAGAACTCTGCGGGCGGGGGAAGTCACGCATGCGGGGGTCTGTGCCCGGATCGAGGAGCGGGCTCTCGGCGTAGGCCATTCCCCGGTAGTACCAGTCGCCGCGCGAGCCCTGCTCGATCATCTTGACGGCCGCGGCGGCCATCTCGTCCGGCTCGCTCCCGATGAGCTGGCCCGCCAGCGGGTGGTCCTCCTCGCCCCCCGGCACGTTGTCGCGCAGCAGCTCCAGGTCGGCCTTGGCGAACCCCCGCCCGCCGCCCAGCAGCATCCGGTCCAGGAGCGCCTCGGTCACGCAGAACGGGCACCCGTGGCGGCGGGCGATGATCCGCATCGCGGCGTCGGAATACCCCGCCAGCCCGGCCTGGAAGAACGGGGCATCGAAGCCCGGCACGGCCGCCAGCACGCGCTCGTCCATCCCCCGGCGTGCGGCCTCCACCGCCACCGGGGCCGGGTCGATCCCGTCCGCCCCGGGGGCGATCGCGGGGCTCGGCGGCGTGGCGTTGTTGCCGTGGCAGGACATTCATGGGACTATAGGAACAGGTGAAAATGGCAAATCGCAACGCGGCAGGGCAGCAAATGAGGATTGGGCGGCGGAGACGAGCGAAGTCGGCCGGGGCCTCCTCACGCCGAGGCATGGCCGTCTTCTGGCTCGCCGCGGTGATCGGGGCGGCCCTGCTCCCCGGTTGCGCCTCTCAGCCGTCTGTGATCCCGCAGGGCCCCGTCTACCCCACCACCAGGAGACAGACCCGTTCGTTGGACATCCAGGTCTTCCGTTCGGCCACGGTGATCCGGGTCACGAACACCACCGCGCACTCGTACCCGGCCTGCCGCATGTGGCTGAACTCCTGGTTCAGCCGCGAGATCGGGCCTCTGGGAGTCGGCCAGACGATCGAGCTGCGTCTTTCCTCCTTCAGGGACCGGTACGGCGAGGCCTTCCGCGCAGGCGGCTTCTTCGCCGCGGAGAAGCCCACGCTGCTGGTTCTGGCCCAGCTCGAGCTGGAGAGCGAGCTGGTGGGGCTGATTGTCGTAGGCGGGGAGGACTGACGGGTGCTTGTTCCGCCGCGTTGACCTGCCGCACTTTGCGCCCATAAATGATCATGGATACCAACGGTCAGAACCGCCCCGGTTCCCCCCCCCTCAAAGACCCCCCCTCAAAGACGGCTGTCGCTGCTCCCCCCGGCGGATCTCCCTCGCGCGTCGCGGCCGACCCCGCGCAGACGAAGATCGTGTGCGAGGGGATTACCTTCGACGATGTTCTGCTCCTGCCGCGTGCCTCCAGCGTCGTGCCCGTCGACGTGGACACATCCACCCGTCTCAGCCGCAACATCCGCCTGAACATCCCGGTCGTCTCTGCGCCGATGGACACGGTGACGGAGTCGGCGCTGGCGATCGCGCTGGCGCAGGAGGGGGGCATCGGGATCATCCACCGCAACATGCCCTTCGAGGCCCAGGCCAGGGAGGTTTCCAAGGTCAAGCGTTCGGCCAACGGCGTGATCATGGACCCGATCACGCTCAGCCCGACGGACACGGTTCGGCGGGCCCGCGAGCTGATGGCCCAGCACCACGTCTCGGGGTTCCCGGTTACCGATCGCGGGGCCGCGAAGGGGAAGGTGCTGGGCATCCTCACGCGGCGCGACCTCAAGTTCGTCGAGGACGAGTCCACGCCGATGAAGGAGGTGATGACCTCCACGGACCTGATCACCGCCCCCGCCGGGACCACTCTCGAGGATGCGTCGGTGATCCTCAACAAGAACAAGGTCGAGAAGCTGCTCCTGGTGGACGCCAACTTCTGCCTGGTCGGGATGATCACGCAGCGAGACATCGACCGCCTCAGCCAGTTCCCGCGGGCCAACTCCGACTCGCGCGGGCGGCTGCGCTGCGGGGCGGCGTGCGGCGTGGACCAGTACGAGCGCGTCGAGGCGCTCCTGGCCGCGGAGGCCGACGTCGTCGTGGTCGACACCTCGCACGGGCACTCTGACAACGTGCTGCGCACGGTGCGGACGATCAAGCAGCGCTGGGGCTCGCGCGGCGTGGAGGTGATCGCCGGGAACGTGGCGACGGCCGAGGCGGCCAGGGCGTTGGTGGAGGCCGGGGCCGACGGCGTGAAGGCCGGCATCGGCCCAGGCTCGATCTGTACGACGCGGATCGTCACGGGCGTGGGCGTGCCGCAGATCACGGCGATTTTCAACGCCGTGCAGGGCGTGGCGCAGACGGGGCAGGACGTGCCGGTGGTCGCCGACGGCGGGGTGCGGCAGTCGGGCGACATCGCCAAGGCCCTGGCCGCGGGCGCGAGCTGCGTGATGATGGGCTCGCTGTTCGCGGGGCTGGACGAGTCGCCGGGGGAGCTGGTGATCAGCCAGGGGCGGCGGTACAAGTCGTACCGGGGCATGGGCAGCGAAGGGGCGATGAACGCCGGCTCGGCGGACCGCTACGGCCAGCACGGCACGGGTGACAGCAAGCGGATCAAGTTCGTGCCCGAGGGGGTGGAGGGGCTTGTTCCGTACCGCGGGCCGCTGGCCGAGTTCATCTATCAGCTGGTAGGCGGCGTTCGGGCCTCGATGGGCTATTGCGGCTGCCAGACGATCGATGAGTTCCGTGAGAAGACCCGCTTCTGCCGCGTGACGTCGGCCAGCGTGGTCGAAAGCCACCCGCACGACATCCGAATAACGAAGGAGTCGCCGAACTACACCGCGGAGGTTCGGAGCGAATAGGCAAGCTGGCCGATCAATATATGCGGGGGGTGTTCCGGAGAGTCTTGACAACCGCGTCGTTCTCCGGTCTCCTCTGAGTTGAGTACTCTGTGGTGGATTGACTTCGCATTCAACGGGAGCTGAGCGAATGTTCCGAACCAACAACCCCGCCCTCAAGCCCGATGTCTTCGCCCCTGCCCAGACGTGGGACCAGTTCGTCGGCGCCGGCAAGACCCAGGCCGCGGCACGGCCGACGACGATGACGCTGCAGGGCACCGTGATCGCCTCGGGGGTGCTGCTGGCGATCACGACGGCCGTCGCGATGACCGGGTGGAGCATGATCAAGAACGACCATTCGCTGATGTTGCCGATCTGGGGGCTGGGGGCCCTGGGCGGCTTCATCATCGGCCTCATCATCTGCTTCAAGCCGCGGACGTCGCCGGTGCTGGCGCCGTTCTACGCGATCTGCGAGGGCGCGTTCGTCGCGGGGGCATCCATCGGCTGGACGTCCATAGCCGAGAGCGGCAGCAGGAAGGCCGCGGCTCTTGGGCCGGATCTGGTGATCCAGGCAGGGCTGCTCACCTTCGGCATCTCCGCGGCGATGCTCATTGCGTATGCCACTCGTCTCGTGAAGCCGTCGCAGCGGATGCTCGGCGGGATCGCCGCCGCGACCGGTGGCGTGATCATCTTTTCGTTTGCCATGTTCCTGTTGAGCTGGTTCATGCCGGGGATAATCGTCGGGTTCTGGACCAGCCCGATCGGGCTGGTGTTCGCCGGCGTTGTCGTCGTGATCGCGGCGATGAACCTGGTGCTTGACTTCGCCATCATCGAGGACGGCGTCCAGAACGGGGCGCCGAAGTACATGGAGTGGTACGGGGCCTTCGGCCTGCTGGTGACGCTGGTGTGGCTGTACGTGTCGATCCTGAGGCTGCTGGCGCTGTTGAACCGGCGGAACTGATCCTTGGTGACGCACCGAATCCCCATCGTCGGCGGCAACTGGAAGATGAACACCGACCGCGCCTCGGCGGTCGCGCTGGCCGGGGCCGTGGACGACGGCGCCAGGGCGCTGCCGCGCGACCGGGTCGAGGTCGCGGTGTTCCCGCCGTTCCCGTACCTGCTGGAGGTCGGCGCGGAGCTGCGGCGGCGCGCCTCGCGGGTGGAGCTGGGCGCGCAGGACCTCTATCCGGAAGAGAACGGCGCCTTTACCGGCGAGGTGTCGATGGAGATGCTGCTGGATTGCGGCGTGCGGGTGGTCCTGGTCGGCCACTCGGAACGGCGGCACATCATCAAGGAATCCGAGGAGCTCATCAACGCGAAGGTGCGGGCGGCGCTGGCGCCCGAGCTGGGTGAGCGGATGCGCTGCATTCTCTGTATCGGCGAGACGCTGAACCAGCGCCAGGCGGGTGAGACTGACGCCGTCAACGAGCGGCAGCTGCGCTCCGGCCTGCGGGGAATCGCCCCGGAGCAGATGGCCCGTCTGGTCGTCGCGTATGAGCCCGTGTGGGCGATCGGCGCGGGCAAGACCGCCACCCCCGCCGATGCCCGCGACGCCCACGGCGGGATCCGGCGGGTGCTCGCCGGTCTGTACGGCGGCACGGTCGCTGAGGCCACGCGCATCCAGTATGGGGGCTCGGTGAAGGCGTCGAACGCGGGCGAACTGTTCGCGCAGCCCGGCATCGACGGGGGACTGATCGGCGGGGCGTCACTGAACGCGGACGAGTTCAATGCGATCGTTCAGGCGGCGGCGGACGCTGGGTTGCGGTGAGGCGGGCTGCAATCCACCGCTGCATACTCGGAACGAGGCACTCGGAACTTCGTCCGATCCCGTCTACACTTGCTCTCCCCCCGAAAGGAACCCTCCCCCGATGCTCACGCTCGCCTGGCATCCCGTCGTGGTCGGCGTTCTCGTGGTGCTGTTCGTGCTCATCAGCGCGCTGGTGATCCTCACCATCCTGATCCAGAAGCCCCAGGGCGGCGGCCTGAGCGGGGCGTTTGGCTCAGGCGCGGGCTCCGGGCAGACGGCCTTCGGCGCCAAGACCGGCGACGCCCTGACCATCGCCACGATCGGCATGTTCGTCATCTGGGTGCTTTTCGCCATCGGGCTGAACTTCGCGGTGCGCCCGTCGGCGGCCGCGCCGATGGGGACGGCGGTCTCGGCGCCCGGCGGCGGCACCGAGGGTGGGGAGGGTGGGGCCCCGGCCGGCCAACAACCAGCTGGGACACAGCCTGCCGGCGCCACCTCCCCCAAGGCTCCGATCCCCGTGGCGAATCCGCCGGCCTCCGGCGGTACCCCGACCAAGCCCTTGGCACCGGGCGTCAGGCCGGATGCGCCCGCCACTCCGGCGCCGGCTACTCCCGCCGCGCCTGCCGCCCCTAGCCCCGGGCCCGGCACGCCGCAGGACCAGCCGCCGCCGCAGCCTGCCGACAAGCCGGCTGATCAGCCCAAGCCTCCCGCGCCCCCGGCGGGCGAGCGGTGATGGGCGTGCCGGATCGATGAGCCGCCGAGTAGACTCGTTCTTCTCGGGCATGACTGTCCCGCCGGCGCATGCGTCCGTCGCGTCGGCGCCGGGACCAAGGAGCGTTGCTTGATCCGCAGCATGACCGGCTTTGGCGAGGCGTCGCTGCAGGGGAACGGCGTTCACTATTTTCTCGAGCTGCGCTCGCTGAACAGCAAGTACTTCAAGGCGGTCATCCGTCTGCCGGAGGAGTTCCAGGGCCTGGAAGCGGAGATGGAGACCCGGCTGCGGCACCTGCTGACGCGCGGCTCGATCTTCCTGACGGGGCGGTGCACCGACGTGAGCGAGGAGGCCGCGTACGACATCAATGCCAAGGCCCTCTCCCGGTATATCGAGCAGCTCAAGAAGGCGCCGCAGGTGGCCAGCGGGGAGGTGCGGATCGAGATGGGGGCGCTCTTGGCGCTGCCGGGGGTGCTGCAGCCGCCGGCCAACGAAGAGGCCCGCCATGAGCGGGCGCGCCAGGCGCTCTTGTCGCTGCTGGACGAGGCGTGCAAGGGGCTGATCATGATGCGCGACCGCGAGGGGGCGATCCTGCTGCAGGACCTCCTGTCCAACCGCGACGTCATCGCGGAGCGGCTGAGGCTGATCGCGGCCCGGGCCCCGACGACGGTCGCGGAGTACGAGCGCCGGCTCAAGGCCCGCATCGACGCGATGGTGAAGGAGGCGGGGATCGCGGCCGAGCCGGTGGAGATCATCCGCGAGGTGGCGATCTGCGCCGAGCGGTGCGACATCGCCGAGGAGATCACCCGCCTCAGCGGGCACATCGACCAGTTCGCCGACCTGCTCTCACGCGAGGGCGGCCAGCCGATCGGGCGCACGCTGGATTTCCTTGCCCAGGAGATGCTCCGGGAGGCCAACACCATCGCGAGCAAGAGCAACGACTCCGAGATTGCCCGCGCCATCGTCGAGGTCAAGGGGGCCATCGATCGGATCAAGGAGCAGGTGCAGAACGTGGAATGACGGGGAGGGCCGGTCGCGAGCGGGAGAGGGGCTTGCACCCATGGACGATGCGCCCGACAACGTTCCCGGCGCCGGACACCGCCGCCATCCGCCGGGCGCCGGGGGCACGGGGCGGGGGGGAACTCACGCTGGTATCGGCGCGGGGGAGCTCGTGCGTGTGTGCTCGCACTACGACATAGGCGTCGTCGAGTCGGTGCACAAGTTCCGGCGCGGCTCGGCGTCGGCCCCGAAGGTGATCCTGAAGACCTCCACGGGCCCCTATCTCCTCAAGCGGCGGGCCCGCGGGGCGGGGCGCGACGACCCCTTCCGCGTGGCGCTCAGCCACGAGATTCAGCTCCACCTGCGCGAGCACGGCTTCCCCGTGCCGCGGCTGATCGGCACGCGCAGCGACAACAACTCGATGGTGCAGCTCGACGGGCGGATCTACGAGCTGTTCGAGTTCGTCGAGGGTGTGAAGGACGACCGTTCGTCCGAGGCGGCGACGGAGGCGGGCCGGGCCGTGGCGCAGTTCCATGCGATCCTCGATAGCTACCGCCCGGCGTGGACGCCGCCAAGCGGAACCTACCACCGCGCACCGGGGATCATCCGTCGGCTGGAACTGATCCCGGCGCGGCTTGCCGGCGAGGCGGTCGCACAGCTGGCGGGCACGCTGCGCAGTGCGTACGAGAAGGCCGGCGCGGCGGCGGAATCGTTGGGCTACGCGTCGCTTCCGGATCGGCTCATTCACGGTGACTGGCACCCCGGGAACCTCCTCTTTGCGCCGCGCGATCCGCAGGCATGGTCGCCGCCGCGGCTGGTGGCGGTGGTGGACTTTGACTCGGTGCGGCTGGGCCCGCGCGTGGCGGATATCGCGGGTGCGGCGCTGCAGGTCTCGCTCCGGCAACCCCCCGCGGAGGGGGGCGAATCATCCGGGAATGCCGAACGCAAGCCGTTCGTATTCAATGAGCCCCGCTTCAAGGCGTTTTTCGCCGGGTATCATGCCGTCCCCGGATCCTCCATGAACCGGAGGGAGATTGACTGTCTTCCGTGGCTGATGATCGAGGCGCTCGTCGCCGAGGCGGCTATTCCGGTGGCGGCGACCGGGCGTTTCGGGAGGCTCGATGGCCTGACATTGCTGGGGATGGTGGAACGCAAAGTCAAGTGGCTGGTAGAAAACAGACCGCAGCTCGAGGCCATGATCGCCCCGTGAGCAGCCCATGAGGGCAGGAGCAAGGCGATGAAACTCGGGCGGGCATTTGTAAGAGACCGGGGCGCGGCGTGCGTGGCGCTGATCGGCGCGTGCATGCTCGCCGGAGGGGCGGTCGCGCAGGAGCAGCCCGAGGCGCCCCTGCCGGAGGTGGTGGCGGCGCTGGGCTCGGCGGACGTCCGCGCCCGCGAGAGCGCCATGGGCGAGCTCGCCACGGCCGACCGGTTCTCGTTTGCCGACATCGAATCTGCCCTGCAGCGCGCCGACCTTTCGAGCGAGCAGCGGTACCGGCTGCTGGAGGCGGCCAAGGAACGGTTCATGACCTCGCCGCGTGCGGCGATGGGCGTGCAGTTCGTGCAGCCGCAGTACCTGCCGGACCGCGTGGTGATCGGCAACACGTTCCCGCAGTTCCCGTCGTCACGGGTGCTGGAGCCGGGCGACATGTTCCTGGAGGTCGAGGGCGTGCCGCTCCGCAGCCGGAACGCTCAGCTGACCCTCGGCGGGCACATTATCGCGCACGACCCCGGCGACAAGCTGCACGTGGTGATCCGTCGCGGGGAGAAGAAGCTCACCTTCGACGTCGAGCTTGGGCGCTTCGCGGATCTTCCTTCGTCGCAGATGCAGGCCGGGCGCCTCGCGCTCGCGTGGGAAGTCCGGAGCAAGCCGCTGCTGGGCCCGACGATCGGGCAGCCGATCGAGTGCGGACTGGGCGCCGGCCAGTGGGATGCCGAGAACGTCCCCGGGCGGCTCACGCCGGAAGAGCTCCGCAAGATCCGCCTCAAGGCGCAGCTTCCGATCTACCGGCCGGTGCTCACGGCGGGCGGGCAGCCTCGCGGCGGAGCGGTGGACCTAGAGGAGCCGAACGTCTTCTCGGCGCAGCAGGGCAGGTTCAACGCGGCGATCGACCCGCGCGTGTGGCAGCAGCAGCTGGATGTGGCCCGCTTCCCGGACGCACCGGCCCTGACACCCGACGAGGAGATTGCCCGGCTGGAGAGCGGGCTGCGGCAGTACCAGCAGCAGCTCGCCGCCCGCGCGATGCCGCCGGCGGGTGGTGCTGCGCAGCGCCAGGACCTGCTCGCCGGGGAAGCCGAGCGGCAACGGCTCAGCGAGATGATCGCGATGCTGCAGCGGCAGCTCGTGGCCGTCCGCGCGGAGGCGGCGGAGAACCCAGCGGAGAAGGGGTCCGCCCCCGCTCCGGCCGTTGACACGGCGCCGGGCGCGGCCGTGCGGCCGTGATCAACTCCGCTTGATGGACTCCCTGCCGATCATGAGCTCGAGCGTCTGCACCACCAGGTCGGTGTCCTGCGTCGTGAGCGCGCCGTAGAACGGCAGCGCGATTGTCCGCTGGCTGACCGACTCGGCGATGGGGAAGTCGCCGGGCCTGAACCCGAACTGCTCACGGTAGAACGGCTGCAGATGGATGCAGGGGAAGTAGTCGGCGGCACCGATGTCGTGCTGGCGCATGCCCGCCACGATGCGGTCGCGCTCGTCGCGTGTGAAGGGGGCGGCGAGGCGGACGACGAATACGAACCAGCTCATCACGGTCTCGGGCTCGACGGTCGGCAGGATGAGGTCGCTCTGGTCCATCAGCCGGTTGATGTACCCCCGGGCGACATCCTGGCGGCGCTGGACGATCTGGTCGAACCGGCGCATCTGCCCGACGCCGATCGCCGCGTTCACCTCGCTGAGGCGGTAGTTGTACCCGAGGCGCTCGTGCGTCAGCCACGAGCCGAGGGCCGTCTGCGGCCCCGGCCTGGCGGTGTCATCGGGGATCGGTCGTCCCTGGCTCCGCAGCGAGCGGCACATGTCGGCGATGCGCTTGTCGTCGGTGACGATCATCCCGCCCTCGCCGGTGGTGATCTGCTTGTTGGGGTAGAACCCGAAGATTCCCACGCGCCCGAAGGACCCCGCCGGTCGCCCGCGGTACGAACAACCCAGCGCTTCACAGCAGTCCTCGATGAGGGGGATCTCGTGCCGGGCGGCGATCGCCGCGTAGTCCGCCATCCGCGCCGGGTTGCCGAAGCACTCGACGGCGATGATCGCCCTGGTGCGGGGCGTGATCGCCTGTTCGAGCAGGGCCGGGTCCATGTTCAGGGACTTGGGGCAGATGTCGACGAAGACGGGTGTGGCGCCGACGAAGAGGATGGCGTTCGCCGAGGCGATGAAGGAGAAGGGCGTGGTGATGACCTCGTCGCCGGGCTTGATCCCCAGGGACAGCATCGCCAGGTGCAGCCCGCAAGTGCCCGACGACACCGCCACGCCGTAGCGCCGGTCGGCTTTGGCCGCGACGAGTTGCTCGAAGCGATCCTGCATCGGCCCGATCGACAGACGCCCGGAGTGGAGAGTCTGGGTGACCAGCTCGACCTCGAGGTCGGAGATGTCCGGGCGGCTGAGGGGGATCTCGTGCGACATGAGGGCTCGGCGGAGCGATCGGTGGAGTGAGCGGCGATTCGGTCGGCATTATCGGCCGTTGCTCGATTTGCCTTGCGGAAAAGCCGCGGCACACGACGCCCCACCGAGGCCGCGCCCGCCCACGTCGTGAGCCGCGCCGTGACTCTCGAAAGGCCCGCAGGCCCCCCGCAATGCCCGCCCACGCCCTGCCGGACCCTCCCCCCGCCCAACTGCCCCATGGACGGGGGGAGGGGTGGCCAGGGCGGGCGAGAGGGGAGTTATCGGGCCGCCTTGGCCCGGCCCGCTCAGGCCCGGGACGCGGCGTGCAGGACCACGCCGGTCAGCCGGTCGCAGAACTCGCCGAGGGTCATGTCCGGCGCGCTGTCAAGGCCCGCCGGCAGGCCCGCGTCGATCCGCGCCTGCAATCTCTGGAACGCGGTCACGATCGTCGAGTGGTTCGGTCGCCCCATGCCCCGGGCGATCTCGGGATAGCTGAGGGTCGTCAGCCTGCGCGCGAGCACGGCGATCATCGACCGGGCCAGCACGACCCTGGGGTGGCGGCCGCGCCCGACGAGGTCATTGAGGTCCACCCGCAGCATCTGGCAGGTCTGCGCGATGATCATGTCGAGCCGCACCGGGCGATGCGGGCGCGATCCGTTCAGGCCGAGCATGATGCCATCGGGATCGGGGTCGCCCGTGGCGCCGGTCACCGATGCGCCCCCGATTCCCAACGCCCGCTGGACGATGAGCATGCCGACCCGTCGGCAGCCCGGCCCGTTGTCCGCGGCGGCGCCGAAGGTCCCGGTTGCCCTGTCCGGGACCAGCCGGCACAGCGCCTCGATCCGCGTGAGCAGCCCTTCAATCTCCCTGATGGACATTCCGCATCGCCCGCCCTGCACCCGCGCCGGCTCCCCGGCGGCCCCGTTGTTGCGTCCGGGGGCGGCGCCGACCGGCAGCGCACAGGCGTGCAGCGCGATGGCGCGGACAGCCGCGTCTTCGATCGCCAGCCCGCGCATCTGCGCGAACCGGCGCACGATGCGCTCGCACATCTCCCGGTCGGGGGGGTCGAGGCGGGCGACCATCCCCGACATGAACCGCGACACGAGGGCCTCGCTGAACTGCTTCACGTGGCGGGGGTGCTCGTCGGAGGCCAGCACAATCCGCGCCCCGGCCAGGTCCAGCGCATCGAACGTGTGTAGCAGTTCCCCTTGCGTGGCCTGTTTGCTCGCCAGGAAGTGCACGTCGTCGATGCAGAGCAGATCGACGCGCCGGTAGGCCTTCCGGAACCGCTCCAACCCCTTCCCGCCGCCCGTGCCGCCCGTGCTCCCCTCGCGGACGGCGAAGATGAACTCGTTGGTGAACGCCTCGCCCGTCGTGCAACGGACCTGCGAACCGGGGAAACGGTCGAGGAACCTGGCGGCGATCCCCTGCAGGAGGTGGGTCTTGCCCATCCCGCAGCGTCCATGGATGAACAGCGGGCTGCACGAACGATCACCGCGCGTGCCCGGCAGGCCGCCGAGCAGTCCGGCACCCTCGGCGATGTGCGTCGCGGCGTCGTACGCCAGACGGTTGGATTCGCCGACGACGAAGTCGTCGAGGCGATACCGCGAGGGTCGGCGCGAGACGGGTGGGCCGCCGCCCGACGCGGGGGACAGCTTCGCCGGTCGGCGCGTCCAGGCGCTGGCTGCCGGGCCGTCGGTCACCAGGTCATCGTCGGGATGACCCTGCTCGTTGTGCGAGGCCGGTTGCCCGGCGTACGGACCGGGCTCTGCTTCGGTGACGCCGATGCTGACCTCGATCTCGGCGGCGCCGGTCTCTTCCCTGGTCACCTCCCGCAGCACATCGCCGAAGCGGCGGCCCAGCAGCCCGGCCATGAACCTCGTGGGCGCGTCGACCTCGAGTCGCCCATCCGAGAACCGAATGGAAACCTGTCCTTCGAAGTATTGCGAGTAGCTCGCAGGGCCGACGCGACGGGCCAGCCGATCGTTGATCCGGCCGAGGAGTTCGGGTCCCGCCGGGCGGGGGATTTTTTCCGCGCGGCGCGGCCCGGCGTCACCGGGGCGATCCGGGACGCTCCTGGGCGTTGTGGACGGCGCGGCCACCCCGATCAGACTTACCTCGCGGCTACTTCCCTCGTTCCGTGCATCGATCGCCTCCGTCTGCTTCCGTCCCTGGGTGCCGTTCTCTGTTCCGCGCGGGCCTGTCGTGGCGCGGGCCAACCCCTCAGCGTGACTCATCTCCAAGGTCACACCTCTCAGATCTCAGACTCTATGTTGTCCGGAACCAACCGCCGGCACCGTCTCGACGTGAGCCGGGCCGTCGAACCATCGTTCTCGCCACGCGAGTCCATTCCCTCTCGACCCGGCCGTCAGCACACCCTTGATCCGCGGGTTTGCCCCCGCGTCCGCCCCCATTGCCCAGCCTCATCGTCGCGGCATTGCGCATGACACCCTTGCCGCATCGCGGCGTGCCATCGCTGCCGAGAGGATCGAGGTCGGGGCTGAACAAACCGGGCGGGACCGTGTGAAGAAGCCAGATCGTCGGTCGATTCCGTGACCGGGCGTGAGAGTACCGTCGAATCGGGCGCAACTCAACGGTTTGCTTTACACAATCTTCATCCACACGCGCGTTGATGGCGGTATCTCCGGCACTTGCGCGCCAGAAAAAAACTTGTGCACGGTCTCCACAGGCTTCGTGCGCACGTCGTGGATAACCTGGGGGCAAATCGGCGCTCGGGGGCCGCTCGGCTCAGCCGCTTTCGTGCGGGCGCTCGTCTCCCGCGAGCGGCAGCACCATCGGCACGCGCACGGCCGCCCGCTCGAACCCCGCCCGCTCGTAGAGCTTGAGCGCCGGCGTGTTCCGAAGGTCCACTGCGCACGTGAGTGTGTGCTCCCGCCGCCCCGCGAGCTCGGCGATGCCCATCTTCAGCAGCGACGCCGCCAGCCCGCACCCGCGCAGCGGCGGTGAGAGCCCGAGGTACACCAGCTCCACGGCGTGCTGCTCCGGGCACGGCGTCAGCAGCATGCACCCCTCGGCCTGATCGCTCTGGAAGGCGACCCACCAAAGCGCGGGATCGAACTTCCCAACCGATCTGTGCGAGTCGAGGACGTCCTGCACGCGGCGCATGCCGCAGAGCTCCGGACAGTCGAGCGTGTCGATGTACGATCGCTCCAGCGCCCTGAGTAGCAGCGGGCTGTGCTCCCGGGCCGGGATCTCCGAGAGGCGGCGCACCGCCATGCCGTCGGGCCACACGGGGACACTCAATCCCCGGGCCGGCGCGTGGCGCGGGATGTTCCGGTGCATGTACGCCAAGTCCCCCAGCCTTCGGAATCCGGCGGCGGAGAGCGAAGCGATCGCGGCGGTTTCTTCCGGTTCCAGCAGCGACTGGGCCAGCGTGACCGCGGGCTCAGCGCCCGGGGCCGGGCAACCGTCGCACCCCGGCGCCGGCACCGTCCGAAGATGCCGGCAGGCGGCGGTCACCAGCGCCACGCGCTGCCGCAGCGCGAACGCCGCGACTTCGCATTCGCTTGATCCGGAACCACCCCCTCGACGCGGGCGTATCGGCTCTTCCTCACTTGAGACGAACAGCATGGCGGTGCGTCCGGACCCGATGACCGCCAGGCAGGCCTGCTGAAAGCCGCGTCCGGTTGGGTCGGGCACGGCCCAGAGGAGCGAAAGATCGATCCCGAACTGCCCGGCCGCCTCGATGAACCGTCGGGCCGCCGGGGCGCGAGGCCCCGCACCCGATCCCACGAGCCGCTCCGCGGCCGCCAACACGCCGTCCGGACCAACGCGGACCACCTCGACGGGTCTAGCGGCGGGCTGGCCTACCGGGGCCTCTGGCGAGCCGGGAGCCGACTCCGAGACCGGAGGGCCCGTCGCGTGCCTCTGGCCATTCAGCGGGTTCATGACGGATTCCTGGGTTTGACGAGTCGGCGGCGTCAACTAGACTACGCCTCACTAGAACGCGGAGATGACCAATGACCAGCACACGGTTCTGCCCTGAGTTTATGGCCGCGATCCTCCGGCACGCCCGGCGCGCTGTTCCGGAATTCGGTCGAGTTCTCGTGTGCGTAGCCCTCGCCGGCGTCGTGCTGATGCTTGCCGCCGCCGCCCCCGAGCCGGATCCGGTGCCGCGTCGATGGCAACTGGACGTGGCCGCCGGCCCGCTGCGGCTGGCCACGGTCGATGTTGGTGCCGGGCCCCGTACGTATTTCTACATGACCTATCAGGTCACCAACAACTCCGGCGAGGATCTCCTGTTTGCCCCGGCGTTCGAGCTCGCAACCGACGACGAGGTGCTTCGTTCCGGGCGCGGCGTGCCGCTGGAGGTCACCCGAAAGCTGATCGAGAGCGTGCAGAACCAGTTCGTGCAGGACCAGATCAGCATTATCGGCCAGCTCTTGCAGGGCAAGGAGAACGCCCGCGACGGCATCGTGATCTGGCCCGCCAACGACCTGAACCTCGAGGAGCTCGCGGTCTATGCCGCGGGGTTCAGTGGCGAGACGGCCACGGTCGACGCCCCCGACACCCACCAGAAGTTTGTCCTCCGCAAAACGCTCCGTCTCAACTACCAGATCAGCGGCGAACTGGTGGGACAGGAGGGGCATGACATCCCCCTTGCCGAGCCGGCCGGCTGGATTATGCGGTAGGCGCCGTCTACTGTTCCGGCCCGGATGGCCGGGCTTCGCGGACGGTTGTCCGCGTGATGTTCAAGGCGGCTGTTCGGTACCTGCTCCCGCGAGATCCATCTCATGGCGCACAAAAAGGGACAAGGTTCCACCCGTAACGGGCGTGACTCCAACCCCAAGTACCGGGGCATCAAGCTGTATGGCGGTGAGATCGCCCAGCCGGGCTCGATCATCGTCCGTCAGACCGGCACGCCTTTCGAGCCGGGTTACCTCGTTCGAATCGGGCGAGACAACACCCTGTATGCCGTGGGGCATGGGCGGGTGCTGTTCCACGGCCGCAAGGTGCACATCGACCCCTCCGACGCCAGCGTTCCGCGTCCGGCGTGGCTTCCCGCCTCGACCGCGGCGGTCTGAGGCGAGGAGCACCGAGCACAGTTCAACCGCGCCGGGCGAGCCGCCCGGCGTTTTTCATGCGCCGGCGTCGGCCGCGGTCCATTCCGAGAGCTCGGGCGGAATGGTGTCCAGGAACTCCACGAGGCGTGCGATCGCCCTGGCCAGTTCCTCCGGCTTGATCCGGCTGCGGCGAACCCAGCATACGTGCCCGCCCCCGATCGTCCATGTCTCGTTCTTCGG
>JBGPJM010000089.1:0-17956 GCA_041485385.1 Phycisphaerae bacterium | reverse complement strand
GGGCCGAGGAGGAGGGTCAGCTTGCCGCGGGGGATGCGGGAGGGCCAGAGCCACTGGAGGGGCTGGGATTGGAGGGCGGTGAGGGGGGCCGGGGTGAGAAGATCGGGGTGTGTTTGCATACCGTACGAATATAGACTATTCAGAAGAAGAGTCAAGCTCGATACTCGTGTTTTCGAGGCGAGCGTGCTGGGAAGGGTTCCGGTGCTCGTAGAATCATTTTGGAGTTCAGCATGAGGCTGATGATCTCGATCATCCTGCCTGTCCTGTTGATCGTGTTGGCGGGTTTCGCCTTCTACGCGAGCACTGCCGCGGTTGAGCGCGCGGGTCTGGAGGAGGGGCTGAGCGTCACGAACAGCAAGCTCGAGCGTGCCGAGGCGCGCCTGAAGGATCTCGACGAACACCTCGGTCGCGTGACGGCCGACCTTCAAGCCTCGCGTCAGCGCGAGGTCGATGCTCTTGCCGAGATGCTGGCGCCGAGCAAAGAGAACGGGAGCCCGCGGCCACCGACGCTGGATTGCCGGCGGCCCGAACTCACCTGCTCTTTGCACCACGTCGAGCTCGAGATGAGGGTTGTGCCGATCCTGTACGGCGAGCCGCCGGTCGGGAATGAGGCTCTGGCCCCGCGCGTCTACGGCGAGGCCCGGCAGCGAGAGTTTCCGTTTGCGATGGTCCAGGTCGGCGGCGGGTGCATGGTATCTCCGCCGACGCGGGCCCTTGTTCGGTCGTGCCCGGAATGCGAGGAGGCGGAGCGGACGTGGGTGGGGGCGCACAAGCAGCAGCATCAGGATTGATGGCGGGGCGGGGGTGCTGTGCGCTCGAATCGGCCAGTCGCTGCGGGGCGGTGAAACTCGTAGGACTTCTTTGGTTTTCTGACGGCGTCCTAACTAAGGGGGGTCTGTGTAAGCTGAAGCATTCAGGTTCGGGCGATTTGTGCGCCGGGGCCGGGTTTCTCGCGGGGATTGGCCGATCCGTCGATAGAGGGCGGAACGGAGTGCCCATGCAACAGCTGCCCGCTTTCAGGTCGACCCTTTCGGTCCTTGCGGTCGGGCTTGCCGCGGTCTTTCCGGCGAGCCTATTGCGTGCGCAATCATGTCAGGACCAATGGCTTCCCGGTGATGGACAGCCGGGGCCGATTGGCGCGGTCAATGCGTCCGTGACCTGGGATCCGGACGGCGCCGGTCCCCTTCCTCCTCTCCTGGTGGTCACCGGCCAGTTCACCTCCGTCACTGCGCAGATCGTGGCCTGGGACGGGGCAACATGGTTGCCGGTCGGCGATGGGATCAGCCTCGGGGGTTCGATCGTCTGGGCGCTGACGGTTTACAACGGCGACCTCATCGCGGGCGGTTCGTTTCGGGCGGCGGGCGGCGCCGCCGCGAGCAACATCGCGCGTTGGAACGGCTCGGCGTGGCAGCCGCTGGGAATGGGGCTCAGTGGCACCGTCTTCGCCCTTGCCGAGTTCGGTGGCGAGTTGATCGCCGGCGGTAACTTCACGAGCGCCGGCGACCAGAGCGTGAACCGGGTCGCGAGCTGGGACGGCTCGACGTGGAGGGGGCTGGGCGAGGGGATGGATGCGACGGTCTTCGGACTGGCTGTGTACGCGGATGAACTCATCGCCTGCGGCAGGTTCTCTAACGCCGGCGGCGGCGGCGCCAATCGGATTGCCCGATGGGATGGATCATCCTGGCGAGGGCTTGGTGCGGGGCTATCCGCCGAGACGTTCAGCGCGCGTGCGGCCACCCTGCAGGTCTACAACGGGGACCTCATCGCCGGCGGTGCCTTCACCGTTGCGGGCGATGTGAGCGCACGCTCGATCGCCCGGTGGGATGGGTCGGAGTGGCACGCCGTTCCCGGGTTCTCCCCGGTGAACGTTGAGGCCCTGGCGATGTACGAGGGCGAACTTGTTGTCAGCGGCTCCTTCGATCAGGCTGGCGGCGGGAACGCGCGGAACATCGCCCGCTGGAATGGCTCGCAGTGGGGGGCGCTGGAGTCAGGGACAGACTGGCCCGCACACTGCCTGACGACATTCGACGGCGAACTGATCGCCGGCGGCGATTTCTACGACGCCGGCGGCGTAGCGGCGATGGCGATCGCCCGCTGGAACGGATCGGCCTGGAACAGCCTCGGGAACGGTTTCAGCGGCGCCATCTTCGCCATGACCGAGTACCAGGGCGAGCTGGTCGCGGGCGGCGAGTTCGTGATCGCCGGTGGCCGGAGAGTCAACGGCATCGCCCGTTGGGACGGCCTCTCCTGGCGCCCGCTCGGCGATGGCTTTCACTATGTCAACGCGCTTTGCGTGTACGGTGGGGACCTCATTGCCGCGGGCTCCGGCGCTCCGGGGAACATCGTCCGGTGGGACGGCCAGGCCTGGCAGCCACTCGGGCAGGGGCTCTCCGCCGATACGTTCAACGCGAGCGTGTACGCCCTTGCGGTCTACAACGGCGAGCTGATCGCCGGCGGGGATTTCGTTCGCGCCGGAGATCAGGCTGTCAACCACATCGCGCGCTGGAATGGATCCGAGTGGCGGCCGCTGGAACTCGGGACGAACGGGTGGGTGTTGTCGTTGTCGGTCTTCCGCGGCGAGTTGTTCGCAGGAGGGATCTTTGGCGTGGCAGGCCGGCTGGCTGCGCGCAATATCGCCCGGTGGAACGGCGGGGTCTGGCAGGCGGTCGGCGCCGGCCTCAACGACGCGGTCGAAACGCTCGCGGTCTACGGATCCGAGTTGGTCGCCGGAGGTTGGTTCTGGCAAGCCGGCGATCAGGACGTCCTTCGCGTCGCCCGCTGGGATGGGTCGACTTGGGGCCCGATGGGGGACGGATTCAACGGATACGTCTACGCGCTCACGGATTACGGCGGCGAGTTGGTCGCCGGGGGTCAGTTCATCGCGTCTGGCCACGTACCCCTGAGCCAGGTTGCTCGTTGGGATGGATCGGCCTGGCGGGCGCTGGGGACGGGCATCGAAAACGCTCCGGGCACGGTTCCCTGGGTTCACACCATGGCCGTGCACAACGGCGAGCTCGTTGTCGGCGGCGACTTCACGCAGGCCGGCGGGAATGTCGTCGATCACTGGGCCCGCTGGACCGCCTCCGGCGCACCGTGGATTGCCGCGCAGCCGCGGGATCAATCCGCGCGTCGCGGCCGGCAGGTCGATTTCGCGACGACGGTCGCGCCGGGCTACGACTCCCTGGGGCCCCTGACTTATCAATGGCGCCGCGACGGCCTCGCGTTGTCGAATGGCCCGGGCGGTGCCTCTCCCGGCGGCGGGGTCGTTTCCGGCGCTGACTCTCCGACACTCACCATCGCGGCGGTGCAGTTTGCTGATGCCGGTGAGTTCGACTGCCTGGTCACGAACGACTGCGGCAGTGCGCTCAGCCTCACCGCGCTCCTCACGGTCCTGTGCCCGGCCGACCAGAACGGTGATGGCTTGGTCGACGCTCAAGACTTCTTTGACCTCCTTGCGGCGTTCTTCGGCGGTGGGGCGGGGGCGGATTTCAACTTCGACGGGGTGGTGAACTCGCAGGACTTCTTTGATTTCCTGACGGCATTCTTTGCGGGGTGTCCGTGACTTCCGACCCTGCCTGAGCATTGCGCCAGGGTGCATCCGCCGGCGCAGAGGAGGGGCGACCCCTCCTCTGCAACTCCACCCCGCGGAGGGGAGGACCGGCGACGACAGCGAGGACGCCTCTACACCTCCCCCACTCGCGCCACCCGCATGTCGTCCACCGGCAGATTCACTCTACCCAGGAACGTCACCTCGACGACCTCGCCCGCCGTCCCGTCGAAGTCTTCTAGCCCGACGATCGTCCGCGGCCCCCGCGGTGACTTGCGCCCGGTCGTGCAGCGCGGCGAGCCGAAGTTGTGGCGGCAGACTTCCAGCCGCGGACCCGGCGGCGGGTTCGCCGTCACAAGCGCCGCCGTCGGAATGCACAGCACGACGCAGTCGTCCGCCGCGTATCGCGCAAAGTGCCGGCGACCGTACGCGTTGGGCCCGGTGTGCGTCCCCGGCCAGAAGAACACCCGCCGGCTCAGCTCGGCGAGGACATCGTCGAACGTCCACCATCCAACAGTTCGATGTTCCCCTCGTACAGCGGGGCCTGGTCGCGGATGTGCACCGGTTCCCCGTCCATCTCGACCCACGACTCCTTCCCGCGCCGTTGGCGGGCCAGGACCTCTATCCCGGCGCGCGCCCGCAAGGCCGCGGCACTCTCCAGCCGCCCCTCGCGGCGGATTCGCCCCAGGTTGGCGCGCGCGGTGAGATGGAACAGCATCGGACGCACGGCGATGAACCGCACCAAGTGGGGCAAGTCCGTGCTACCGCTCGGTATACTCGGACGCATGCCTGATTCTGGGCAGCGCCCACCTGGCGGGCAGCCGCTTCATTCCACGGTGCCGTCCACAACGCTCGGTTTCGAGCAGCGCGAGCGGGAGGCCGTCGCCACGCGAAAGTACGCGAAGACCGTTTCGGCAGCGAGCCTCTCGATTGCACGGGCGAGACTGGTGGACATGCTGGCGAAGGAGACCGACGAGAGGCTCCTGGAGCGTATTCGCGTACGGGGGGCAGTGCTGAACGAGGAGATTGCGCGTCGAGAATCTGATCGATCGCCAGCAAGGGGCCTGTTGCGCGGCCTCAGGTTGATGTGTTTGAGTGCCGGGGAAGACGACGTGGAGCAGCTCACAGATTTTTCGGGGCCGCCCTAACATGCGTCTCCGGCGGCCAGCCTCTCCGCAAGCGACGCGCAACTGCATGCCGCGTTCTTCCCGGGTTCCTGCGAACGTCGAGGCTGGTATCCTCAAGCTCGACGCTCGCGGTCCGCTGTGACCGGTGAAGGAAGGCGGTCGCGATGAAGGGGATGATCACGCTCGCGGCGGTCTGCTTGATGTCGTCCTCGAGCTGGCTGAGCCCCGCTCGGGGCCCGGACCCGGAGGACGACTTCGCCAAACTCTTTGGCGAAGAAGCGAAGAGGGTCGCCGACACCAAGGGCAAGGAGGACGACGTCGCGTTCGCCAAGAAGCTGCTGGAAGCGGCAAGAAGCGTTCCGGATTCGCCCGATTTTCAGAAGCTGCTGCTGGAGAGGGCCTTCGACTTTGCGGCGACGGATCCGACCGGCGATGCGACCTCGCTCGAAGCGCTCGATTTGCACGCCTCTCTCTATCCGAACGAGCGTGCATCGTGCGATTCCCGTGCGATTTCGCTCCTGGAGAGCCGCTTCAAGTCGGTGCGGCGGGAGGCACGGGTTGCTGCTGGCGAAGCGCTCCTTGCGCGGCTTGTCGTTGCGGCGAACGCCTCTGAGGCGGACCGACGATGGACGGACGCCATCGCGCAATGCGAGCGCGCCCACAAGGTCGCGACCGAGATTCAAAGTACTGAGGCAGCCGGGATCCATGACAGGATCGAAGAGTTACGGCAGCGGGATACCTCCGAGGCAAAGCGGGTCGAGCTTCAGGCCGCTTTGGAGCAGGCGGCCGACAAGACGGTGATCGCCAAGGAGCTGTGCCTCTTGTGCGTGAGGGAGTTGGGCGATCCTCGCGCGGCCGCTCTGCATGCAGACGACACCGGGGATCAGGTCCTTCGGGAGATGGTCTCCTTGGCGGTGAAGCCGTCCGGCACGCTGACCCCGGATGAGGCGGTGAAGCTCGCCGATTGGTACCGGGGCCTCGCGACGGACGCGACAGTCATCGGACAGCGCCGCGTGCTGGGCATGGCGCTGCGTTTGTACGACATGTTTCTCGCCGGACACGAGGCCCGCGATGTCGAGCGCCTCAGGGTGTCGCTCGCGCGGGAGGAGGTGTCAACGCAAGCATCGCGGCTGGGGCCCGGGCACAAGCCGTCGGCTCGCTTCTGTGGAATCGAGGCGTCAGGGGCCCATATCGCGTACGTCCTGGATGTGTCCGGCTCGATGCAGGGCCCCAAGCTCGCGTCGCTGCGAGCCGAGTTGCTGAAATCCGTCAATGCTTTGCCAGCCGATGCGGCGTTCTTTGTGGCGTTCTATTCCAATGACGCCATGCCCATGGGCCAACGCCTCAAGTGGACGCCCGCGACCGATGCCGGGAAGAGGTGGGCCGCGGAACAAGCGACCCAGCAGCAGGCCTACGGCGGCACCAATCCGCTCCCGGCGCTTCAGATGGTCCTTGAGCAGACGCCCCGACCAGACGCGATCTACTTCGTGACCGACGGTCTCTTCGACGAGGCGGTGGCCAAGGAGGTGTCGAAGATGAACAACCGGGCACCGCGAGTCCCGATCCACTGCATCGCATTCGACGTGCAGGAGCAAGGTGTCGAGCGGCTCATGAGGCAGATCGCGCGAGAGTCGGGCGGGCGGTACGCCGCGGTGCCGCTGAGCCCGAGCCCACCGGCCGAGGTCCCTGCGCGAAAGCGGCGATGATGGTCGGCGTGTCTCACGCGCGCCGACGTCCGCTGGTGCAGAGGAGGGGAAGCCCCTCCTCTGCAACTCCACCCAAGGGAATGGCGGAAGAGGGCGTGCAGTACTGGCCGCGCGCCTTCCTTGGGGTTGGAGGTGCCGGAGGAAGGGGCTTCCCCTTCCTCTGGCGCCCGCAGATGCTCCGACCCCGCCCTCCACTCTCCCCGCGGCACTCTCCAGCCGCTCCCACCCACGCACATCGCCGCACCGTGATAGTTCCGGGCTACCCGCTCATCGCGGTGTTCGCGGTAGACCCTGTCCACATTCATCGCGAGGCTCCCGAACGTCGAGCTGCTTGCCGCCAACAGATCGCTGCAGTCCTTGGCGGCTGCGCTCAGATCATCTGGCCTAAAGCCCCTCGCTTGGGCGATGTGGGCAACGACCGGACCTCAACAGCCGGGATCACCGAGATTATGAACCAAGCGTCCTGCGAAGATCCTTTGCTTGGCCCATCGCTGTCGTGACGTCACTATCAGCGTATTTTGGCTTCAGCTCACGAACCCTCTTCACGACGGCCGCATCGTCGCGTAGGCCTTCGCGGTCCTGCACCCAGATGCAGGTTGCGATGAGTTCGAGCTCGCTGCTGGATCTCTTACCGAACCACTTCGCGCCAGCATCGATGGCTTCGCGCGCGCCTCCCCGCAAGGTGGCGGCTTCGCGCTTGCCTGGCTCGGTCAGGTCGTAGCGCGGCCCGTAGCCCTCGCGCGGAAACTCCTTCTTGACGAGATCCATCATCTCGGCCACGGAGAACGCGGAATCAAGATCGAAGGAATACGGTCCGAAGTGGTGAAGCTCGAACCGGCACGGCGGATCAGCCTTTTCCAGCGACTGCAGGACAAACAACAGCTTGTGGACGTGAATTCGGCCGCACCAGCTCCCTGCGCTTCGCAACGATTCAATCGCCGCTGCCAGCCAAGGAAGAACATTCTGCTCATCCGGTGAAGAGTCTGCCATCGTCGTCCTCCTTGTCCAATCCAGCCTGTGTCCGGCAGAAATTCTCGACCTCCGTCCGGATCTCCGGCGACGCGAACACCCGCCCCCGCCAGATTCGTCGCGCCATACCGCGAACGATTTCGGAGAGTTCCGTGAGGTAACGGGTCTTGCCGCGCAGAGACACCCAAATACCCGGGTCGTCCCGGAAGAATCCTGCCGCCTTTTGCCCGGCCTCGTCCACGATTACTCCGTCCCCATACTTTATCCTAACGACTTGCGCGAGTTTGTCAAACCTCCGCGTATTCTCGACGGTCACCGGGGAGGGATCCTCCCCCGTCGAACCTTTTCCCTCTCCTGCATCTCTCAGGTCACTCGGGAGGAACTCGATCGCGAGCCGGTAGTGGTCTCGATTCGCGAAGGCCCGAGCGTGCCGGTGCCCCGGCGCATTCGCATCACGGGCGGCCTCGAACACGCTGGCCCAGACCGGGCTCTCTGTGATTTTCACGTACTCGGTGGGCGTCTGAGCCGGGAGGAACGGCTGGCCCAGCCGAGCCTGGAGCCACTCCGGCAAGAACGCCTCCATGTGCTTCTCCAGCACCCGCTTGGTCTTGTGAAAATACAAGGCGACGTACATCAGGTATCGACACGCCACCATCTGCTCGGCCACAAGCCAACCGCCGTCGTCGACGCCCAGTCGGTGCACAGGAAGACTCTCGGCAGGCGGTTCGACGATCGTCATCGAGTCAACGAGCTTCATGTAGTCGAACCGCCCGGATGGTTGCCCCGAGTGCAAAGAGTCGCGGACCAGGTAATCCATGCGGTCCGCCCCCAACTCGCCCGTGATGATCTCATTCAGGAAGCTGTACCAGGAGTGCTGCTGCGGGCGGGCCGACTTCTTGGCCTCCACGTCCGTCGCCACAGATATGACGTCCTGAACGTGAATCTCGTCGCTGCCGAAGAACTTTTCGATCTTCTCGCCGATCTCCGTCTCCCTGATCAGAGTCGCCGTCATGTGCTCATGGGTGAGTCTGATCTTCTCGCCACCGACCTCAACGGTCGGCATGACGTGCTCGCCGGAATGGGAAAACGGACCGTGGCCCAGGTCGTGCAGCAAGGCCGCGAGCCGGACGAGATCCCGACCACGCTTTATCGCAGACTCGGTCGTGGCGAAGGCGTCCTGCACGGTTGGTGAAAGCCCGCGGCCCTGCCGTGCCATCACGGTGTCGAAGATCTGCGTCGCGAGATGCACGCACCCAATGGAGTGCTCGAATCGGGTGTGGGTGGCTCCGGGGTAGACGTAGTGGGCGACGGCGAGCTGGCGGATGTCGCGAAGCCGCTGAAACGTAGGCGAGTTGACGATCTCGATCTCCGCCGGGCTGAGCTTCACGAACCCATGGACCGGGTCGCGGATCTCGCGAATGGGTTCGTAGAAACTCTTGTCCAACAGCGGGCTCCCAGCGTCGATGGGTCACAAACTACCTGATTCGTCCGCGACGTGCATCAACTAGCTCCGCCGTGCCGACGCCAGAGGAAGGGGGGGGAGGCCCCTTCCTCCGGCACCTCCATCCCCAGGGGGGGACGGGGACGACGCGGGGAGGGGGGACGCGCCGCCGGCCTATCGTGAGGCCGATCGCGCGGGAGGATTCGGATGACTCCGAGGCAGGCCATTGCCTTTGTGAAGGCCAACGGGGTCGTCCTTGAATCCGGGCGCGGGCCGGTGCCGAGCCTGGCCGCGGCGATCGCCGGCGCGCCGATCCGGGGGAGCTGGTGGGCGCACCCCAGGGCCAACACTATCTTCGTGTGCTCGCGGGCGGTCCGTGAATCGGCGGACGTGCTGGTGTGCCGGCTCGTCGGCGGGAAAGTGACGTACGTCCATCGCCGCCTGTGGCCGGCGCTGGTGCGGCTGGCGGGGCGGTTCGATGCTGATCGACTGGCGGTGATTCACGAAGTGCACACGGCTTCGGGCAGCCACAAGGTCGACGTCACGGCGCTGGCGGAGTGGGTGCCCGAGGACGTGGCACGGGCGGCCGCGGGGCTTGGGGAGGAGGAGGCGGCTGCACTGCTGCCGGTCGCGGCGCCGACGAGGGCGAGCGGGAGCAAGGGGAAGGGGGGTGGACGTGGAGGGGACAGCGGGCGGAAGCGCGGGGTCGGCGCGGTGCGGGGACAGGGGTGAGGAGGGAGACGGGGGGACGGGGGGACGGGGAGGAAGGGCAGGGAGGCGGAGGGAGAAGACACCGGGCGGAAGCCCGGTGCCACGAAGATGGCCCTGGCGGAGGCCTTGCTCCCGCAATTCCCAGGGCCACAATCACAAGAAGGCTCGGGGTTCCCGTTCTGGAGCAGACCCATGATCCACGTGATCCACGGTCGATTCGCCCTTGCGCTGGTGGCGTGCCTGGCCGGCGCCCTTCCTTTGTGCGTGTCGGGCCAGACCGGCGCCCCTCCCGGCCCCCCTGCCAAGGCCCCCGCTCCGAAATCCCCCACTACCGCGGCTCCGGTGGCCGCGGGTGCGGAGGCGGTGTCGGCCGCGGCGTACTTCCCGGAGGGGTTCGTGCTGGTCGCGACGGTGCGCGAGGGGGACAGGCGGGCGGAGGAGTTCCGCAGGTTCGTCGAGGGGTCTCGCGTGCTTGAGCAGCCGTGGGCGCTGCGGGCGCTGGAGCGGCCGCAGGCGGTGCAGGGGAAGGTGGCCCTGGCGGGGCTGGCGGCGACGGCGGGGACGGACCCGTGGGGGGCGGTGGGGGCGATGCTTGGGGAGGATCTGATGGTCGGGCTGAGGCCACCGCGGGACGGGCAGGGGAAGGAGCCGGATCTGCTGCTGGTGAGTGTGCCGCGGGACGCGGGGCTGGTGGACAAGCTGCTGTTGAACATCGAATCGCTGGCGGGGCTGTTGAAGGCGGGCAAGCCAGACCCGGCGAAGAGCGCGGAGGTCCGCGGGCAGACGGTGTTCCATGTGGGGGAGAAGCTGGCGTTCTGCCGCGCGGGGCCGGCGCTGATCGTGGCGAACAACGCGGGGATGGTCGGGGAGGCGCTGGCGGCGCGCGCGGGGGAGCGGCCGGCGCTGGCGGCGGGCGAGGTGTATCGGCGGGCGGTTCAGGATGCGCCGCGTGAGGCGGCGGTGTGGATCTGGGCGGATATGCCGCGGCTGCAGCAGGCCATCGCGAAGGGGAACGCGTTCCCCGAGCAGATCAACAACCCGCTGGGGGGGTTCGTCTTCGGCGGGTGGCTGCATGCGCTGCGGACGGGCGGGCAGGCGAGCGCGTGGATCACGCCGGAGGCGGGGGCGCTGGCGATCAGCGCGGCGATCGGCGGGGCGGAGGCGCTGCCTGCGACGCACGCGGGGTTTGCGTGGAGAGGATCGGCGCCGGCGGGCGCGGCGGCGTGGCTGGCGGGGGACTTGCCGCGGTACATGGGGGAGATCACGGTGGCCCGCGACTGGGCGCGGCTGTTCAGCGATCGCGAGGCGATCCTGACGCCGGCGGGCGCGGGGCAGGTGGTGAACTTCTCGAACACGATCACGACGCTGCTGGGGCAACTGGACTTCATGGAGCAGGTGCTGCCGGCGGTGGCGGGGCCGGTGCGGTTCATCGCGGCGGGGCAGGACTTCGGCGCGATGGGGTTCCAGCCGACGCCGCGGCTGCCGGCGTTTGCGCTGGTGGCGCCGCTGGATCTCTCGAAGGATGCGCAGCTGGAGAAGCGGCTGTACTCGGGGTCGCAGTCGGCGCTGTCGCTGGTGAACTTCGACGCCGCGAACAAGAAGCAGCCGTCGTATCTGATCGATACGGACAGGTACGCGGGGTACCGGATGATCTACACGGAGTACGCGGATGTCGGGGCGGGGGGGGCGGATGGGAAGATGATGGAGCCGGGTGCGGGGGCCGGGAAGAAGGACGGGGGCGCGGCCGGCGGCGATGCGGCGGCGGAGCAGCCTGGCGGCAAGCGGGTCGTGGGGCAACGGTACAACTTCGCGCCGGCGGTGGCTGTGGCGGAGGGGCAGTACATCGTCGCGACGTCGAAGGCGATGCTGGAGTCGGTGCTGGATGCGATTGCCGCGGCAAAGAAGGCCGACCGGCGCGGCGGGGCGCCGGATCAGGCCGACCGGGTGCACCTCAGCGTGCCGGCGCTGGCGCAACTGCTGGACGACAACCGGGAGGAGTACCTCGCGGACCAGATGCTGAAGAAGGACATCTCGCGAGAGCAGGCGGAGGCGGAGCTCGGGGTGCTCCGAGGGGTTGTGGGGCTGTTTGACTCGGTGGATGTGGGCGCGACGCGGACGGAGGATGGCCTGCGGGCGAGGGTGCGAGTTGTGCTTCGATCTTCTGCTGACGACGGACGCGACCGCGGGGCGCCGAAGGAACGTTGATGATCGGCCTCGAGGAGTACACGCCGTCGCCGGAGTGCCCGTGGGACCGCGTCCGGGCCTCGCACCTGCTGCGCCGCGCGGGGTTTGTGCCGGGCGAGGAGGAGGTGCAGGCGGCGCTGCGCGACGGGCCGGGGGTGATAGTGGACCGGCTGGTTGAGTCGGGGGAGGAATCGGCGCGGCACCGGGAGCTGGATGCGCTGGGGGAGCGGCTAGGGGCGCAGGACAACATCGGATCGCTACGGGGTTGGTGGCTGCTGAGGATGTGCCGCACGGCGCGGCCGCTGCACGCGCGGATGGCGGTGTTCTGGCACAACCACTTTGCGACGAGCAACGCGAAGGTGCGGAGCGCGCCGATGATGCTGGGGCAGCTGCGGGCGATCGAGCGGGGGGCGCTGGGGAAGTTCGGAGAGCTGGCGCTGGCGATGGCGCGGGACCCGGCGATGATCGTGTGGCTGGACGGGGAGGAGAACGTGAAGGGGCGGCCGAACGAGAACTTCGCGCGGGAGCTGCTGGAGCTGTTCACGCTGGGGGTGGGGAACTACACGGAGCGGGACATCAAGGGAGCGGCGCGGGCGTTCACCGGGTGGCACCGGCGCGGCGGAGAGTTTCACTTTGCGCGCGGCGAGCACGACGAGGGGGAGAAGGCGGTGCTGGGAACCAGCGGGAACCTTGATGGGGCCGACGTTGTGGCGATCGCGTGCAGGCAGGAGGCGTGCGGCCGGTTCCTGGCGGGGAAGCTGCTGCGGGAGTTTGTGTGCCCGGAGCCGCCGGAGGAGCTGATCGGGGCTGTGGCGGGGCGGCTGCGGGAGACGGATCTGGACGTCGGCGCGGCGGTGCGGACGCTGCTCAAGAGCCGCGCGTTCTATGACGCGCGGTGGATGGGGGCACGGATCAAGTCACCGGTGGAGTTCGCGGTGGGGATCGTGCGGTCGCTGGAGATGCAGGTGCCGGGGCCGGCGCTGGCGGATGCGGTGTCGCAGATGGGGCAGCGGCTGTTCGAGCCGCCGTCGGTGAAGGGGTGGGACGGGCACCGGGCGTGGCTGAACACGGCGACGATGCTGGTGCGGCTGAACGCGGCGACGGCCGCGGCACGGGCGGGGGAGCGCGGGGCGAACGTGGCGGCGCTGCGGGCCAGGTACAGCATCAGCGACAGCGACGTGGTCCCCTTCTGCGAACGGCTCGCGCTGGGGGCCGAGGCGCCGCCGCCCCTTCGCGAGCAGCTCGCCAAAATCGAGGGCCCGCCCGACGAACAGATGCGGGCGGCGCTGGAGGTGCTGCTGACCAGTCCGGAGTATCAGATGGCTTGAATGCCGGGGATGTTCTACCACAGAGAACACAGAGGAAGACCGAGCATGATTGGAACCCGACTCATTGTGACGGCTGCGGTGCGACAGGAGGACTCGCTGATATGATAGTTGCGCTTCTCAAGCGAGTTGTGCGTCTGCACTCCGAGATATCATCATCTCCGTTTCGTACAAAGCTTGGGATTTATCTCAGCTGTTTGGTTCTTATTGCGGTGCTCGTGACGGAGGCTAATGTGGACTTGCCTCTTGTGTGGAAAATGATCATGGTGGCTGCTGGAATCATAGTGTGTTGGGTGGGCTGTGCATTCTCATATTTTCGATCATCACAACCGTGACACGGTCCGTGAAGAACAGAAGGCGGTGATCGATGGGCACGACACGGCGCGAGTTCCTGAGGTATGGGGCGGGCGGCGGGGCGGCGCTCCTGGCGTCGGGGTGGACGCTGCCGGGGTTCTTGTCGCGGACGGCGATGGCGGCGGGCGTGGCGCCGGATGTTGATGGGCGCGTGCTGGTGGTGATCCAGATGAGCGGCGGCAACGACGGGCTGAACACCGTGATCCCCTACCGCGACGACGCGTACCACCGGGCCCGGCCCACGCTGCGCATCACCCCGGACCGCATCCTCAAGCTCGACGATGCGCTCGGCCTGCACCCGGACATGACCGGGCTGAAGCGCCTCTACGACGACGGGCTCCTGCACGTCGTCACCAACGTCGGGTACCCCAACCCGGACCGCTCGCACTTCCGTTCGATGGATATCTGGCACACCGCCCGCATGCAGCCCGAGGGCGCGGAGGATGGGTGGCTGGGGCGGGTGGTGGACGCCGCGGGGGATGGGACGCGGGGACGCGGAGAGGGGAAAGAGGAAGCGTGTTGTGCGCTGCATCTGGATGATGAGGCGTTGCCGCTGGCGCTGAAGGCGCGGGGGGTCGCGGTGCCGTCGGTGCGGTCGATCGAGGCGTTCCGGCTGAGCGATGCGGCGAAGGTGCAGGCGGCGGTGTCGGCGCCAAGGGGGACCGGGTCGCGCGACGACCTCCTCTTCGTGCAGCGTGTCGCGGTGTCGAGCTGCTCGAGCGCCAAGCGGCTCGAGCACGTGGCCGCCAGCGACGCCCCTCGCGCGAAGTACCCCGACCTGCCGCTGGCGTCGCGGCTCCGGCAGATTGCGCAGCTCATCGGCGCCGGGTTCGGCGCGCGGGTGTACTACACGTCGATCGGCGGGTTCGACACTCACGCCAAGCAGGCGCTGGCGCACGGGCCGCTCCTGCGTGAGCTGGCCGATTCGGTGGCGGCGATGTTCGAGGATCTCAAGTCACGCGGGCTGGCGGACCGTGTCGTGCTGATGACGTTCAGCGAGTTCGGCCGGCGCGTGAAGGAGAATGGAAGCCAGGGGACGGATCACGGGGCCGCGGCGCCGATGTTCATCGCGGGCGGGGCATGTGCCGCGGGGATTTCGGGCGGCGCGCCGGACCTGGCGGACCTGATCGACGGCGACGTGAAGCACCGCGTGGACTTTCGGCAGGTGTACGGCGCGATGGTCGAGAAGTGGCTGGGACTCGACCAGCGCGCGATCCTCGGCGAACGCTATGAGCCCATCAGCGCGCTGCGCACCTGAACTCACCAACCGCGTCCGTGGCCGCCGTGCCAGCCCCCCCCACTGCCCCAGCCTCCAGGCCACGACGGGCCGGCGCGATAGCCGATGACGACGTCCGGGCCGCAGCCGTGGTAGCCGCCGTACCCGTACCCGGCGGTGTACGAGAAGCTTTCGTAGCACCCGCCCATGACCATCACGGCCAGCATGCTCGCGGCCAGCGCCAGCCCAAACAACCCCCGCGACGCCCTGCCCGTTCGACAACGCTCCGGTGACATACTCGTGCTCCCGCGTTCCACCCCTCGCCGGCCCGCGCTCCCCTATCTTTAATACGTACTAACTTGCGGTTCGTCGACGAAACTGACCGGAATCCGCTCCAGAACGAGCGACATTGCCGTCCGGGAACACGGTCCCCCGTTCCTACATTACTGTCTCGGGTGAGTCAGCCTTGAGCCGGCGTTTGCTTGCCGGTCGGTGATCGATCCAGGAGAATGGGCACGACAGCGCCGGCAACACCCGGCCCGCCGCCGACGAACTACTGAGGACGAATGCGAATCCGTCTCTTCAAGTTCTACCGGGCGTATCCGGAACTGGACAAGTTCACGGATGAGGAGTGCGTGCGCCTGGTGTGGCAGGCGAAGGTGCGGAGGGACGATGCCATCTGGGTGCTGCCGCTGGGCGCGGCGGTGCTGGCCGCGGGGGTGTGGCTGAGCATTGCGGCGACGATGCTGGCGATCGCGCTGCAGCTGCTTCCGTGGGCGTCGGGGACGATCAAGGAGTTCCGGTGGCCGCTGGTGGCCGCGTGCGGCGGGGCGGTGGCGTTCGCGGCGTGCGTGTGGACGCGTCGGCAGCTGATCATCCGCTCGATCCGGAACAACATGGAGCGGGCCAAGTGCCCGTACTGCTGGTTCAGCTTGATGGGTCTGCCGGTGAAGGAGGGAACGGTGCAGTGCCCGGAATGCGGCGAACGGATGAGTCTGCATGAGCTGCACCTGCTGCCCGAGGACTTGCAGCCGCCGAGCAGGCCGAAACCGAACCCACCGCCGGTGTCGCCGCTGGGGACGGGCGCGGGGAGGACGAGGCCGCGGAAGAAGGCGGATTCGCGCGGATGAGGGCGGAAAACCGGGGGGCGGGGCGGTGACAGAGGGGCTCGTGATGCGGATGCCGCTGGACAAGATCTACCGCGCGTTCCCGGAGCTGGACAGGTTCAGCGACGAGCAGTGCGCGGCGTACGTGCGGCTGGCGAAGCGAGAGCGGCTCGGCCAGCGGCTCGGAGTGATCGTGTTGGGTCTGGTGATCTTCGCGGTCGGCTTCGGAGTCTTGATGGGGGCCGGCTCGGGCATTCTGTTCGGCGTGTACCGCCTCGACGACACGCGGTGGATGGCGCTTGTAGCGACCAGCATGATCGTGTTCGCCGCGGGTTGCCCGCTGCTGCTTGTCCTTCGCATCCGCGACCGCTGGCTCCGACGGGCGGTCCGACTTCATCTGAAATCCGCTCATTGCCCGGCGTGCGCATACCTGCTGCTGGGGCTGCCCGTCAGCAACGGGTCGGTGCGGTGCCCGGAGTGCGGCGACGTGATCAGCCTTGAGGCGATCGGGCTCACGCCGGAGAATCTGCTGGCGCCGAGCGAGGAGGGTGCGGAGCGCAGCGTGGCGATGGTCGCCGAAGGGCGCGCATGAGGTTGCCGCCGCTGAGCAAGGTGTGGCGGGCATTCCCGGAGCTGGACCGGTTCAGCGATGCGCAGTGCAAGGCGTACGTGCGGCTGGCACGGCGGGAACGGCCGGGTGTGTTGGTGGTCTCGGCAGCGCTCTGCTCGGGTGCGTCGTTCTCGCTCTCATCGTTGTCGTGGGCGCCGTTCTTTTTCGGCGGATCGTTCGGTGGCGACTGGAGGCGCTTCAATTTGGCAGGACCACTTGGGGACAACTGGATGCTGGTCATTGTCCTATCCATCCTCGTGTCGATCGGCGGGCCGCTGGTTGTATTCTTCCTCGTGAGGGACAAGTGGCTGCGGCGGGCGGTGCGGCTGCACTTGCGGGGTGCGCATTGCCTGATGTAACGCTGCATCCTGCTGGGCTGACCGAGCGAGCCAGGACGATTCAGCGAGTGCCTACGGTGAGCGTGGCGCGGGCAATCGGCTCGGTCTGCACATGCAGTCGCCGGGCGCGGTGCTCCGACCAGTCGCGGACCTGCAGGTCGGGGGCCTCGCGCTGGGGGGTGGCGGGGTGGACCCTGATGAGGTCGTAGGTGTTGTTGCGCTGGGCGGGGGTGAAGCCGGCCTCGCGGATGAGGCGGCAGAGGACGGCCTCGTCGAGGCAGTAGGTGGTGCCGGCGGCGGAGACGACGTTCTCCTCCATCATCACACTGCCCATGTCGCTGGCGCCGTAGGTGAGGGCGACCTGGCCGATGTGCGGGCCCATGGTGACCCACGAGGCGCCGATGGAGTAGATGTTGTCGAGGAAGAGGCGGGCGACGGCCTGCGTGCGGAGGTAATCGGTGGCGCTGGACATGCGGACGCGCCGGCCGAACTCGGGGTGGGCGCGGGGGTCGCCGGTGCCGTCGAGATCGGCCACGGCGTCGCCGGGGAAGATGAGGCCGGGGGTGAGCTCCTCGGGGCGAGCGCCCCAATCCTTGACGCGGCCCAGCGGGGTGTTCTCGCGCTGGAAGGGCCAGGTGATGAAGGACTTGTAGTGGCCCATGGGGGAAGGGGCAGAGGGGCCGAGGGGCAACGGGGCAGAGTGGCCGGATACGGCGCTCTGGCCATCTGCCGCTTTCAGGAGCGCCCGGTCCTGCCACTGGCGCACCAGGCGCAGGTGGTGCACGCGGTCGGCGTAGCCCTCGATATGGCCGAACATCATGGTGGCGCTGGTGAACATGCCCAGGGTGTGGGCGACGTACATGGTGGTCAGCCAAGCATCGGCGTCGCACTTGCCCAGGCCGATCTTGCGACGGACGGGCTCGGCGAAGATCTCCCCGCCGCCGCCCGGGAGGGAGTCAAGCCCGGCGTCCTGCATTCGGACCATGACCCAGCGGAGCTTGTCTTCGAGCGTGGCGCCGGGGGGGTCGAAGAAGCGGACGAACTCGATGAACTCGGGGGGGCTGAAGGCGTGGACGTGGACCGTTGGGAAACGGGACTTGATGCCGCGGAGGAGCTTGAGATACCAGTCGAGCGGGAGCGCGGGGTTCATGCCGCCCTGCATGAGGATCTGGGTGCCGCCGATGGCGACGAGCTGGGCGATCTTGTCGTGGATCTGCCCGGGGTCGAGGGTGTAGGCGTCGTGGTCGTGGGCGTCGCGCCGGAAGGCGCAGAAGGTGCAGCGGGCGGAGCAGACGTTGGTGTAGTTGATGTTGCGGTCGATG
>JBGPJM010000088.1:0-18090 GCA_041485385.1 Phycisphaerae bacterium | reverse complement strand
GGGCGGGCTGTGGCAAGAAAGGCGCATCGTCCGCGCCAACACCGCGGTCGTGCACGTCTACAACTGGAACCACATTCAGGGCATCTCGGCGCCGTGTTTCCGGCCAAGCTATACCCGCACCCGGCGCATTGATGCCGAGAGTGCCGGATCCTGCTTCGAACGCGCGAGAAGAGATGAGCCGTCACGGTAATCAGCGCGAATACACCCAAGTAATCGGCAAGCAGCCGCAACCACAACACGTGCGAGGGGAAAACGTAATGCCCAAGTCGTGTCCCGTACAGGAGATCATCGGTATTGATGGTGTAGTCGTAGCTCTCCAGGTACGTGGCGCACACGAGCGGCCATCCGAATCCGACCTCGCGAAGAAACCGGCACCTATCGTCGCCCGGGAACTGTCCGACGCGTCCGAGGTACGTCCAGGCCGGTGCCTCCTTCGCCGGCAACCCATCGACCTCTCGCCGCGCAAATCTCGGATGCATGGGGGTGCCGACCATAAGGGGGATCATGCCTTCATAGAAACTGCGGTTGAACTCGCACACGGTCGCCAGGAAGCGGGAGCGCCTCTGCCAGATCTGCGGCTGATCGGGGATTCTGTAGGTCGACAAGAGGGTGAGCTGCGCATGCGAAAGGTACGTCGCAGGTGGAGTGATCACCACATCGGAGAGGAGCACCGCGGGCAGGACGACCACCAGCACCACGATGAAGAGCGCGATCGCCGAATGGCGGAGGAGCCTCATACGGCTTTCCCCCCGGGCCGGGCCGGTGCGTAGGCCGAGTGCCCGGCAAACCCTCCGCTGCGAGCCTCGGTTACACGGGCCGTTCCCATGTGGTCATGTACGCGGTTGGACGGCGGGTCCGGCAGGGGCGGGTGGGTTTTTGGCGAGATTGCGGGAGGGGACTCAAGGGGGCATGGGGCATGAACCAATCTCGGTGCGCTCAAAGTACCGCACTCTGGGCAGCCTCTTTCGGCGGACGCACCCACCAAGCTGTAGCCGCACTCTGCGCACGCCTGCCTGCGTGACCGAACTGCTCGCCTGAGTCGACCCCACCCATAGAGAGGCACGAGGGACAGCAACGACCAGAATGTCACGTCAGCGATCATCCCGCTCCAGATGGGGGTCAGCGGCAGGGCTCGTGGCACACTCCCTCCGTTCGCTCGCCCTTGGATCGGAATTCCGTTGCACACGCACGATCGCGACAGTATCGCACAAGCCGTATACCCGATGCACGGAAACGGCAGCCCCGTAGCGACCACCCACCACTTATAGTGCTTGTGCACTGTGCACGAGTCGCTCAGCACCCACGTTGGCGGAACTTGCTCATCGCTTGTCCAATGAGGATAGAACGGCGTCCCCCCCTCGTCCGAAACGCATGTCGCCTGGTAGATCCCGAGTCGTCGGTGTTCGACCCAGCCGAGCTCTGAAAAGAAGCTCATCTGCCGTGTGGGCGCCTTCGGGTTCACGTCGGCCGTGGCCGCAACTACCCAGGCGAACGCGACCGACGCAAGCACTCCCGCGCTCAATACGAGCAGCAGGCGTCGAAGCAACACGACCGTGCGGTAGGCCGAGTGCCTGGCCCACCCTCCCCGGCGGGTTTCGGTTGCACGGGTCATTCCCATGTGGTCAGGTACGCGGTTGCGCGGCGGGTCCGGCACGGGAAGGCGGGTTTTTCGCAAGATTGGAGGAAGGAAGCTCGCGCGGAGTCGGAGAGGGGGCGCGGGATGGGGCCGATCACGCCTCATCACCGGTCAGGATCTGGAGGTACTTGTGGTACGCGAACACGCGGTCGCGCTGCCTGCCGCTGGTCTCGTGCAGGATCCCCGACTCCGCGGCGAGGTCGATCGCCTTCCGCGCCGTCGGCGCGGTGATCTTGAGCAGCTTGGCGACGCGCGGAACCGTGATCACGGGGTGCTCCGGGAGCAGGTCCAGCAGTTGGAGGGCCGCGACGGTCGATCGCTTCCCCGCGGCCAATCGCTTCCGGTCCTTCCCGAGCAGCTCGAACAGCCGGCCGGCGACGTCCACGCCGTCATCCGCGGCCTCGCGGACGCATCGCAGGTAGAACCCGGTCCATCCCTCCCAATCGCCCTCGGTGCGGACGGCCGAGAGCCGGGCGTAGTACTCGCTCTGGTGCCGCTTGAACGCCAGGCTGAGGTAGAGCAGCGGGGTCGGCATGAGCTTCCAATGCTCCAGCAGCAGCGCGATCAGCAGCCGCCCGATGCGACCGTTGCCGTCGAGGAACGGGTGGATCGTCTCGAACTGAGCATGCGCCAGGCCCGCCTTGATCAGCGGCGGCAGAGGGTCGTCGCTGTGGATCCACCGCTCGAGCTCCGTCATGGCCTCCGGCACGTCTTCAGGCGGTGGCGGAACGAACCGGGCGTTGCCGGGGCGGGAGGGGGGGGTGCCGCCGATCCAGTTCTGGGTCTTGCGGATCTGGCCCGGGGCCTTGTCCGCGCCGCGCACGCCGCGCATGAGCCGGCGGTGGCTCTCGCACAACAGACGGGTGCTCACCGGAAGCCCCTTGGGGTCGGCCAGTTGGGCGCGGGCGTAGGTGATCGCGCCCACGTAGTTGCAGACCTCCTCGACGTCCTGCGGCGGCTTGGCTTCTCCGGTCGCCTCGAACGTGACCACGTCGCGGAGCGTCGCCTGCGTCCCCTCGATCTGCGAGGAGATGACGGCCTCCTTGCGCACAAACCCGTAGAGGAACCACCCCGTGCTCGGCACCATCTGGCCAGCGCCCGCCAGGCGAGCCAGGCCCCTCAGCGCCTCGCCGAGATCGACCGGGTTCACGGTTTCCAGCGGCGGATCGCGGGGCGGGAGCGGCAGCGGCACGAACGCCCGGACGGATTCGCCGGCCGTGCTGGAGATGCGATAGGTCCCGGTGGTCCGATTCATCGTTGAGAAACACTCCTTTCCGAGCGGTCAAGTCTAGGAAACGATCGTTTCTTAGTCGACCATGCTGCGCAACGATCGCTTCTTAGCGGCGGGGGGCTCGCGGAGGTGGAGGGTTACGGATGGGACAGACGCCGAGCGAAGCTGAGGTATCTTCGAGCGGTGGCACGCTGAAGCCCGCGCTCGACGCCCGAGCGATCGCCGACGCACCTGACGAGCCACAGCGTCGAGAATCATCCATTCAGGAACCCCTCGCGGCCACCGCGGCAAGAAGGTCCCCGAGACGGGGTAGGTCCTGTTTGCGCGCCAAATTGGGGTGATAGGTGCAGATTCTCTTGTGTTTCCGCGGCCCAGGCGTAGAGTCGATAAGGGCCTAAGGCCCGGGCGTGGGGGACGGGATGGGGCTACACGACAACAGACGATGGGCACCGGAAGGCGGCTCTTCTTCCGCTGCTTACTGCTTTCTGCTCGCTGCTTACTACTTCGCGCGTGCGCGCACATATTGGCGGCCGCTAACCGCATTAACCCACGCAACTACAAGCACTTACAGCAAAACTCACCCCGACGGGAAGTCGCAAAAAGTCGCAAAAAGTCGATGGAAGTCGACGAAAGTCGAAGGAAGTCGCACCAAGTCAACGCAACCCCATCCGAAGTCGCACCAAGTCGGCGGAACCGGAGGAACGTGCATCAATCGGAGACTCTGGATCGCGCCCTGCGCACTTCAGGGTTCCGGCGCGCAAAAACGGGCCAGATCGCACACAACATCTTGCAAATCAACGACTTACACGCGACCGACCCGCCGGAGAAAGCCCAAAACTCTCAAAAACTCTCAAAAACTCTCCAAAACACTCAAAAACTCTCAAAAACTCCCCTGTCTATCTCCCAAACTCTCAAAAACTCTCGACTTTGCACCCACCGCTCGCAAACCGCGGATTGGCAACGCGTCCTCCCCCGGCCCCCCGCCTCTACCATCGCTCGCCACATGGAGATCCCGCGAATGGCCGAGACCGAGATCATGACCGGTGACCCGCGGACCGCGGCCGAAGCCCGGGCCGCCATCGACCGCTTTCGCGCTGACTACGCGCGCGTGCGCGAGCAGGTGGCGCGCGTGGTCGTCGGCCATGATGAGGTCGTCGATGGCGTCCTCACCTGCCTGTTCACGGGCGGGCATGTGCTGCTGGAGGGCGTGCCCGGGCTGGGGAAGACGCTGCTCATCCGGTCCCTCGCCGGCGCCCTCAGCCTCTCGTTCTCCCGCATCCAGTTCACGCCCGACCTCATGCCCGCCGACATCTGCGGCACCACCATCGTCGTGGAGGTCAACCAGGCCGACGGCAACCGGTCGCGCGAGTTCAAGTTCCAGCGGGGGCCCATCTTCGCCCAGATGATCCTCGCCGACGAGATCAACCGCGCGACCCCCAAGACCCAGTCGGCGCTCCTGGAGGCCATGCAGGAGAAGTCCGTCACCGTCGGCGGCGTCACGCACCGGCTCGAGATGCCCTTCTTCGTCATGGCCACGCAGAACCCCATCGAGCAGGAGGGCACTTACCCCCTCCCCGAGGCCCAGCTCGACCGCTTCTTCTTCAAGCTCGTCGTCGGCTACTCCGGTCGCTCCGAGATGGCCGAGATCCTCAACCGCACCACGATGGGCGTGGAATCCACCGTCGAGCCGGTGATGAGCGGCGTGCAGATCCTCGAGTACCAGCACCTGGTGCAGCGGGCCGCGATCGCCGCGCACGTGCAGGATTACGCCGTGCGGATGGTGATGGCGACCCAGCCGCGGGGCTCGGGCGTCGCGGGGTCGGGCTCGGATGGAGCGGCGGGCCGGCGGGGCGGGGCCGGGGGAGCAGGGGGCGAGTTCGCCACGCCGATGGTCAACCGCTACGTGCGGATCGGCGCTTCTCCCCGCGCGGCCCAAGCGCTCGTGCTCGCGGGCAAGTGCCAGGCGCTGCTGGACGGCCGCGCGGCCGTCTCGGTGGAGGACATCAAGAAAATGGCGCTCCCCGCGCTGCGCCACCGCATCATCGTCAACTTCGAGGCCGAGGCGGAGGGGATCACCACCGATGCGATCGTCGACAACATCGTGCAGACCCTGCCGGTGCGGGGGGAGTGAGGAACGGAAGAACGCGCGGGCCACCGCGCAACGCACTTCTAGAATGGGGGGTCATGGGAAAAGTCTCCGCTGCAAATCGTTTCGGGCTGGACTACCGCGCGGAGGCCGCGCGGATGGGCCCGCCGGTGGTCCCGATCATCGATGTGCACACCCACATCGCCGGGAAGGTGGCCACGCCGATCTACGAGGGCGTCCGGCGCCTCTACGGCGTGCGGCTCACCTACTCGATGACGCAGATCGCCGGCGCTCAGCTCGTGCGAGACCTGCTGGGCGATACGGTCCGCTTCATCGCGGTCCCCACGTGGAGCGACCCGGACCGGAGCGGCATCCAGCGCCAGGCGTTCCTGGACAACATCGAGAAGTTCCGGCGCGACTTTGATGCACGGATCCTCAAGATCTGGTCCTCGCCGCGGCTGCGCGAGATGTTCCCCGGCGAGGCGGGGGTGGACCTGGTGGAGATCGACAGCCCTTGGCGTGTGAAGGCGTGCGAGCTGGGGGAGCAGTTGGGAATGATGTACATGGTGCACGTGGCCGACCCGGATACGTGGTTCGCCACCAAGTACACCGACGCCGCGAAGTTCCGCACCAAGCGCGAGCAGTACGAGGGGCTGGAGCGGATGCTGGACCGCTTCACCGCGCCGTGGATCGGCGCGCACATGGGGGGATGGCCGGAGGATCTGTCGTTCCTGGACGGGATGCTCACGCGCCATGCCAACCTGTACCTGGACACCTCCGCGACCAAGTGGATGGTGCGGGAGCTGAGCAAACACCCGCACGCGGCGATCGTCGGGTTCCTGCAGAAGTGGAAGGGGCGGATCCTCTTCGGCTCGGACATTGTCGTGACCGACGACCACGTTGCCCCGCAGAAGAAGACCACCAGCCCGATGGCCGACCTGGCGGACAGCCCGGAGGCGGCGTTCGATCTGTACGCCAGCCGCTACTGGGCCCTGCGCACGATGTGGGAGACCGGCTACGACGCCGAGTCGCCGATCGCCGACCCGGACCTGGCGATGGTGGAGCCGCAGAAGTACAACGGGCTCTCGGCGCCGCGCCTGGTCGGAAGATCGCTGCCGCCCGAACTGTTGCGCACGCTGTACGCGGGCGCGGCGGAGGCGCTGCTGGGTGACAGGCTGGGTAGCAGGGGGGAGAAACCGCGTGCGTGAGGTCTCACTTGCCGGTGAGGCGGGCGAGCGACTCGAACCGCTCAGCGATGATGGCCGCGACGCCCTCGTCGCGCGGCGCGGCGACCGAACCCGACACGGTGGCGACGCCGAGGCGATCAGAAAAACCCGGCATCGCGCGGATCAGGCGGAGCGTCGAGTCGCGGATGTCACCGCTGAGGACATCGTCGCCGGAGCTGGTGGAGGGGAGGAAGAAGCCGCCGCCGCCGTACAGCCCGATGATCGGAGCGCCCGACGCCCCCCCTCCCGCGGCGGCCCTGCCCGCGAGGACAAGGTGCCGGATGGTGATGTTGCAGGCGGTGTTCTCGATGGGGGTGAGGCCGGCGACGGGCATCAGGAAGACGTGGATGTGCACGATGTTGCCCAGCGCGGTGAGAGGTCGTCGGCGTCGTCGGCGAGGCGGGTGAGGGGGATGTCGGACAGGTAGATGTCGGCGGTGTTGCGGTCGATCGGGATGTACGCCTGGACCTTGAAGCGCGGGACCAGCACGGCCTCGTTGGTGCGGGAGCGGAACGACAGATCGGCGCCTGTGGAGCGACAGCACGGAACGCTTGCCAATGCCAAGAGAACCAGGAGGATGGGCAGTATCCTGAAAAAATGCGAACGGAGATGGCGGCGGGGGGGCACGGTGCGGACAGGGTAGCGAACTGACTGTCTGTGGGGGGCTCGTGAGGTGCTTGGGGGAACTCCGCGAGCGACATGGCGTCAAACGCAGCGACGGGGAAGGCCCAACGGGTGCGCGGCGCTCGTACCTACGGTTAGCAGGACGGGGCGCACCGGATCGGTCAACGTGGAGATCCAGCGATGACAACCGTGGCGGGCAATGCGTCGCAGCGTGGGTCGGCCCTGCGGGTGGCTCGGCATGGGCTGAGGGGGACCGCGGCGGTGCTGGCGGTCTTTGCGATCGCCTCGTCGGCCGGCGCGCGCCAGGCCGGTCAACCGGATGATTCGAAGAAGACGACGCCACCGGCGCCCGGGAAGACTCCCCTGGACCGCAACAACACGAAGCTCCCCCCGCCTCCAGCGCCCCGTCCCGCCACCGCTTCTCGTCCCGACGCCTTCCCCTCCCCGGCACAGACGCCCGGACGCACGGGCGCGGCCAGCCTGCCCCTGAATCGGAGCACGCCGCGCCCGCAGATTTCCGCGGAGGGCATGGAGCGGCAGGCTCTTCGGATCCTTCGGAACAGGGGGAACCCCATCACGTACGTCGCGGGGGATGGGCAGGAGATCCTGATCAGCCCGCGGTTCGGCCAGGACGGTCGGTCGGTCGCGAGCCCCGACGATGCCAAGGCGCGGATCATCGCGGCGGCGCAGAGCGGCAATCTTCCCCGGAACAACGAGCAGCTCCGCGACACGTTGATCGGCAAGCCGGTGGACCTGGAGACCGCGCGCCAGCAATACCACGAGCAGGGGTACATGGAGGGGACGCTCAACAACGGCGATGTCGTGTTCATCAAGTCTCCGGACTGGGGCACGTTCTATGAGTCGATGGCCCGCCTGAACGGCCAGATATCGGAGCGAGAGGTCTATCCCGATCGCGATGGCTGCTGTTGCTGCTGCAGCGACGATCCGTACCGGCACAGCCCGACCGACCTCATCTTCGAGCCGGGCGGGTCGATCGACACGTTCCTGGCGGTGGGGATGCTCGACCGCCCCCCCTTCCCCGCCGCCCCTCCCCCCTCGGCTGCGGAAGAGGCGAGGCTGCGGATGACGCCTGTCGAGCGGGCCGACCTGGCGCTGCGGGAGGGGCGCGCCGAGGAGGCGGTGAAGCAGTACCAGGCGTACTTCACGGGCGACCCGGAGAGCGGGGAGGACAGCATTGCGATGCGGAGCTACGCGATCGCCCTGATGAGCGCGCACAGGCAGGAGGAAGGGCTGAAGAAGTTGCTGGCGGCCTACGAGATGGACCCGGACCTGGCCTGGCGGGTCGTCGACGCGGGGTCGCTGAAGGACGACAACGCGATCCGCGAACTGGTGACGGCGGCGGTTGCAACCGCCAACCGCAGCAAGGGCGCGAAAGAATGGCTGGGGGTGGTGGTGCTCATGCAGGCGCAGGGACGGAAGGATCTGGCGGTCAAGATGCTGGATCGGGCCAAGGAGCGAGGGCTGAGCGAACGGATCGTGGCGGAGTTCGCGTTATCCCTCAAGGAACGCAAGGCGGCGCTGTCAGGACCGGAGGCCAGGGCGCGGTAGCGGTATCGGTGGGGTAGACAGGGGTGATGCCATGAACGCGGGAACGTACAGGTCTGGACGGCGCCGGCTGGGGGGCGCCGTGGTTTCGCTTGTGGCCCTGCTGGCCTTCTCGCCGGCGGTCCGGGCGCAGGCGACGACGCGCAGCCCAGGTTCCTTCATCGGCGTGCCGGCGCAGGCGCCGCGTCCGATCTCGCGCCTGGGCGGAGTGAAGGTGCAGGCGCCGCGTCCGATTTCCGGGCTGGGCGGGGTGAACGCGCAGGCACCACGTCCGATCTCCCGCCTTGGCGGAGTGAGGGTGCTGGCGCCACGCCCGATGTCCAGCCTGGGCGGGGTGAACGCGCAGGCGCCCGGCCGGCTCAACCAACGCGGCACGCTGCTCCCGCCGCCCCCCGTGTCGGTTCAGCGGGATTTGGGCGGCAGGCGGTCGTTCCCGGTGCCGCTGGCGCGCGGGGGTGTCGTTGTCGACCCGCGGACGGGCCGGATCGTGGGTCCGTCGCGCCCGTTGATCCCGGGGGGAATGCCGTCCACATCAGCCGGGGACACCGTCTTCATGCCCTCCGGCGATCTGTTGATGGGGTCGAGCGGTGTTGTCGGTATTGCCGGCTCCGGGCTGACGGTTGACGGCTCGGTGCGGGACGATCACTTCAGGCTGCGGTTCCACCTTGGATCGGGTCTTACAGGTCTGCCGCTCTTCGGCGTCGGCAACGACCACCTGAGAGTGTGCCGGTTCCCGTTTCTGCGGAGCTGGGCGTACCCGTACGTCTTCGGCTATGGGTACGGCTACGGCGGCTACGGCTACCGGCGTTACTACGACGACTACCCGCCGCTCGTGTACTCGGGGTACACCGATGATCCGTACGTGTCGCCGATGCCCGGGACGCCGGGCGCGCAGGCGGCGGGCCAGCTCACACCCCTGGAACGGGCCGACCTGGCGCTGGCGGGGGGCAACCCGCACGAGGCGGTGAAGCTGTACCGGCGCTACCTTGCGGCGACGCCCGACGACGGCGCGGCGACCCGATCGCTGGCGGTGGCGCTCATCCAGGATCGCATGGTCGCGCAGAGCACGGCCGTGATGGCGCTTGCGTACGAGAAGGACGCCACGCTGGTGAGCCAGCCGATCAACCCGAACCTGATCCGGGGTGGAGAGGCGAAGTTCCGCAGCGTGGTGCTGGCGGCGGTGCATTACGCCAACCGCGTGAACTCGGCCTCCGCGTTCCTCACGGTGGCCGTGCTGATGCAGGCCGAGGGGCGGGAGGCTACGGCGAGGACCATGCTGCAGAAGGCCAAGGACCTCGGGCTGGACGCGGCGCTGGCCGCGAAGCTGGAGGCCGCGATGATGCCGTGATGGGGGAGGTGGCCTGCGCGTGGCGGACGTGGGGGGGTATGCTTGACGGATGCAAGGTTCAGCCGCGCCCGAACCGTACGCCAGGTTCAAGGCCACCCGCGTGTTCGGCTCGCTCGACGGGTTGCGCGCGGCGAGCATCCTGGCGGTGATCTGGTCGCACTCGGCGAGCGGCAGCTTCAGGGACATCACGCTGCTGCAGCAGGGGTCGTACGGGGTCACGCTGTTCTTCACGATCAGCGGATTCCTGATCAGCACGTTGCTGCTGAGGGAGCGGGCCAAGTACGGCCGGATCTCGCTCAGGGATTTCTACATCCGGCGGACGCTGCGAATCTGGCCGCTGTACTACGCGGTGCTGGGTTTGTACACGGTGCTGGTGCTGGTGATGGAGCGCGGCACCTCACGGGGCGCGGCGTTCATGCACAATCTGCCGTCGTACGCGACCTATACGTCGAACCTGTTCGTCTCGCTGACCGACCAGGCGGTGATCTTCTACTTCGCGTGGTCGCTGGCGGCGGAGGAGCAGTTCTACCTGGTCTGGCCGCTGGTGATGAGGCTGCTTCGTCCGCCGGGGCCGCTGGTGTTCATCCTGGGGCTCTTGGCGCTGACGGGGGTGTCGCTGTCGGGGTACGGCGGCGCGCAGCTGAGCTATCCGCACCTGGCGTTCAAGGTGCTGGATCGCAGCGTGGGCCCGATCAGCACGGGGGTGCTGCTGGCGATCCTGCTGGATTCTCCGGCGTCGTTCGGAGTTCTGTGGCGGGTGCTGGGGCGGCCGTGGTCGTCGGTTGCGGCGGCGGCGTGGCTGCTGTTCACGCTGGCGTTTCCGAAGTGGCTGGAGCCGTGGGACACGCCGGCGTCGTGGCTTGGGCTGTTCCTGCTGGTGGGGTCGTGCGTGGTGCAGGAGCGGCACTGGCTCGCGCCAGTTCTTCGCTTCAAGCCGGTGGCGCTGGTCGGCGTGCTGAGCTACGGCATGTACCTGATGCACATGCTCTCGATGAACGCCGTCAAGATCGTGCTCAAGCGTCTGGGGGCGGAAACCCCGATCGCCGAGTTCGGCCTGTCGGTGCCCTTCACCGTTCTGGCGGCGTGGATCAGCTACCGGTACTACGAAGGGTACTTCCTGCGGCTCAAGAAGAAGTTCTCGCGGGTTCCCATGGGGGAGCCGGCGCCGAGCGCGCCCGGGGAGACGCCGGCGGCATCCGCCGGAGGGGTCGGCGCCGATCAAGTCCAGACCGACCCGGCGGCGCCACCTGCTGTCGGAGGGTGAACTCGGCGCTTTTGCCGCTGAGCGGCAGTGGCCGGAGGGGGGCGCGGCGGCTACAGTTCGGGCCCTTCGCGATCGTTGCGGCGGGTTGGACAGCTAAGACCGTTTTGACTACCGAGACCGCTCCCCCTGTGGGCTTCCGGGCGACTTGCCCGACGGCCCTGGCCGGGGGGAGGCAACCGGCCGGTGGGAGGTAGCGCAGCGATGGCCAAGAAGAAAGCGATTATCAATACGCTCAAGATCATGGCCCCCGGCGGCCAGGCGACGCCGGCGCCGCCGCTGGGCCCGGCCCTGGGCGGCGCGGGTGTGAACCCCGGCCAGTTCATCCAGCAGTTTAATGCCGCGACGAAGGATCTTCGTGGTCGGGTGGTGGGGTGCATCATCACGGTGTACAGCGACCGCTCGTTCACGTTCGAGGTGAAGTCGTCGCCGGCGGCGGTGCTGATCAAGGAGGCGGCGAAGGTGGAGAAGGGCTCGGGGGAGCCCAACAAGAACAAGGTGGGGAAGATCACGAGGGAGCAGGTGAAGAAGATCGCGCAGGAGAAGATGGCGGATATGAGCGCCGGCTCGGTGGAGGCGGCGATGCGGATCATCGAGGGCACGGCCCGCTCCTGCGGCATCACGGTGGAGGGCTGAGCCATGGCCAAGATGAACAAACGGACCAAGCACAATCAGACGCTGATCCCGGCGGAGGCGCTGGAGCTGCCGCAGGCGGTGGCGGCGCTGAAGAAGTTCAAGGCGCCGAAGTTCGACCAGACGGTGGACGTGGTGATCCACCTGGGGATCGACCCGAAGGCGGCGGAGCAGGGGATCCGCGGGGCGGTGGCGCTGCCCAAGGGGATCGGCAAGAGCAAGCGCGTGGTGGCTTTCTGCCGCGAGGATGTGGCGAAACTGGCCAAGGCGGCGGGGGCGGTCGAGGCAGGCGGGGAGGAGTTGGTGGCGAAGATCGAGGCGGGGTGGATGGAGTTCGACGTGGCGATCGCGTCGCCGGACATGATGCGGGTGGTCTCGAAGCTGGGCAAGACGCTGGGCCCCAAGGGGCTGATGCCGTCGCCCAAGAGCGGGACGGTGACGCCGCAGGTGGCGGAGGCGGTGAAGGAGTACTCGGCCGGCAAGGTCGAGTACCGCAACGACAAGAGCGGGAACGTGCACGCGGTGATCGGGAAGATGAGCTTCGCCGAGGCGGACCTTGCGGCGAACCTGGACTACTTCATCAAGACGATCGAGAAGACGCGTCCGTCGAGCACGAAAGGTCAGTACATCAAGAAGGTCTCGATCAGCGGGACGATGACGCCGGGCGTGCAGGTGAAGGTGGCGCAGGCGGTCACCGAGTAAGCGGAGCGGAGCACACACCATGTCCAAGACAGTCAAGAGCATGATCATCCGCGACTACAAGGAGCGGATCAAGGACACGACCGACGCGACGCTGATCAGCATCCGCGGCGTGAAGTCCAACGACGCCAACAAGATCCGCGGGACGCTTCGCAAGAAGAACATCCGCGTGACGGTGGTGCAGAACGCGCTGGCGCGGAAGGCGTTCGAGGGGACGGGGCTGGCGAACCTGGGGCCGCTGATGAAGGGCTCCAGCGCGCTGGCGTACGGCGGGAACTCGGTTGTCGAGGTCGCGCGGGAGATCGTCAAGCTGCTGGAGGAGTTCCCGACGCTGGAGCTGAAGGGGGCGGTGCTGGACGGGCAGGTGTTCGAGGGGGCCAAGGGGCTGAAGGAACTGAGCAAGTACCCGACGCGTGAGGAGGGTCTGTCGCAGATCGTCACGCTGGTGCTGAGCCCGGCGAGGAACCTCATGGCGCAGATCAAGGGGCCGGGGTCGGGCGTCGCGGGGCTGATCAGGGCGATTGAGACCCGGCTCGAGAAGGGCGAGGAGATCAAGAAGGTGGGGTGAGGACTGACTCTTGCATCCGACTGGCCCATCAGGGTTAAAGGCCGAGCGGTTCGGCCCCTCTCGGGTGAGACGTGCGTGGAACGGGGTGTTCCCCGGGCCACGGATTCAAAAAGGTGATATCAATGTCCGCAATCGCAGAACTGGGTGACAAGCTGGCCGGCCTCACGTTGAAGGATGCCGTGGAGTTGGGCAAGTACATGAAGGACACGTACGGGATCGAGGCCGCGGCAGGTGGCGCGGTGATGATGGCCCCGGCCGCGGGCGGGGCGGCGGCGGCGGTGGAGGAGAAGACGAGCTTCAACGTCGTTCTGAAGGCGGCCGGGGCGCAGAAGATCGGCGTGATCAAGGTCGTCCGCGAGGCGACCGGCCTGGGTCTGAAGGAGGCCAAGGACATGGTCGACGGGGCCCCGAAGACGATCAAGGAGGGCCTGTCGAAGGAGGACGCGACCAAGCTGCTGGACGCGCTGAAGGCCGCGGGCGCCGAGGTCGAGCTGGCCTAGGAGGCCTGGGCGGTCGGCTCCAACCAAGGTCTGGACGATTCCAGTGGGCCTCCCTGCATGCATGGGGAGGCCATTTTTTGACCCCCCCTGCGTGGAGGGGGTGAATTGACCTTGCTTGGCGGCAAAGGGCGGGCTACACTGTTGGGTTCGTCACGGCGCGGCACGGTGGATGGCGGTTTCACACAAATGATGCAGGTCAGCGGTTGACTCCTGCTGGCGTGGCTGATCGAACCATCAAGAGGTTATCGATGGCAGCGACGAAGGTGCGCGATTTCTCCAAGCGCGGCGACGGTGTTCCAGTCCCTGATCTGACCAGAGTCCAGCGAGACGCCTACGACCGGTTCCTCCAGAAGCACAAGGGCCCCGACGAGCGCACTACCAGCCTCGGTCTGGAGGCGTTGCTGCGCGAGGTCTTCCCGATCGAGTCGTACGACGGGACGATGCATCTGGACTACCTGTACTACACGCTCGAAGAGGCGAGGTACACGCCGGACGAGTGCCGCGAGCTGAGGCTGACGTACGGGATGCCGTTCCGCATTGCCGTGCGCCTGGTCCGCGAGGGGCACCCGGACATTGCCGAGGAGGAGATCTACCTCGGCGAGTTCCCGATCATGATGGGCGGTGGGGAGTTCATCGTGAACGGGGCGGAGCGGGTGATCGTCAGCCAGCTGCACCGCTCTCCGGGGGTGGACTTCTCGATCGTCTCCGCCGAGGCGGACCGGCCGCTGCACTCGGCCCGCATCATCCCCGAGCGCGGCTCGTGGATCGAGCTGGAGGTGACGAAGAAGGACGTGCTGGCGATGCGGATCGACCAGTCGACGAAGCTCGCGGCGACGACGTTCCTGCGGTGCTTGGACGAGTCGATTTCGGGGACGGACGCGATCCTGAGCCTGTTCTACGAGATCAGCGAGATCACGGCGGAGAAGGTGAAGCCGGAGTTCTGGGCGGCGGCGTCGATCGTGGACACCGAGACGGGCGAGGAGCTTGTGCACGTCGGCCGGCAGATCGGCGACGCGGCGGAGAAGATCCTCAACTCGAGCCTGAAGAAGATCCGGGTGATCCAGAACCCCTCCGATACGCTGATCCTGAATACGGTGGCGGAGGAGAAGCTGGACCAGTTCAACGAGCAGGCCGACAGCGACTACGAGAAGGCACTGCTGAAGATCTACGCCAAACTCCGGCCGGGGAACCCGCCGCAGGTGGACAAGGCCAAGCAGCTCTTCGTCGAGAAGTTCTACGACGACAACCGGTACCGGCTGGGGAAAGTGGGGCGGTTCCGCATCAACAGGAAGTTCAACCTGGAGGTGCCCGAGGACCACATGTTCATCCGGGCCGAGGACTTCCTGAAGGTGGTGACGTATATCCTGGACCTGCGGTCGAAGCGGCCGGACCAGAAGACGGGGCGCCCTGTGGCGCAGGTGGACGACATCGACCACCTGGGGAACCGGCGGCTGCGGACGCTGGACGAGTTGGCGGTGGAGGAGCTCCGGAAGGGGTTCCTGAAGCTGCGGCGTACGGTGCAGGAGAGGATGAGCGTCAAGGATCCGGACGAGCTGGCGAAGATCGCCGATCTGGTGAACTCGAAGAGCATCTCGAGCGCGATCGACTTTTTCTTCGGGCGGTCGGAGCTGTCGCAGGTGGTCGACCAGACCAACCCGCTGTCGTCGCTCATTCACGAGCGGCGGTTGTCGGCGCTGGGCCCGGGCGGTTTGAACCGGAAGCGCGCGGGGTTCGAGGTGCGCGACGTGCACATTTCGCACTACGGGCGCATCTGCCCGATCGAGACGCCCGAGGGGACGAACATCGGCCTGATTTCGTCGCTGGGGATCTATGCCTCGATCGATGAGTACGGATTTGTGCGCACGCCTTACCGCGTGGTGAAGGACGGCAAGGTGACCGGGAAGGTCGTGGAGCTGCGCGCCGACGAGGAGATCAAGGCGGTGCTGGCGCCGGCGGACTCGATCGACAAGGAAGGGAAGCTCAAGAAGGGCGTGATCCTGGCCCGCGTCGACGGTGAGCTGGCGGAGGTGCCGCCGGACCAGATCGAGTTCATCGACATCGCGCCCAAGCAGATCGTCGGCGTCTCGGCGGCGCTGATCCCGTTCCTCGAGCACGACGACGCCAACCGGGCGCTGATGGGTTCGAACATGCAGCGGCAGGCGGTGCCGCTGATCAAGGTGGACCCGCCGATCATCGCCACCGGCATGGAGCACCACGTCGGGATGAACTCGGGCATGGTGGTGAAGGCCAAGACGGCGGGCACGATCACGTTCGTGGACGCCGAGCGGATCATCATCGACAACTCCGACGAGTCGGTGCTGCGGAAGTTCGCGGGGCTTAACGAGCGCACGTGCCTGAACCAGCGACCGGTCGTGAGGCCGGGGCAGAGGGTCGAGAAGGGGCAGATCATCGCGGACGGGCCCTCGACGCAGATGGGGCAGCTGTCGATCGGCAAGAACGTGCTCGTCGCGTTCAACACCTTCGACGGGTACAACTTCGAGGATGCCATCGTCATCAACGAGCGGCTGGTCAAGGACGACGTTTTCACGAGCATCCACATCGACGCCTTTGATGTCGAGGTCCGCGAGACCAAGCTGGGGCGCGAGGAGTTCACCCGCGACATCCCCAACGTCTCGGAGAAGATGCTGCGGAACCTCGATGAGAACGGCATCGTCCGCCTGGGGGCACGCGTGGGCCCCGGCGACATCCTCGTGGGCAAGGTGTCGCCCAAGAGCAAGAGCGAGCTGACGCCCGAGGAGAAGCTGCTGCACGCCATCTTCGGGCGCGCGGGCGAGGACGTGAAGAACGACTCGCTGGAGGTGCCGGCGGGCGTCGAGGGGATCGTGATCGGGGCCAACCGGTTCAGCCGGCGCATGCACCTTACGGCCGATCAGAAGAAGAAGCTGCAAACCGACATCGACGCGTACGGCGCCGACATGGACGTCAAGGCGATCACGCTGTTCAAGCAGATGATCGGCCTGGTCAACGATGAGATGGGCACGCCGCTGGTCGACCCCTCCACCCGCCAGAAGGTCGGCGCCAGTGATATCCCCGAGGTCATCCTGGAGCAGATCGAGAACTTCGATCTCAAGTGGATCAAGGGCTCCAAGGAGGCCAAGGAGAAGGCCGAGAGGCTGTACGGGCAGTTCTGGCCGCGTATCCAGGCCAACCGCAAGGAGAAGGAGCGGAAGATCGGGCACATGAAGAGGGGCGATGAGCTCCCCTCGGGCGTGCTGGAGATGGTGAAGGTGTACCTGGCGACGAAGCGGCAGCTTTCGGTCGGCGACAAGATGGCCGGCCGGCACGGCAACAAGGGCGTGATCGCCCGCATCGTGCCCGAGGAGGACATGCCGTTCATGGAGGACGGCACGCCGGTGGATGTGCTGCTCAACCCGCTGGGCGTCCCCAGCCGCATGAACGTGGGGCAGATCCTCGAGACACACCTGGGCTGGGCAGCGCACGTGCTGGGCTTCCAGGCTGTGACGCCGGTCTTCGACGGCGCCACCGAGGACGAGTGCCACAGGGCGGTCGAGGAGGCCAACCAGCACGTCGAGAAGAAGCTGGGTGACTACGAGAAGACCGGCACCTGGCCGACCACGCGCGAGTTGCTGGCCCGCATGCCCCGCGGCGGGAAGATCCAGCTTCACGACGGACGCACGGGCGAGCCGTTCACGCAGAAGACGACCGTGGGGTTCATGTACCTGCTGAAGCTGCATCACCTGGTGGACGACAAGATCCACGCCCGGGCCACGGGCCCCTACTCGCTCATCACTCAGCAGCCCCTGGGCGGCAAGGCCCGCACGGGCGGCCAGCGGTTCGGGGAGATGGAGGTCTGGGCGCTGGAGGCGTACGGCGCGGCCTACATCCTGCAGGAGCTGCTCACGGTGAAGTCCGACGACGTCGAGGGGCGCACGAAGATCTACGAGAGCATGGTCAAGGGCACGAACACGCTGGAGGCCGGCATGCCGGTGGCCTTCGACGTGCTGTGCAACGAGATCAAGGGACTGGGCATGAACATCACGCTGGAGAAGAAGCGGCTGGAGGGGGGAAGCCTGCTGTAGCCAGGAGGAAGAACGCAACAGTGCTGAGTATTTTCAAGAGCGTGGTGTCGATGGTGGTCGGGACGATCATCATCGCCGGAGTCTACCTCCTGTTCGAATATGCCCTCGGCGAAAAACTACGGCCAGTCAGCTACTACATGATCTCCGGCGCGCTCGGTTCATTTGTTGCGCACGCCACAAGGTATGGATGGATTCGCGGCGTCTTTCGAGATCCAAAGAGGGTGCAGGAACGCAGGGATCGGGCGGCGCGACTCGCGGACGAGCGTGCTCAGCTTGTCGCCCGAGTGAAACACCAGTGAATGAGACGGATCGGGGCGCACGCCTCGTCTGGAGTTGAATATGGCCGAGAGCGTGTTCGACAGGATTAATGACTACGGCGCCGTCAAGATCACCCTGGCGTCGCCCAACGACATCCGTTCGTGGTCCTACGGCGAGGTCAAGAAGCCCGAGACCATCAACTACCGCACCTACCGCCCGGAGAAGGACGGCCTGTTCTGCGAGCGGATCTTCGGCCCCGAACGCGACTACGAGTGCGCCTGCGGCAAGTACAAGGGCACCAAGTTCAAGGGCATCATCTGCGACCGCTGCGGGGTCAAGGTCACCCACTCCCGCGTCCGGCGGAAGCGGATGGGCCACATCAACTTGGCCGCG
>JBGPJM010000087.1:0-18117 GCA_041485385.1 Phycisphaerae bacterium | reverse complement strand
GGAGCCGCTGGAGAGCGTGGCGTAGGAGGACGCGCCGGGGCGTGAGGGCGCGGAGGGGATCGAGGGTCGATCGAGCGGGAGCGGCGCAAGAAGAAGGCCCGAGCCAGAGGGCCCGGGCCTTCGGTGTGTGATGACGTTGCCCGGGATCAGCAACCGGCGGGCGGGGTGAAGAAGCAGTTGAGGAAGTCGAAGAAGTCCTGGCTGTCAACGATGCCGCTGGCGTTGAAGTCCGCCGAGATCAAGCCGGCGAAGAAGGCGGAGAGGAAGTCGAAGAAGTCCTGGCTGTTCAGGGCCAGGTCATGGTTGAAGTCGCAGGCGCAGACGGGCGGCGGGAGGGTGCCGGGAATCTGGGCATCGCCGGATCCGCTGGTCGGGTCGCCGGCGGCACCGGGCTTGAAGAGGGTGAAGGTGGCGGTGCTGGTGCCGGCCAGGGGCGCGACGTTGGCGTCGAAGCGGAAGTTGTAGAGGGTGCCCCAGCGGAGCGCGTTGGCGCTTGGGTTCTGGGCGAATGTCTGGGTGGCCCAGGTGATCTTGTTGTTGGCGCGGGTGGCGGTCCAGTCGGTGCCGCTGAAGTTGACGTTGCCGATGCCGTCGCCGTTGCGGTAGTCGACGTCATGGAAGCCGATGTTGGTGGCGGTGGCGCCGTCGGGGAGCGGGACGGAGAAGTCCTGGCCGGAGCGGTCGGAGTTGAGGTTGTAGAGGGCGTACTCGTAGTGCCAAGTGCCGCCGCCGAGGTCGGTGGCCTTGGATGAGAGGACAAAGAGGCCGTCGTTGGCGATCTGGATGTCCGTCTCGGTCACGGCGCTGTCGGCGGTGTGCCACGCCCGGATGGCGGGCAGAGCCCGGATGGTGTTGCCGATGAACGAGAAGTTCCAAGCCGTGCCGCTTCCGCTGACGGCGATGCGCCGGTAGGAGCAGTTGTTGTTCTGATTGCCGGCCGCGGCATCGTCGGGCGTGATGTACTGCGCCTGGCCGAAGTAGGAGACGTTGGGGGTGGAGGTGCTGGCGACCTCGAGGTCGGCGATGGCGACCTCAAGACGACGGGCGGTGTTGCCGGACCAGGTGGGGTTGGCGGGCGGGTAGGTGAAGACGCCGGTGTGAGCGTTGACCTGGTACTTGGGGCCCAGGCCAGCCTGGCTGCCGTTGCGGTCTGACGAGTAAGGGTCGGCGCAGTGAATACCCAGGTGGGTGCCGTCGGTGGATTGGCAGCCGCTGCAGCAAACCGTGGTGCTCAGCGCAAAGAAGCCGTGCTTGAGCCAGGACTGGCCGACCTGCTCGAAGGTCGTGTAGCCGTTGGCAGTCTTCATCTTGAAGAGGTTGCCGCCGATGGCCGGGTGCTGGTTGGTGTTCTGGAACCAGTTCAGCCACACGTTGCCGATGTTGCAGGACGTTGTGCCCAGCGAGAGCGACTCCAGCGAGCCGGTGAACAGGTAGTTCGACGGGCCGGTGATGTCGCCGACGATCACGTCCGGGCCGTTGCAGTTGCCCAAAGGACTGCACTGGGAAGGAATCACGCCGTTGGCGCAGTTCTGGCCATAGGCCTGTCCCGCCAGGGCCACGAGGCTGAGAGCTCCGATACAGGACGCGGACTTCATTGCTTTGGTCATCAGTTCACCTCTCTGAGATTCTGGGAAACAAGGACGGCGTGGTCGGGGGCGGTGCCGCGCCCGGATGCGTGCGGGGGCAGCGCTGCTCCAACTGGGTTGACAGGCAACAGGGACCGCCACATGTCCCGTGTCGCAGGGTAACGCTTGGACGGATTTCGAGGGCGGGGCAGGCGGGAACAACAGGATCACAGCGGGTGACAGCGGGGGTGAGTCACGCGCACATCGATGCGGAACGACAGGATAACCGACAATCCGCGCCGAGGCTGCACGGGAGACGGGGCAATGTACCACCAAAGAATACCGGCAGTTCCAGAGGGTGCCAACGTTCCGCCGAAATCAGGCGTTCGTTTGGAAAGAATCAGGATTCGCCGGCTGAACTCGCCGGTTTCGGGTACAGCTGTGCCGAACAGTGCAGGCCGCCGGCGCGGCGTTGGGATTCGGCGCAGTTTATCGGGATCACCGCGACGCTCCTGTCCAGAGCGCGGCGGAACGCGTTCGTCGCGGCATCGTCGAGGGGCCGGTAAAGCCCGCCCCAAGAGGGCATGAGGTAGGCGCGAGCGGTGTGGAGCCCGTTGAGGTAGTTCGTCGCCCGCTTATCGTCGGACGTGCTGGGGATCGGGATGACCTTCCAGCCGAGCTGCTGGAGGGCGAGCCGGATGGCCGCGCGATCGGCTTCGCGCCGACCGAAGGATTCGAGGTAGGCGCGGAACTGAGGATCGATGGGGAGGGAAGGGAGTTCGGGGTGTGTGCTGAGGAGGAAATCGAGGGCGAGGAGGAAGCGGTGGATGTTCCCGACGCCGGAGTCGCCATCGCCGACGGAGAAAACAGGGGCCAGGTCTTCGGGGACTATGGGGCCGGAGGGAGTGGGGTGCAGGACGGGCGGGGCGACGAGCTGGGAGAGGCCGGGGGCGTCGGAGCGGGCCAGGCGCAGCCGGGCCTCGGCGGCGCCCTGGCGGGTGAGGAGCCGGTGGCGCTCGAGCGCGCCGATCGCGCAACCGAGGATGATGTGCGAGGCGGCGGCGGTGTCGTTCACAAAGGCAATGATGCGGGCGCCGGCGCCGTGGCCGACGGTGCGGAGGGTGAGCTCGTAGTCGAGGTGGAAGGAGGCGGCCGGGAGAACGATGCAGCGATCGACGCCGAATTCGATGGTGAAGGCGGCGACGACTTGCTCCGCGGAGAGGCCCAGGGCCGTGTTGCGGTGGATCTCGGCCTCGCCGACGAGGAGGAGGCGCTGGTTCGACGCCGGATCGCGCACGGCGATGATGTTGCCCCCCTGGAAGAGCAAGGGAGACTGCGCGAGACGGTGTGTGCGCGAAGGCGTGACGGCCAGCGGTGCGACGAGATCGTCGGTCAGGCTCTCACCGGGAAGGAACGTGGGCGCTTCTTCGGAACGGCTGGCGAATCGGGGGGAAAGCGTGGCGAGGGCGCGGCCGCCTGGGAGCAGCGCGGTGCCGGGCTTGGCGTTGTCCTGGGCCCATTGCGAGAGACGAAGCTCGGTGGGGACGGCCCATCGCGGCCGGGCGCGGGGAGCGGGCCAGTCGCGCGCGTGGGCGAGGAAGGTCGGGAGGTGGCGCCGCTCGATCAGGATCAGCGCCGTGGAATCGGGAAGGGCGGCGATAAGGTCGCGGACGACCCCGAGGTTGGATCCGGAGCCGGGCCCGTCGAAGTAGTCTCCCCGGGTGAGCTGGAGGCGTACCGCATCGGGGTCGTGCTCGCCTGTCTCGGCGGCGACCTGGAAGCCGGGACAGGATTGCGTGAACCGGAAGCCCAGCTCGGCGAGCGCGGCGACGGGGTCGGGCCGGCCGAGGGCGGCGACGACGTGGCGAAGGGTGGCGGCGGCGTCACCGGAACCGGCGCCGGAGCCGGCGCCGCTTGGGGCAAAGCACGCGAGCAGGTCGACGGGAAACCCGACGGCGCCAAGGAGGGACAACGAGGCCCGAGGGTCGGCGTCGCCCGTGGCGAGACCGAGGATGGGAAGAACCGCGGCCAGGGTGGGGATGACACCGCGTGGCGCGAGATCGCGGGCGATGAGGGCGGCGGCGCGCCGGTGCGCGTCGGGGGCGGTTGCGTCCGGGGGATGGAAAGGGATGGCCGGGGCGGCGCGCGGATCCGTGGGCGCGCGGAAGGCGCGCAGCGGCGGGCGTGATTCGGGGAGCGATGCCCACGCGGGCTCCAATGGGGGCGGAGTCCACACCTGAACGGGCGACGCTGGGTCGGCGGCCGACATGGTGGGTGCGCGGGACGGCTCGGGCGAAGGGCTCGGCGCTGGGCCACGGGCGACGACGATGCGGAATCGCTCCTCGAACGAGGCGCGGATGACGCGGTCTGCGACGCGGCGGAGGAAGGCGTCGGGGAGATGGAGGTCGGCGACGGTGTGCTGGGCGCAGGTGCCCTCGCCGATGCGCTGGCAGAGGATGTTGGCCAGCACCTCGTCCTGGATCGGGTCGGGCGGTGGAGCGGGGTGCGCGGCGGGCGGCATCGGGGACAGGGTATCGGGCGCCCGTGACGTCGGGGCATCGGGGCGAGGATCAGGCCGCGAAGAAGTCGGAGAGGAAGTCGAAGAAGTCCTGGCTGTTGGTGACGCCGGAGCCGTTGTAGTCGGCCGCGCCCGAGAAGAAGGCGGAGAGGAAGTCGAAGAAATCCTGGCTGTTCACGCGGCCGTCGCGGTTGAAGTCGGCGGGGCGGACGCGGGGCATCAGGGCGAGCACCGCGTTGTAGGCCTGGTCCGGACCCTGGCCGGAGTTCTGTTCGGGGTCCTGGAAGAGGCCGTCGTGGTTGGTGTCGTAGACGATCTTGGCTCGGAAGGCCAGCACTCCAAGGGCGAACGGGTCGCCGTAGCGCGCGGCGGCGGCGTCAACCCCGGCGACGGAGCCCTGCACGATGTTGCCGGACCAGACGGCGCCGGAATCGATCGAGTCGCCGTCGGCGGCGCCGAGGTAGGCGATGCGGTAGCTCGTGGCGGAGTTGGCGCCGGCGACGACGTCGCCCACCTTGGCGAGCAGCTCGAGCTGGTAGGCGCCGGCCGCGCCTGCGCCGGGGTCGTAGTTCGCGCGCACGAGGACCTGGGAGAGGACAGGGCCGGCGGGGGAGTTGAGCCTGGCCGCCGCGAGGAAGTAGAGGTTCCCGGCCAGGTCCATGGCGGGGGAGGAGAGGGACGGGCCGTGCATGAGCGCGGGGGTGAGCTCGTTGGGGGTAACGAGGCGCCCGATGGGCGCGGCGTCGAGGACCCCGTCACCTTCGCCCGGGTCGCCGGTGCCGGGGATGCCGTCGGCGCCGTAATCGCCGCGGATGGCCTTGCCTGTGTTGGTGAACGAGCCCGCCGGGTCGCCGGTGTGGGCGGCGATTCCCCAGGTCGGCGTGTGGGTCTGGGCGTCGATGCGCGCGAAGGCGAGCACGTCGAACATGCCCTGGGGAACAGACGAGCCCGAGCTGCCGGCGGCATCGGGGATGTTGACGACGGCGGCGGCGAGGAGGTCGCCGGAGGAGAGGACGACGGCGGCCACCTGGCCGTTGCCGCCGCGGAACGTGGCCTGGCTCTGGAAGTTGGTGAACTCATACTCGGAGAGGGGCGGGGCGAAGTGGGAGGAGGGGTCGAAGGAATCCGCGGGGTCGAGGAGTTGGCCGGGCGCGGTGGGGAGCGTGAGGAGCATCTGTCCGGCGACCGAGCCGTCGGTTCGGAGGCCGAAGACGGAGATCGCGCGCGTGCGGGTGGCGCTGGCCTCCCGGACGACGAGCGCGCCGGTGCCGGCGTCGGCGCTGCCGGCGGCGATCGGGGGGAAGACGCCGGCGGTGAAAGCGGGGCCGCCGCGCTCCGAGCCCATCGCGCCGGGCAGGTAGGCCCTAGTCAGGGAGATCGTTCCGGGGGCCGACTCGTGGAGGAGATTGGAGGCGAGGTCGGCGCCGATGAGGACGGAACGTCCGGCGATGCTGGCGGGGATGATGGTGGGCGTGGCGAGGGTGATGGTGGTTTCGCGCACGCGGGCGGTGGCGGCGGGATCGTTGGCACCGGGCTGCTGGAGACGGTTGACGCGCGAGGGGTCGCGCAGGAGGGCGTCGATACGAAAGTAGTCTTTGTTGCTCAGGCGGGAGGGGGAGAGGAGGCCGGCGCCGTCGGCGAGCAGGTGCGTGCGCCCGAGCTCGTCCACCCCGCCGAGGCCAAAGGAGGCCGTGGACGTGTTGCCGGTCGAGGCGGTGAGCTTGCTGGTCGCGGCGACGACGCGCGTGACGAGCAGGCGGTTGGGGCGGCGGAAGAGGAAGCCGGCGACGCTGGTGATGACGTTGTTCTCATCGTCGCCCGTGCCGAAGAGGCCGTCGGGGCCGGCGCCGAATTCCATGAAGGCGACGGAGAATCGCTGACCGGTGAGGCCCGACGCGTCGATCGTCGCGCCCGGAGGGGTGTTGGTGTCGTCGGCGACGCCCTGGCCCGCGGCGGTCCAGAGCGAGTAGGAGGGGCGCGGGATGAGGCCGGTGAGGAACCGGCAGGAAGCGGCCTGGGCGCCGATGAGATGGTTGAACGTGCCGGGGGCGGTCGAGCGGCTGGACTTGGCGATGGGGCCGATGGCGTAGCGCCCGCCCCATGAGCTGGTCGTTTCGACCAGGTCCACGGCGTAGTCGTTGATCTGCTCGGAGGGACCGGAGGTCCGGTAGGCGTCGAGGGCATCGCCGGGGAGCCCGGGGGCGGGGGAGACGGAATCCTGTGCGCGGGCGAGAGCGGCCGGACCCGCGAGGCACGCGGCCGCGGCGATCAGCCGTAGAGGTTGCACGAAGGCGGGCATGACGGATCCTCGGAGACACTCCCCGCGGGCCTGGGAGGAGAGCGGGGAAGATCCAGTCTACACGAGGAATCTCAGCCGGCGACCGATTCGCGGGAGGGACGGAGTTTCTGTTCGATGCGTCGCTTGTAGAGATCGAAGGCGGTCTTCCAGTTGGGATCGGTCTCGAGGGTCATGGCGCGCTTCAGCCGCTCGAGGGTGACCTCGCTGGCGGTGTCCTGGAGCATGTCGAGGTGGACGGAACGGCGCAGCGCGTTGAGGTAGCCGGGCTCGCGCTGCAGGGCCTCGTTGTAGTACTTGGAGGCGTCGTGGAGCCAGCCGAGCTGCTCCCACAGCACGCCGATGTTGAAGAGGGGCGCGGGGTCGGTGGGGGAGAGGTCGGCGGCGACCTTGAAGGCCTCGACGGCCTCGATGTTCTGCTTGTTCTTCATGAGCAGGGTGCCCAGGTTGAGCCAGGCGCCGGGGAACTCGCGGTAGGTGGCGATGGCGCGACGGTAGAGGTCGATGGCTTCCTCGATGCGACCCTCGTCGTCGGCTCTCTGGGCGGCGCTGGCGAGGCGTTTGGCCTCCTCGATCTGCGCGCCGGAGCCGGCGCGGATGGCGGCGGGGGGCTCGAAGCGGCTTTTCGCGCAGCCGGCGGCGAGCGCAGCGGCCGCGCCCGAGGCGAGCAGCAGTGCGCGCGCGGCGGCCCGGAGGATGGCGTTGGAAGGATGGAGTCTCACGTGGATCATTCCTTGCGTTCCCAGCGTTTGAAGTTGATATCGAGCGACCAGAGGACCTTGCCGTCCTCGTTTGTGCGCCCGGGTGTGAGCTTGATCGAACTGATGTCGAGGCCGACGGCGGGCGGCGGCGGAGGGTCCTTGTCGTTCTCGGGGAGGGGCTCGCCGTGGCTGACGCGCTCGACCCACTGCAGGAGGAGCGCGGGGTCCTGCTCGGTTACGACGGCGCGGTAGGCGCGCTGGATGAACCCCTCGGGACCGGCGGTGTTCTCGGTGCCGGGCTTGACCTCCACAGGGGGAAGGCCGACGTGGGACGCGAATTTTTCCAGGTAGGGGATGACGCGGCTGTTGGGCGCGTAGCGGTCGCTGGAGCCGACCTGCGTGGTGGCCAGGACGTCGCCAACGACCTTCTCGAGGTTGACGATCTCGATCCGCGCGTGCTCGAGCTTGCTCGCGGCGGAGGCACGCGAGCCCATGGCGACGAAGAGGTAGACCAGCGAGATCAACAGGGCGACCGCGGCGGCCAGGACGAGGTGGCGCGGGCGGTTAGATCGCTCGGCGTTGGCCGCGGCCATCGCGAGCTCGAGGCGGGCCTCGTCGCCGATCATGCCGGGTCGGTCGGAGCCGTTCATGGCTGGCCTCCGTTCCCGTGGGCGGCCGGCGACCTGGCGGCCCAGCCAATGGACGTGAGGTTGTAGTCGCGCCGGTCGGCGCGGATCTGGCCCTGCGAGCCCTTCCAGACCATGCCGACGGGGGCCTTGAGCCTGTCGAGCAGGTCGGGACCGGTGTTGCCATCGTCGCGCGGCAGGTTGATCTGCACCTTGCCGATGGACGAGGAGATGGTGATTTCGGCGATGCGGATGTCGTCGAAGCCCTGCATGGCCTCGAGCACACGGACGGCCTCCTGCAGGATGGGCGGCTCGGGCTGGAGCTTGGTCCGCTGCTCGCGGAGCTGCGCGAGCTTGCCCATGAGCTGGCCGAGGGGGTCAGGGCGCGTGGCGATGCCCGGGAGCACGCGGTCGACCTGCTGGAGGATCTCGGTCCGCCGGGCAAGGACGTCGTCGGCCTTCTGACGGGCGGCGACCGACGCCGAGTTGATGCGCCAGCCGGCCACGGCGGTGGCGACCGCGCCGGCCAGGATCGCCAGGGCGGCCCAGCGGTGGAGCTTGCGATCGACGCGACCAGGTCTGCGGGTGAGCTCGACGAGCTCAACCCGCGGGTCGGTGGTCGCGTCGGTGGCGGGCGCGCGGCCGGCGTGGGCCGGCGCAGGGGCGCCGGGTCCGCCGCGCAGCCGGTTGAGGGTCGCCCCGATGGGGTCTTCGTTGATGGCGACATCGACGGTGGCGCCGGGCCAGGCGAGGCTGACGGCTTCGGCAAGAGACGAGGGCGTGGGCGCGCCCGGCCGCGCCGGGCCCGGGACTGTCGTGGGGCCGAGGCAGATGATGCGCTCGGGGCTTTGGCCAAGCTGGGCGCTCCAGGCGAGCCAGTCCATGACCAGGCGCCCGATGTCGCTGGCGCCGCATTCGAGGGCGGGGGAGTCGGGAGCGAAGTCGCCGGCGCCGGGAGGGATGCGCCGGGCTCCGCCCTCGGTGAGCGTGAGTTCGGCGCCGCCCTGGGGGATCTCGGCGTCGAGGGGGGGCGGCGCGGCCGCGGGCTCGAACGCGGAGCGCACGGGCTGCGGCGCGGTGTGGAGCCGCATGGACCCGGCCGCGATGAGCTCGCCCTCGCTGGACCATGACCAGACGAGGCGGCCCAACGGGTCGATGAGAACGACCGCCGCGGCGGGCGAGTCGGAGGCGATGACGCGGGCCTCGGGGCCGTCGTGCGAGCCGTTGGCGCCGGCGGCGCCGGGGCGCCGGAACCCAGCTGCTCCTTCGCCGGGCGCCCAGGCCGCGGCGACGGCGTGCCAGAGACTGACCACGGAGTGGACCTCGATCTTGAGCCTGTCGAGTTCGTCGAGGAAGACGCGGACGGGCGCATCGGGAACGGAGAGGACGGCGAGCCGCTGGCGAGAGCCGTGTGCCGGTACGTTCTGGCCCGGTTGCTTCCGCGTGAGCGTAGGGAGGGAAGCCGAGCGAGCCGAGGAGGGGTCGGCGACGGCGAGGGCCTGGATGGAGCGCTCGGACCCGAATCCCGGTGCGCCCAGGGGCGAATCGGTCGAGCCGAGGCCGGCTGAGAGACCGCCGTCGGCGCCCGCCGGCCCGCCGCCGATGGGGGCCAGGCGGAGTGCCGCGGCGACGACGGACGGGTCGGCGCTGGGGACGCTCAGCCACGAGCAGAGGCCGCCGTCGGTGTCGGTGCAGACGGCGAGGAGTTCGCGGATGTCGTCGAGCTGGTCGGAGACCCAGCGTGCCGCGGCGCGGGTGGAGGCGAGCAGGCCCGGCGTCGATCCGGGCGCGCCGGACGGCGCGGGGCCGGGGTCCTCGGCCGGGGCGGTCCAGGCGTGGTCGACCTCCGGCCCGACGAGCCGGACGCGCCGGATGGCGGCGCCTGTCGCGGCGCGTTCGAGATAGCAGACAAATCCCCTCACCATTATGACCTGCTGAGTTTCTCGCCCGGCTTGCGATCGGGCTGCTTGGGCACGTTGGGCATGTTGGGGCGAGGGGCGGGGCGGACGGGCGGCGTGGCGGGCTTCACGCCGCGTTTCTCGGCCTCCATTTTCCGCCGGGCGATGTCCTCGCGCCATCGGTTCTGCTCTTCGAGCGGGAGCTTGTCGAAGTCCGGTGGGGTCTCGCCGAACGCGCCAGCTGTCCCGCCGGAACGGGCGGCGACATCGGGTACTTGGTTGGCCGGGCGCGGATCAAGAGCGATGCTGTGCTCGCCGGTGGTGTCACGGATGACGAGTTTGTCGGGGGCGACGGAGACGAGCGTGATGCCCTCGAGGTCCTGCCCCTGGGCGAGCAGGTGCTGCTGTCCGCTGGCCGAGACGATGAACGCGTGGGAGGTGCTTGAACCGATGATGGAGCCGACGTAGTGCCAGGAGGTGTCGCTTGGCGGGGGCGGGGGGGGTGGCGTCGGGGGTATATTGACAGGTTCGTCGGGTACCTGGACTTTCGGCTTCTCGATCGCCTGCGAGAGGACGAGGTTCTGCAGGACATTGAGAGACCTGTCGAGGCTGAGCGAGTTCGCCGCGGCGTCCGTCTCGCCGGTCTTCCCCGTGATCGTGGGCGGCAGGGCGGGACCGTCGTCGGAGCGAACGGACCCGCTGGTGAACGCCAGCGCGGCCGCCCCAACGGCCAAGGCCAGCGTGGCGACCTGCGCGACTCGGGTATTCCGCCGTGCTCGCTGTCGGTGAGTGGACATCTTCGCTCTTTCCAAGAATACCAATTGTAATCGACCGGACCGCGTCGGTCACCTTTCGGGGAGGTCGTCCCAGGTGAGGAAGCGGGTGGCCTGGCCCATGCTGACGGGCTCGCGGGAGATCTCGATCAGCCCGCCGTGGCGCTCGCGCCCGCGGGCCGGGTTCATGGTGTTGCGGGTCTCGACCTCGACGCGCCAGACGATCGGGTCGGCGGTGAGCATCATTTCAAGGCCGGCGGCCTCGTCCTGGCTCAGGCCGGCCGCGAGGGCGATGGAGCGGATGTCGGACTGTACCAGGACGGCCTCCTGCCGCCGTTGGGCAAGGTCGCTGACGAAACGCTGCCAGTTGGACTCGGGCGCGACGGCCTGGGCGACCGCTTCGAGAACTTCGAGGGTGGCTCCGGCGGCGGAGATCTTGGAGGGGCCGGAGTCGCGGTAGAGGGGGGCGCCGCCCGAACCCTCGGGCGGGTTCTGATCGCCGAAGCGATCCTGGAGGATCTCGAGGGTACGCCGAGTGTACTGGGCTTCGGGACCCTTGATTGCCGAGAGGTCGTTGAGCACCGTTCCCTGGCCGTCGGCGAGGAAGACGCGGGTCACATCGCCGTGCGGGAGCATGAGCTCGAACGCCAGGCCGCCGGCGCCGAGACGCTCGGCGATGGGCCCGCGGATGGTCCCCACCCAGCGGTCGATCATCTCCTGCATGCCCATGTTGCGGTGGTGCTTGTGGTAGAGGTCGACCTGGCGCTGGACCGCCGCGTAGCCGGTGCCCTGGCGCTGCAGGATCACGGCGGTCGCGAGCGCGGCGACGAGGGCGAGGAGGATGACCAGGGGAAGGGCGAACGCGCGGCGGTCGGTGCGGCGCGAGGGTGGGAGGGGGTGTGCAAGGAGCGGCTTCACCGGCGACCTCCCGTGTTCTGCGGGCGCGTGCTGGTGCCCATGGGGCGGACGCCGGGGCGGGCGGGGGGACGCTGGGAGGGGGGCGTGAGGCGGTCGTGCGGCCTATCGGGGTTCAGGCGTTCGATCACGCCGTTCCGGAGAAGGCCGTCCTGGAGGGCCTCGCCATTGGCGTCGAGGGGCGTGCCCGGCTCGGGGCCTCGGGCGGCACCGACCTCGAACATCCACTTGTGCCAATGGCCCAGGGTGGTCTTGATCTCGAGGGTGATGTAGGCGGGAAGCTCTTCCCAGCGGTTGGCCTCAAGCCGGTCGACGACCTGATCGTCGCGGACCATTTCCCAGCGGCAGCACTCGAGGCCCGAGGCCAGGCGCACCGGGCCGGTGTGCTTGTCGGTCGAGCCGGTCGCGAGGGGATCGTTGGAGGGGTCGGGCGGGGAGAGCGGAGAGACGGGGGCATCGGCGTCGGCCGAGGCCGACATCAACGGCAGGGGGCGCCACCAGAGGGACCAGCTTCCGTGGTCTTCCGGAGTGGGCGCTACACCGCCCAGGCCCGTGGACGGGGGCGGTGTTCTGCGTGCGGGGATGGAGCCGGGGGGATCGAAGCTGAGCTCGAAGACGCCGCGTATTCCGGGCGCCAGGGCGGTCGGCTGATCCTCGTCGGCGGTCTGGTCGGACTGGTCGGACTGGTTGGCGGGATCGCGCTGCTGATCGGGGTTTGTTGCGTCGCGCGCGTCGGCGCCGTGAGCCCGATGGTCGCGCCGGCGGCGGTGGGGCTTGGGCTGCTCGCGCGTGGGCCTGGCGTTGAAACTCATGGGCTCGACGGAGCCCGATCCGAGCGGCTCGGCGAAGACGGGGGCGGACTGGACGACGATCTCGAGGCGCTGCACCGGGAAGGTCTGCTCGTTGCCGCTCGCGTCCAGGTGCGACATCGTTCCGGCGTGCACCAGGTCGACCTCGAGGATCATCCGGGGGACTTCCGGCTCGGCATCGGGCTGCGCGTCGGTCGTTTCCGCGGGCGGGGTCGCCGGCGTGGCGGGCCGGGCGCCGGCGGCGCCGGGGACAACGTTGCCCGGAGGCGAGGGGGACATGATGAGGTTGCGCAGGGTCCGCTCGATGGCGCGCTGGGTGGTGGAGAGCTCCAGGGTGCGCTCGAAGCGATCACGGCTACGCCGGTCGGCGCGGTCGATGGCCGCGAAGACCCCCAGGCAGGTGATCACGACGATCGCGCCCAGCGCCGAGGCGAGCATGACCTCGAGAAGGGTGAAGGCGGGGCGGCGGTTCATCAGCGGACTCCTGGTCGGGTGGAGCTGCCGCTGGAGCCGGGGCGTGACGTCCCGGGCGTGCGGGGCGTGCCGCTCCCCGGGGTGCGCCCGCCCGGCGTGCCGCCTGAATGGCCGGCGTCGCCGCTGGAGTCGATGCCCATGCGCTTCATGAGGTCGATGATGCCGTTGGGGGTGGCCATTCGCCTGGCGGCGTCGGGATTCCGCGGGGCCGTGGGGTCCAGGAGGCGGTCGAGCTCGGCGAGCAGCTCGCCCTTTTGTAAGGAGCCGCCGCGCCCCGTGGTGCCGACGGCGAGCCAGACGCGGACGGTGACGAACTCGAAGCGGTTGGTGTTGCGCGGGGCGGAGCGACCGGAGGAGGCATCGGCGGCCTTGACTCGCATCTCGACGTTGATCGGCACGGCTTCCCAGAAGAACCTGTAGCGCCCGTATTCGATCGGTGCCGCGGGGTTGGGGAGGGCGGTGCGGTCGTCGAGGTACTGGAGGACGACGCGGTTGGCGACCTCGTAGGCACTGAGGCGGACCTGGGCGCGGGAGTCGGAGTTGAGCGTGAAGGCCAGCGCGCTGGAGACGGAGGCGGCGACCATGCCGAGCATGAGCACGGCGAGGACGACCTCGAGGAGGGTCATGGCGCGCCGGAGCACCGGGCGCCGGTTCGCGCCGAGCTGTCGCTGGAGGTTCCGGCGCCGGAGTGTCACGATCAGTTCGCCTCGTCCATGGTCCACACGCTGAGGTCGTCGGCGGTGCTGGCGATCTTGTCCGGGCCCTTGCTGAAGAGTGTGTAGGGGTGCGCCGGATCCTGGGACGACGGGTAATAGATGAAGTCTTCCCTCCAGCCGTCCTTGGAGACCTTCTCCATATGCGCGGGAACGAGTGCGGCGAGGGTGGGCGGGTATGCGCCGGTCTCGGTGTAGAACTGCGTCAGCACGCTCTTGATATTGTTGAGGCTGGCCTTTGTGACGCCCTTTCGCGCCTTGTCGCTCGTGCCGGCGAGGTTCACGACCGCGACCGTGGCGAGCAGGCCGATGATGACGACCACCAGCATCATTTCCAGGAGCGTGAAGCCCCGCCGTCGCCGCCGATTGGTTGACCCGTTCATCTTCGATTCTCCTTGCGGGCGTTCGCCCGCGAGTCCTGTTCTTCTGAGTCGCCCCGCCCACGCACGAACGTTCTCCGGCCGGTTTGTCTTGATCGCTCCGGTCGGCATCATGTCCCCATACGGCTCGAGAGGGTGAGCATTGGAAGCAGGATGGAGATCAGCAGCGAGCCGATGATCAGGAACATCATCACGATGAGCGCCGGCTCGAGCACGGCCAGGAGGCGTGTGGAGCGCCGGTCCACCTCGTCGGCCATGTCCCCCGCCAGCGTGCCGAAGACACTCTCCATATCGCCGGCACGCTCGGCCGCGACCAGCAGGCGGCGCGTGGCGAGCGGGAACTGGGTGATCTCCTCGATGAGGTTCCGCAGCAGGCCGCCCTCGACCAGGCGGGTGCGGAGGCGCTCCAGTTGGCGGCGGAGAATCGGGTGTCCCACGGCTTGGTTGGCGACGGCCAGGGCGTCGGAGATAGGGACGCCGGTGCGAGTCATCGCGGCCATGACGGAGAAGAACCGGGCGAGCTCCTGGGCCACCACGACGTCGCGCAGCAGCGGGGCGCGGCGCATGAACCTGCGGACCAGCTCCGCGACGGCGACATGCCCGATGAGCAGGAGCGCGGCGACGCCGGCCGCCATGATGGCCAGCAGCGTCACGTGCCCGCGCATCCAGAGGCCCAGGTGCATGACGACCTGCGAGTAGGCGGGGAGCTTGATCTCGGCGCGGGAGAGCCCCTCGTTGATCATCGGGACGATGATCGTGAGCATGAGCAGCGAGACGACCGTGCTGATGGAGAGCACGATCGCCGGGTAGATCATGAGCGTGGCGGCCTTGCCGGAGACGCGGAGCCGGCGGCGGGCGGTCTCGGCGAGCTGCTTGGACGCGCCCGCGAGATCGCCGGTGCGCTCGGCGCCGCGGTAGACGGCGATGGTGACGTTATCGAACCCGCCGACGGCGCGGCAGGCGTCGGCGAAGGAGGAGCCGGAGGAAACCAGCTCGCGCATGCGGAGGATCCTGACCCGGGCGGCGGGTCGGACGCAGGAGGCGGTGACCTCCAGCGCCTCGACCAGCGGCACGCCGCGAGAGAGGAGCTGGCCGATCTGGTCGTTGAGCGCCGCGTGGTCCTTGAGGGTGAGCTGCGACTCCTTGGCGGCCCAGGCGGGGAGCCGCCAGTACCTGAGGAGGAGATGGTTCTCCATCCTGAGCGATTCGGCGAGGGCGGGGATACTTCGGGCCTGCCGAAGGCCGAACTTGCGTCCGCCGCTGGGCCGGACGGCGAGGTACGCGAAGGAGGTTGAGGTTGTCGCCTGCGTCATCGGCTGTATCCTAAGCCCATTCTCACCGCAGTAAGACGAGGCGGAGCGGCAGAGATTTCGCGCCCGGCAGGGGTCGTTACAGCGGCGTTACAGCACCCAAGCAGCGCGCCGCCCGGCGCGGACGGGTTGGCCGAGTCTTCCTATCCTTCGCATCCGCTCTCTACCCCGATTCGTGTGTAGCGCCGGCCAAGGACCGCTTCTCATGACCACGCTTCCCAGGACCTCCCCAGTGTCCGTCGAGATCACGCCTCCGACCACCCCCACAATCATGCGAGCCCTCTACAAACACCACGCCGGACCGCAGCTTCGGCTCAACCCGAATAAGCCGGTGCCGCAGCCGGGGGCGCGAGACGTGCTGATCCGCGTGAAGAAGGTGGGGATCTGCGGGACGGACCGGCATATCTGGGAGTGGGACGCGTGGGCGGCGGGGCGGATCCCGGTGGGGATCACGACGGGGCACGAGTTCGTGGGGATCATCGAGAAGGTGGGCTCGGCCGTGACGCGGTACCAGCCCGGGCTGCGCGTATCGGCGGAGGGGCACATCAACTCGGGCACCGACTACAACGCGCGGACGGGGAGCGCGCACATCGCGCGGGACACCAAGATCCTGGGCGTCGACCGCGACGGCTGCTTCGCCGATTACGTCTGCGTGCCCGAGGAGAACGTCTGGCCGGTGCACCCGAGCATCCCGGACAAGGTCGCCGCGGTGCTGGACCCGCTGGGCAACGCCGTGCACACGGTGATGGGCGCGGGGGTGAGCGCCAAGACCGTGCTGATCACCGGGGTGGGGATCATCGGGCTGATGGCGGTGACGGTGGCGAGGGCGGCCGGGGCGTCACGGATTTTCGTAACGGACGTGGACCCGAGGCGGCTGGCGCTCGCGAAAAAACTCGGGGCGGTGGAGGCCTACGACGCAAGCAAGGGGGCGGCGGGGGGGTGGATCGACGACCTCCGCTCGCAGACGCGCGGCGACGGGCCGGACGTGCTGCTGGAGATGTCCGGGGCTCCGTCGGCGATCACCGACGGGTTCGCGGCGCTGCGCATGGGCGGGACCGCGGCCATGCTGGGGATCACGTCCAAGCCGTTCGTGTTCGATCTCAACAGCGTGATCTTCAAGGGTCAGACGGTGCTGGGGATCAACGGGCGGAAGATCTTCGAGACGTGGTACCAGATGGAGGCGCTGCTGCTGTCGGGGCGGCTGGAGCTGGAGGAGATCATCACGCACGAGATCCCGATGGAGGACTTCGCGAAGGGGTTCGCGCTGATGCAGAGCGGGGAGGGGATCAAGGTAGTGATGAACATCGGGGGGTGACGGCGGAGCCGCACGCTCGTGTGCTGCTGAGCGCGCTACTTCCCCACGTCGAGGTAACCCCGGCCGACCGCGAAGTTGCGGAGCGAGGTCGCGATGTCCTCTCGTCCGTCGGCCTTCGCCTGCTTGATCATGGCGTTGAACAGGCCGGTGTAGTAGGTCTTCTCGTCGAGGTTCGTCCCGAACAGGCCGCCCAAAGCCCTGGCGCCGGCCGGGTGCGATTTCTCGACGAGGCCCTTCACGTACACGAGGTTCTGGGCGTTGACGGTGCCGCGGCAGATGTCCACGCCTTCAACCTTGGTGACAGCCTGTTGGCGGAGCTCCTCGGCCTTGGCGTTCTTCTTCTGCTGGGCGAAAAGGTACGCCCCGCCGAGCACGACGACGCCGACGACAAGAATGACGATCAGCCGCTTGTTCATGGGTGCCTGACTCCGTGATCCGGGGATCCAGCACGCCAGCCTACCGGGGCCGGGCCCGGTTCGCCATGCCCAACGAGGACCGGTCGTGCGACGGATCCGGGAGCGCGCGCCCCTACACTTGCCCCACGCATGCCCCGACCGCAAAGACCAACCCCGGACGGCGCCGACCGGATCAAGACCGTTTCCTTCGTCAGCCTCGGCTGCCCGAAGAACCTGGTCGATTCGGAGAAGATGCTCGGTCTCCTGGCCCAGGATGGGCTGGCGGTGGTGTCGTGCGACGCCGAGACGGCCGCGGAGGAGCCGGGCGTTGAGGGGAACACCGCCGAGGGCGGCGGGCGGGGTGAGCGGGTCGCGGCCCACCAGCCCGCCGACGCGGTCGTGATCAACACGTGCGGCTTCCTCGAGGCCTCGAAGGAGGAGTCGCTCCGGGTCATCCACGACGCGATCCGGGACAAGGAGGATGGGAGGGTCAAGCGGGTTATCGTCGCCGGTTGTTTGGTGCAGCGGCACCGCGCGAAAATGCTCGAGTGGGCGCCGGGGATTGATGCGATGGTGGGGGTGTTCGACCGAGATCACATCATCGAGGCGGTCCGGGGCACGCGCCCCGAGCGGGACACGCTTGGGACGGCGTCGGATCAGCCTAGGTACTGGATCGCCGCCAATGCGCTCCAGGCGGCGAAGGAGCGAGGGCTGAAGACCGCCGGCCTCACCGTCAACGGCAAGGACGGCAAGGGCGTCGGGTATTTCGAGGACGACTCCGCGCGGCTGCGGCTGACGCCGCGCCACTACGCCTACCTGCGAATCTCTGAGGGGTGCAACCAGAACTGTGCGTTCTGCACGATCCCGTCCATCCGCGGCAAGATGCGCTCCAAGCCGCTGGACCGCATCGTCGCGGAGGCTCGCGAGCTCATCGCCGACGGCGCCTTCGAGCTGAACCTGATCGGGCAGGACACCACCAGCTACGGGGACGACATCGGTTTCGGGCATGGCCAAGACGGGAAGGGCGGCGGCGGCATGCCGGCGATGCTCCGCGCCGTCGCCGGGGCTTACGACGAGGCCGGTGCACGCGACGGCTGGATCCGCCTCATGTACGCCTACCCGTCGAACTTCTCCGACCCGATGATCGACGCCTTCGCCCGCCTTGTCGATGAGGGCCGCCTCATCCCATACATCGACATCCCCCTCCAGCACGCCTCGAACCGCATTCTGACCGCGATGCGTCGCAACGTCACCGCCGAGCACCAGTTCGCCCTGATGCACAAACTCCGCGACCGCATCCCCGGCATGGCCATCCGCACGACGTTCATCTCCGGCTTCCCCGGCGAGACTGAGTCCGACCACGAGCAACTCCTCGAGTTCATCGAGGAGGTCGGCTTCGATGCCCTCGGCGTCTTCGAGTACTCGCACG